>NZ_JBQKHJ010000004.1:0-182873 GCF_052118345.1 Prevotella sp. LCP21S3_D2 | reverse complement strand
TGATGGCAAGTTTGGGAAATTACCATACTAATATTCTGTCGAAAGACAATGTGCTTAAACTCGTAAATGATCGTTATCTGGTAAATACCCGATTGGAACAGGCGTTTTGGAGCGACAAACTGAACTTGTCTTTGGAGTACTCTTATTACCAAATGCAAAATAGAGTGAAGGACTTGGGGACTACGATGCGAGAGCACCAAGGTAGTTTTGGGCTTTCTTTCTTCTTGTTAGAGGACTTGGAGTTGTTCGGCGATGTCAGCATGAACTGGCTCAAGGACGCAGACCATCAGGAGCATGAGAGCGATGCCAATGCTGGCATCCGATATAAAAAGAAGAGCATAGAGTTGGAGTTGCTAGCCCAAAACTTGACAAATCAAAGGGTTTATGTGGTCAATAAGCAGATAAAGGAGAGCAATTATCGATACATTTATCAGTTGCGTCCTATCGGATGCACTTTCAGCGTAAAATATAATTTCTAATAATCCAATAAGGATGGTGACTTACTCGTCATCATCCTTATTGTTATCGGCTACGATTTGCGGACCTCTTGCCTTGCCATGAGAAGCAGCCATTAAACGATTTATGTTTATAGTTTAAAATATTGGAGCAATTATGACAAAAATAACTAAATATACAATACTGATTTTTTTAGTAGCTTTACAAGTTGTCTATTTAATAGAAATAATAGAAAGGGTTATTTTAAATAAATGGAGTGATATATTCTTTCCATGTATTTTTTCTTTATTTATTTGGAATGCTATCTATATATTTTACAGAAAGGTAAAATAATAAAAGGCCGCAAGTTACCAATACGAATAAAAGTTAAAAGTGCGTTTCTTTAGTTTACTCAATGGTAAGAGTTGCGTATTTTCTAATAAGAATAAGTATGTAGGAAACATATAAAAGAGATATACAATGGAAAAGAAAATGATAAAACAAATGATGATGGCGTTGCTTTTGGCGATGATGCCTTTTGCAGCAAGCGCACAGGAAACTCCTGTCGTACAGGAACAAGCAGATAGTTTGCTGTCTCCTAGTATAATGGTGAATCGACATTTCTATGTCAAGGATTTGCCTTTGGATGTATCGAAGGTGAAGTATATGTCAGCCATCAAGTATGGAGAAAATGGCAACTTGATGGTTTTTACGATGTATCCCAACTTTACTATGCCTAAGGAATGGGAAAAATATGAGATACCTCGCAGTAGAGTGAAATCTCTATCAGAGATAGAAGACCGAATAGAGACTTATCAGCAGATGTTGTCTTTGACGAGGCATAACGAGAATGCTGACGCATTGAGTGGCAAACCGTTGCCAGGTTCCTTTGTTTTGCACGATTTGAACGGAAAACTTTGGACAGAACAGTCGCTCAAGGGACATAAGGTAGTAATCAACGCATGGTATTCAGGCTGTGGACCTTGTTTGCGAGAAATGCCTATCCTTTCGGAGTGGAAGAATAAGTATCCTAATGTGATATTTCTCTCTGTAAACTTCGAGAAAGCTGATAAGGTAAGGAAGATAACGGAGGCACGTGGCTTCAATTGGACTCATCTTTATGGTGATAATTATTTCGTGAAATTTGTTGGCTCAGGCGGTTTTCCTCTCTTCATCGTCCTAGGTGAGGATGGCTTGATACGTTATATGGTGAATGGTACCAATGAGAAGATACGTCAGGATATTTTAAACGTTATCAATAAGTAGTAAAAGCCAAAGGGGGGCATTTTGTGTTCATGCCCCCTTTGGCTTTTACTACTTATTCTATACTGCTAAGATTATTCTTCGTTATCCTTGTTGTCTGCCACAACCTGCGGACCTCTTACTTTGTCCTTTAGGCTCAGACCTTTCTTGATTTCGATGTTCACACCATCGCTCAATCCGGTGGTTACTTGCTTGCGCTCGTAGGTTTTCTTCTCGCCGCTGCCCTTTACGATATAGACAAAGGTGCTGTCGCCGCTGAATTCGATGGCACTCTCCGGAACGGTGAGAACCTTCAGAGCCTTGGATAATACTATCTCGGCATTGGCGCTGTAGCCGGAACGGATCTTGCCACCCTTTACAGAACGGACGGCTGCCTTTACCTCAAACTGGTTTGCACCATTGTTCTCTACAGCCTTTGGAGAAATGTACTCCAGGTCGGCGTCAAACTTCAGGTCCTGCATCGCTCCGATGGTAATCTTCATCGGCATTCCCACTACCAGAGTGCCTACCTCGGTCTCATCGATGTTGCCACGGAAGATGAGGTCGTTCATGTTTGCTACACTGGCGATGGTGGTTCCGTCATTAAAGGTGTTGGCAAGAATCACGGAGTTACCCACCTTGACAGGAATATCGAGGATAATTCCCGAAATGGTAGAACGGATGAGGGTGGAAGAGGCACTGGCGTTGCTCTTGGAAACACCATCACGAACTACTTCGAGCGCATCAAGGGCGGCAACTTTCTCCTCCTTTGCCTGCTGCAACGACTGTTTTACCTTATCAAACTCATCGGCGCTGACCAGCTGCTTCTTGTAGAGCTGTTCCTCGCGACCATAGTTTACCTGTGCCTGCTTCAGGTTAATTTCGGCAAGGCGCACACGAGCCTGCGCCGAACTGAGCTGCCCCATATCCGGAATCACCTTTACCTTGGCGATTACCTCGCCTGCCTGCACGAAATCGCCTGCCTGCTTGCAGATTTCGGTGATGATACCGCTGATCTGAGGCTTTACGTTCACCTCGTTGCGAGGCTCTATCTTACCCGTAATCACTGTGGTCTTCAACACATCGCCCATCTTTGGGGTAAACTCGGTATATTCCACAGGCTTAGGCTGTGATTTCTCATAAAGGAACACGAAGGTTCCGATGAAAATCAAGGCGACTATCGCCGCAACTATCAACTTTGAATACTTTTTCATATCTTTTATATCTTATTTTTCTTTTATTCGTCTCTCATTGCATCTACCGGCTTGATGCTCATGGCTCGCCACGCTGGGGCAAGTCCGGCAAGACCGCCGAGGATGCAGATGAGGATGGCTGAAGAGATGGCTGTCCAGAAATCTACCTGGAAGTGGGCGGTGAGAATGCCATCCGTGGTGTTCGCCATTTCCAGCATCTGCAGGATGGCTACTCCGAAGATGATGCCGCTCATGCCTGCTACCAGGGTGAGGAGAATACTCTCTGAGATGATTTGCGAGAGAATCATCTTAGGCGTGGCTCCGATGGCTCGGCGAATGCCTATCTCGGTGGTTCGCTCCTTCACCGTTACCATCATGATGTTGGAAACTCCGATGGCGCCGGCGAGAAGGGTGCCGATACCTACCAGCCAGATGAGGAAGTTGACGCCCTTAAACAGATTGTCGAGCATCTGGAAGAGCACCTCCGTATTGAACACCATGATTCCCTTTTCGTCTGAAGGGTCGATGTTGTGAGCCCTGGCTATGGTTTCACGCATTCGCTGGGCGATGCTGCTCATTACCACGCCCGGCTTACCCGTGGTGGCGATGATGTCGATGGCGGTTCCGCGGTTGTAGGCGGTGCGGAGCACAGATTGCGGAATGGTGATGGTTTCGTCGGCTCTACCGCCGAAGTTGATGCCATTTCCCGAGCGGTAATCTACACCCACCACCGTGTAATAGGTGGAATCCACTCGCACGCTCTTGCCGCACGGGTCACCGCCGCCGGGGAAGAGGGTCTTGTAAATCTGTTTGCCGATGACGCAAACCTTGCGCTGGCGGCGCACATCCATCTCGTTGATGTATCTGCCGTAAAACATTTTAGGTGCGGAAACCTGGGCGTAATCGGGATTCACACCCTGCGTGCTGCCGCTGAATTTCTTGTCGCCAAACACCACCGACTTGTTGCCTCCGAAGAGTAGCGGGGTGATGACATCGAGTTCGGGCACCCTGTGGCGCAGTCGCTCCAGGTCTTTCTCTTCCATCTGCCAGGAACGCCCCTTGTTGAATCCCTTGTAGGGTTTGGTGGTGTTCTGCGCCCAGATGATGGCGGTGTTGGTGGCGAAGCCTGCGAAGTTGTTTTGCAGCATCTCCTTCAGTCCCTGGCCGCCACCCATCAGGGCGATGAGCATAAACACGCCCCAGAACACGCCGAAGCCCGTGAGCAGACTGCGGCTCTTGTTTCTCGTGATGGTGTCGAGAATCTCTTTATATGTATCTAAATCTAATCGCATAATAATAATTTATAGTTTATTCTGCTCTCAGCGCTTCTATCGGTCGGATTCTTGCAGCCTTGATGGCTGGGATGAGTCCGGCGATGGTGCCTGCGATGACGATGGCGATGGTAGCACCGATGCAGGTGCCGAGGCCCACCGTAGGGTTCACAAACATGGCGGCTTTAAACAGTCCGGTATCTACGGTGGTGTGGCCGATGGTTGCGTCCATGATTTCGTTTGCTGCCACGCCGCAGACCATTCCGATGTAGCCGAAGAACGAGGTGATGATGATGCTCTCGGTGATGATGAGCTTCAGTATCGACCAAGGTTTGGCACCGATGGCTTTTCTTACGCCAAACTCTCGGGTTCGCTCCTTTACGGTGATGAGCATGATGTTGCTTACGCCCACGATGCCGCTCAGCAGAGTGAACAGACCTACTATCCAGAGGGCAGTCTGCATGATGGCGATTCCCTGGTTCATCTGGATATTGTCCATGTATCGGTTCCAGAGCCAGATGGTGCGATCGTCATCAGGTGCAGCCTGGTGGTTGTTGTTGATGCTGGCACGATAGTTCTTCTCAAACTGCTCGTTATCTTCCTTGGTCTTCAGATTCTTGATGGTGAACTCCAGACTTCCTGCATCATCGCCCTTGGCGTAGATGGTCTTTATGGTGGAGTAGGCGATGAAAGCATCGGTATTGTTGCGCGATTCATCATCCTTGTAAATTCCTACCACCTGGAAGTTGAGGTTGCTGATCTTTACGTTCTTGCCCACCAGCGAACGGTAGTCTTTGCTGAGTTCCTTGGCCTGGCTTCGGCTCAGCACCACATTCTTGCGCTGGTCCTTCATATCGATTTCGTTGATGAATCGTCCGGCAATCAGCTCCGTCTTGTCGATTTTGGGATGTGTAGGAGCCACACCCACCAATGACTGGCTTGCCACATAATTATCGCCGTAGTTGATGTTCACGTTATACTGTTCCAATCTTCCACCCACATCATCCACGTATTGACCATAGGTCTGGTTGCTGATGAGGATGTCCCTGTCGTTGAGCGTGATGCTTCTGCCTTCCTTCAGTCCCTTGTAAGCCTTGGAGGTTTCGCCCGGGAATACTCGCATGGAGTTGGCAAGGAATCGGGTGCTTTGCTGCAGCTGGGCATTAATCAGTCCGTTGCCGGCGCCCAGCAGGAATATCAGCATGAAGATTCCCCAGGCAACGGCAAATCCCGTGAGCGAAGTGCGGAGCTTGTTGCGCTTCGACGTGCTCCATATTTCTTTGATTAATTCTCTCATGTTCCAAGTTCAATGTTACTTCACGTAGTCTTTCGATACGAGATGATGGTCTCTGTTGTCTTCGATGCTTCCGATGAGTCCGTCCTTGATATGGATAACCTTATCGGTCTCGTTGGCAACACCACTTTCGTGGGTTACCACCACGATGGTCATTCCCTCTTTCTGGTGCAGTTCCTTCAGCAGGTCCATCACTTCCACGCTCGTTTTGGAGTCGAGGGCTCCGGTAGGCTCATCGGCAAGGATGATTTCGGGTTTGGTGATGAGGGCACGGGCGATGGCTACACGCTGCTTCTGTCCTCCCGACATCTCGTTGGGATAATGGTTGGCCCATTGCTTCAAGCTCAGTTTTTCGAGATATTCCATTGCCAGTTCGTGGCGCTTCTTGCGACTCACGCCCTGGTAGAAGAGTGGAAGCTCCACGTTTTCCACCGCTGTCTTGAACGAGATGAGGTTGAACGACTGGAAGATGAAGCCGATCATCTTGTTGCGATATTCGGCAGCACGGGTTTCCGAGAGGTTTTTGATGAGCACATCATTGAGTCGGTATTCGCCCGTATCGTAGTTGTCGAGAATACCCAATATATTTAATAAGGTGGATTTTCCCGAGCCGGAAGCACCCATGATGCTGACGAACTCGCCACGTTCGATGTCGAGGTCGATGCCCTTCAGCACATGGAGTGGCTGAGCACCCTGATAGGTCTTGTTGACGTCTTTTAGATGAATTAATGACATATAATACGTTTGTTTATTGATATGAATTTTAAACGTTAGACGCTTGCAACCTTCAGAAAGTTGCAAGCGTAGCCCTTTTTTAAAAACGTGATTATATCCACCTTATTATATATAAGGCAAAGATAGTAGTTAAAAATATACTTTTTAAGATAAATAGTGTCATCATATTCTTATCTTTTTGAGATTCTTCTCCAACTCTTCCTTCACTTCATCGATGGAGATGTCGAGAAGCTGCATTTGTCGGGCGAGTTCCGGGAGTCTTTCTTTCATAAACTCCTTCTTGCGGGTCTTTTTGATTTGCTTCTTGGCTCCTGCGGAAACAAAGTAGCCCAGGCCTCGCTTGTTGTAGATGATCTCATCGGTGGCAAGCAGGTCGTATGCCTTCACGGTTGTGTTGGCATTTACCTCCAGCAGCACGGCGTATTCCCTGACGCTCGGTATTCGCTCGTCCTCCTTGTACTTGCCCGCCAGAATCTCATCGCTCAATCGCTCGGCTATCTGTACGTATATCGCTTTATCATTACTGAAAATCATAATACTTTTGTTTTAAAGTTTTATCATTCTTATCGATATTTTCTTTTCATACTTCTTTTCTTCTCCTAGATGTTGATCCACTTGTTGCAGATTACCTGCATACGGGTGAAGAGCTTGTAGGATGCCCAGAGGCTGAAGGCTGCCAAAGCAAGGAAAACGACCGACCAGAAGATGGCGATGCAGAGAGAAGTGCCCGGATTATCATAGTTAAAATGCTTGAAGAAATCGAAAGCTCCCCATTCTTCAAGTTCGCTGCCACAATAACCTATAATCATGAAAATGATAATGCCAGATACGGCTGTCAGGATGATTGGCTGTTTGCGGAAGAATGTGCCGCCTAGCAGGCAGAAGGAGTAAATCATGGTGAGAAAGCTCCATCCGAGTATGGCTGCATCTATTTTATATTGCCCCGCTAAGATACAGATAGGATTGTCACCGGTATTGGTTGCGGCTTTGTAGATTTGACTTAGAGAACTTCCGATGATACTTGCATGGTAACCGGGAGTCATGAAGAAGCTCAATACAAACTGCACGAAGTCGGCTATAAGTGTAGCAATGAGCATCATGAGGATACTGCCTACACTCATCATCAGGAAACGAGCTGCATATTTTTCCAGATTGTTGGCTGGCAACATCATGAAATTCTCACGTTGCAGCTTGGTCTTCATATTGCTAAAGATGTTGCAGGGAGATATGAAGAAAAACAATATGACAATAGCGGCAAGGAATCCTGTCATGTTACCTTCGTAGTAATTACCCAAATCTCCTTCTACTATAAAATGGCTATGAGGAAAAGAATAAAGCATGGAAATGGAAAGCATGATGATGCCGATAGCCAATCCTGCTATACTGTAGAAATAGCTTTTCCAGTTGGTAAGCAAGTCCCAACGCAGCACCATTCCGAATCTATGTAAATCAAAAGTCTTGTTCATAATCGTTGTTATTTAAAGATGATTTTATATTTTTCTAATTCTCGATAATCTTGATGAACTTGATGTGAGCTTGATGAATAGCTCTTACTCGGCAAGTTTTCCGCCAATCACTGCATTGAACAGCAATTCCAGATTCATCTGTGTTTCCTGTTCACCCTCCTGTCGCTTGCAGATGGCGGCATTGCCCTGCAGGGTTGGTTCGGCGTAGAGCACGGTGTCGTCCATCTCCTGTGGGTTGCGGTACTCGAAGGTGTATTTCTCGCAGATGTCTGAAACCGAAGCATCCAGCAGGAGCTGGCTCTGGTTCATGATGATGATGTGGTCGAGCAACGACTCTACATCGTGCACCTGATGAGTAGAGATGATGAGGGTGCGGTCTTCCGTCATATTATTGGCGATGACCTTACGGAACTGGCTCTTCGATGGGATGTCGAGACCATTGGTTGGCTCGTCCATCAGAAGAAAGCGGGTACCCGTGGCGAGTGCGAAACTCATGAATACCTTCTTCTTCTGTCCCATCGAGAGTTCGTTCAACTTGAGAGAGAGTGGTAAATCAAAATCCTTGAGGCAACGGTCCAATACTTCCTGCGAGAAGTTAGGATAGAACTCCTGGTTCATCTTCACGTAGGTGGCGAGGGAAACGTTGGGCAGTTCAAACTCTTCGGGCACCATGAAGATGTCCTTCAGCATCTCTGCTCTGCGATCTTGTGCCGAAATGCCATCCACGAGAACGGTACCTTGTTGCTGGCGGAGCAATCCGCTGATGAGGTAGAGCAGGGTGCTCTTGCCTGTACCGTTCTTACCGAGCAAGCCATAAATGTTGTTCTCCTTGAGTTCCAAAGAGAAATCTCTAAATACAAGGTGCTTGCTACCTGGGTATCTGAAATCAATGTCTTTAATCTGTATCATAATCTTTAATGTTTTAGTGTACTACTTCAATAGAACACTGCAAAGGTATGCTTTTTTTCAATAAGTTCCAAACTTTTGGGCAATTATTTTCATACTTTAACGTAATGTTAACATTATCACCTTATTATATAAAGAAAGCGGATTGTAATGCTAAGCAGATGGTTGTAAGAATATGCAAAAGAAAAGGCCCGATATAGACGAAATATCTACATCGGGACCTGAAGTTTTGGGAATAGCTTTTGCTATTTATTCTATTTTATTAATGTGCTTCTAGCCAGTTTTTCCCCCAGCCGGCATCGGCTACTAAAGGTACACAGAGCTTATAAGCATTCTGCATTTCTTCTACAACAATCTTCTCTACTTTCTCTTTTTCCTCAGGGAAGACAGAGAAGTTGAGTTCATCGTGTACTTGGATTATCATCTTGCTCTTGATGCCTTCAGTCTTGAATCGGTTAAAGATTCTGATCATGGCAACCTTGATGATGTCTGCTTCGGAACCTTGGATAGGAGCATTGATGGCATTGCGCTCTGCGAAGCCTCTTACTGTACCGTTCTTACTGTTGATATCTGGCAGATAACGTCTTCTGTGGAAGAGAGTTTCGGCATAGCCTTTTTCTCTTGCCATTTCCTTAGATTTCTCCATATATGCCTGAACACCGGGGAAGGTACGGAAGTAATCTTCGATTATTTGCTTCGCCTCCTTGTTTTCGATGTTCATGCGCTGGGCAAGTCCGTAGGTAGTAATGCCATAGATGATTCCGAAGTTGGCGGTCTTTGCCTTCTTACGTTGTGTATCGGTGACGTCTTTGATGTCCTCATGCCAGATTTTGGCAGCAGTAGCTGCGTGGATATCGGAACCTTCCCGGAATGCTTCTACCATGTTTGGATCTTCACTCAAATGCGCCATGATACGAAGCTCTATCTGGGAGTAGTCTGCTGAAAAGAATAGACAACCTGGCTCTGGAATAAAGCATCGACGTATCTCCTTTCCGTCATCATCACGTACAGGAATATTCTGTAGGTTAGGATCGCTTGAAGAAAGGCGACCAGTTGCAGTAATTGCCTGGTTGAAGGAAGCGTGAATATGTCCTGTACGAGGATTGATAAGCTTTGGAAGAGCATCTACGTAGGTGCTGAGAAGTTTCTTTAAACCTCTGTAATTCAGAATCTCATCAATGATAGGACTCTTGCTGCGTAATTGTTGTAGCACTTCTTCGCTTGTCACATACTGTCCCGTTTTCGTCTTCTTTGGCTTCTCTACAATCTTCATCTTTCCGAAGAGGATTTCTCCTACTTGGCGAGGGGAGCCAATATTGAAGGATTCGCCAGCCAACTCATAGATATGGTGTTCTATTTCTGAGAGTCGGTTGGTTAAATTATTAGACGTTTCCTTTAAAGTATCCGTGTCGATGCATACTCCGTTCATCTCCATGTGGGCAAGAACCGGTACCAGTGGCATTTCTACATTCCAGAACAGGTCTTCACAATCTATCTCCTTGAGTTTTGGTTCCAATACATTTTTCAATCTCAGTGTGATATCTGCATCTTCAGCTGCATACTCGTAAACTTCGGATGGAGCGAGGTCGCGCATTGATTTCTGATTCTTTCCCTTTGGGCCAATCAACTCTTCGATGTGGACAGTTTGGTAATGAAGGAATACCTCTGCCAGATAATCCATGTTGTGATAGAGTTCTGGTTGGATGATGTAGTGGGCGAGCATCGTGTCGAACATCTTTCCCTGAATCTCTACTCCATAGTTCATCAAGACCTCGTAGTCGTACTTGATGTTTTGTCCCACTTTCAAGATTTCAGGGTTTTCATAGAGTGGTTTAAAGATGTTTACGATTTTTAAGGCTTCTTCACGATTTGCTGGGATCGCTACATAGAAAGCCTCTTTCTCTTTGACTGCAAAGCTTAATCCTACCAATTCTGCATCGATTGCAACCGTAGATGTGGTCTCTGTATCTAGACTTAAAATTTGCTTTGTAATTAAATAGTCATAAAGAGATTTTGCATCTTCCTCTGTTTCAATGAGTTTGTATGAATGCTCAACAGTTTTAATGGTGTCAAAACTCGTGTTTTTTTGCTCTTCTTGACCATCTGCTGGCTGTGCGCCAAATAAATCGAGCTCTCCCATAGGTTTTGTTTGCACCTTTTGAGGTTTTTTAAGAACTCGGTTAGCGAACGACTTAAACTCTAGTTCTGTGAAGATTTCATCCAACTTGGCGTTGTCTGGCTCTACCAATTTCAAGTCTTCCATTTTCAAGTCAACAGGAACATCCGTTCTGATGGTTGCCAAGAATTTCGAGATCTTGATATCTTCAATAGCTCCTTCTACTTTTTCTCGAAGTTTGCCTTTTACTTTAGATGAATTTTCAATCAAGCCTTCTACACTACCAAACTCATTGATGAGTTTGACAGCTGTCTTTTCTCCAACACCTGGGCAGCCCGGGAAATTATCAGCAGAGTCTCCCATTAAAGCAAGTAGGTCAATTACCTGAAGTGGGGAAGCGATGCTGTATTTTTCTTCAATCTCTTCCACTCCTAATTTTTCATATCCACCACCATGCCTTGGTCGGAACATGTATACGTTGTCTCGAACCAGCTGACCATAGTCTTTATCTGGTGTCAGCATATAGGTTTCAATACCTTTTTCTCCTGCTTGAATTGCTATAGTTCCAATGATGTCATCTGCCTCGAAACCGTCTACCTGTAGGATTGGAATATGGTAGGCTTCCAGGATATTTTTGATGATAGGGACTGAGATTTTAATGTCTTCAGGAGTTTCTTCTCGCTGAGCTTTATATGCAGGAAAAGCCTCATGACGGAAGGTCTTGCCATGGTCGAAAGCCACCGCAATATAGGTAGGTTTCTCCTTGGTAAGTATCTCGTTGAGGGTATTGCAAAATCCCATGACACACGAAGTATTGAGTCCCTTCGAATTGATACGAGGAGACTTCATAAAGGCGTAATACGACCTATAAATGAGCGCATAAGCGTCTAAAAGGAACAATTTATCCATAATATTCATTTTTGTGGTGTAAAATTACTAAAAAAATGCGATATTTCAAGAAGAATTGATTAATTTTGTATCAAAATTTAGAAATTTAGTAGATTTACTCATATTCAATGGACTATTTATCACTTATCAAGCAGCCTATTGAGGCTGAATTGGCAGATTTCATAGATTTGTTCAACAAGTCTTTGATGCATAGTGACGGGCTTCTTTCTCAGGTGCTCGATCACATACGTCAGCGTGCAGGAAAACGTATGCGACCTATGCTCATCTTGTTGATGGCCCGTAATTTTGGTAAAATTTCTACCGTCACACAGCATTCTGCAGTAGGATTGGAGCTTCTTCACACAGCTTCTCTTGTGCATGATGATGTTGTGGATGAGAGTGGGGAGCGCCGTGGCCAAGCTAGCGTCAATGCCACATATAATAATAAGGTTGCAGTGTTAGTAGGTGATTTTATTCTCTCTACTGCCTTGCTTCATGTTTCTTATTCTCATTCTGAAGAGATTGTTCGAGATCTTGCTGAGTTGGGACGTATCTTGTCAAATGGAGAGATACTTCAGTTGAACAGTATCAGTAATGAAGAAATCTCGGAAGATATCTATTATCAGGTTATTAAACAGAAGACTGCTGCTCTCTTTGAGGCTTGTGCCGGTATCGGTGCCATGTCAGCAAATGCTTCAAAATTGCAGATAGAAGCGGCTAAGCGCTTTGGTCAGAATCTGGGTATTATCTTCCAAATTCGTGATGATATTTTTGATTATTACGATTCTAAGGAGATAGGTAAACCTACTGGTAATGATATGACAGAAGGTAAACTCACTCTTCCTGTTATCTATGCTTTGAAAGCTACTGGTGATGAGGAGATGATAAAGTTGGCAAGAAAGGTTAAAGCGCATACGGTTTCCCAAGATGAAATAGCTCAGTTAGTTGCTTTCACAAAGGAGAATAGCGGTATTGAATATGCAGACAGGCGCATGTGGGATTTTCATGCTGAGGCTATGGATTTCCTTGATAACTATGTTGAAGACAAGGATGTATATAATGCCTTGAAGGCTTATCTTGATTTTGTGATTGAGCGCAAAGCATAATTCGCTTGTTGACTCTTATAAAAATAGTCGCCCTGAGAAGACAAAAGCATTGTCTATGAATGCTTTTACCATTTCAGGGCGATTTTGTTATTAATCTTATACTTAGGGTTTTACCCCTATTCTAAGTACTTTTATTCTTTCTTGGCGTATCTTTAAAAGTACTTGATTTCCTTACCTACGATTTCGCTCAAAAGGATGTTTGTCAAGCGTGATGTTCCCAGTCGTAACCACTGGTTGGTCAACCATTTCTCGCCTAAGACTTCCTTTACGATAGTATAGTATACCACAGCATCGTGAACGGTGTTAATGCCACCTGCAGGCTTGAAACCAATCTGGATGCCCGTCTTCTCGTAGTATGCCTTGATAGCCTGGCACATAACGTAGGCAGCCTCTGGAGTAGCAGAAATCTTCTCCTTACCGGTTGAAGTCTTGATGTAGTCTGAACCAGCATACATTGCCAGAACTGAAGCCTTCATGATGTTGCTGCAGTTCTTTAAGTTTCCTGTTTCCAGGATGCACTTCATCTTATGCTCACCACAAGTTTCCTTGAGTTCCTGAATATCATCGCAGAGACCTTCGTAATCTTCACTGAAAAACTTACCGACAGGCATTACGATATCTACCTCTGTAGCTCCATCCTTAATAGCCATGGCTGTCTCGGCAATCTTTACCTCGATGAATGTCTGTGAAGATGGGAAATTGCCGCTTACTACTGCGATTTCTACGCCATCTACCTCCAAACTCTGACTGATAAGACCTGCAAAGTTAGGGTAGGTGCATACGGTTGCTACATGAGGAAGTTCTGGATAATCCTTTGCAAACTGGTTTACCTTTTCAATCATTGCCAGGATGCTTTCTTCTGTATCTTCTGTGTGAAGAGAAGTAAGCTCGATACTGCCGAAGAGGAACTTCTTCACCTCCATAGTCTCATTCTCAGCTACCTTCTCATCGAGAATCTTCTTCACTTCTGCTGCAATTTCCTCATCGTTGAGGTCGCAATTATACTGTTTCAATACAGATAAATACTTGTCGTCCGACTCGCTATACTGTCCCTGCTGTGCAAGAACCTGTTCTTTAATACTGCTCATACTTGATGTTACTTTTTTAATTATTAAAGTTAAGTTATTTATATGATTCCCTTCATTTCGGGTGTTTTATTCCTTTCAATTTCGGGTTGTTTATTCCTTCAATTTCGGGTTATTCTTATGTCTTTCCGAATCCCTTTGGGTCTTTTTGTCGATACTTTTCTGAAGTTCTTCTGTAAGATCTATCCCCGTTTGATTGGCAAGACAGATGAGAACCCAGAGAACGTCTGCCATTTCCTCGCCGAGGTTAGGCTTTTCGCCCTTCTTGAAGCTCTGGTCGCCGTATGTTCGGGCGATGACACGAGCCAGTTCTCCTACTTCTTCCGTAAGACAAGCCATATTGGTAAGTTCGCTGAAATAGCGAACGCCATATTCCTTGATCCACTTATCTACTGCTTCCTGTGCTTCTTTTATAGTCATAACAGATGATCTTTAATTATGAAATAAGTCAAACATAGCCATAATCCAGTCATGAATATAGCGGCAATGGTGTTATAGATACCGATTTTTCCATTCTCCATTTTGTCGCTGATGAACTCCATATTCAAGCCAATGGTAACGAGGGTTTCACCTGCATACTCTGCCCATGGATTGTTTAAGAACCTTTGAGAAAAGGTAAACGTTATGATTATTCCTATAGCTAGGAACCAACTTTTATATTTTAAAATCTTTTCCATCTATTCTCGAATGTTTGTTTTTTACTCCTTATTATGGGTGTCCATCATGATGGTAACAGGACCATCATTCAGTAATTCTACCTTCATGTCGGCACCAAATTCGCCTGTTCCTACAGGCTTTCCGAGTGCATCGGATAGCTTCTTGCAGAACTCTTCATAGAGTGGGACACTGATTTCGTGCTTGGCAGCTCTTAGCCAGCTAGGGCGATTACCCTTCTTGTAGCTGGCGAAAAGGGTGAACTGGCTAATCACCAGAACCTCGCCGTTTACATCCATGATAGAGCGGTTCATTACGTGATTTTCGTCGTCGAAAACACGAAGGCCTATGACCTTTCTAACCAACCAATCTACGTCTTCAGATCTGTCGCTTTCCTCAATGCCAAGAAGGATAAGATAGCCTTGTTTGATGGCTGATTTTACTTCTCCTTCGATGGTAACAGAGGCATGGCCGACACGCTGTATTACTATTCTCATATTACTACTTTGAAATTTGAATGTTGAACATTGAACTTTATGAATAGCATTTTGTGGAATCCTGGGTTCTGTTCAATCTTTATTATTATTATTATTTAGTTTCAACTGCAAATATACGACTTTTATTTCATATTCTCGCTCTTTTCTGTGAAATATTTCACGAGAATCTCAGCTTTATGAGGTCCTAATACCTCTGAAAGCTGTTCCTGTGATGTTTCTTTTATCTTTTTCACGCTCTTGAACTTGCTTAGGAGCGCCTCTTTTGCCTTGGGACCGATGCCTTTGATATCGTCTAGTTCCGAATGCAGGGCGTGCTTGCTGCGCTTGTCACGATGGAAGGTGATGGCGTATCTATGTACCTCGTCCTGTATCTGCGTCAATACCTTGAAAAGCTCGCTTTCTGGTGGTAGAGCGATGGTTTGTGGCGGGAAACCGTAGAGGAGTTCGTTGGTGCGATGGCGATCGTCCTTGGCAAGACCTGCGATAGGGATTTCCAGGTGCAGTTCGTCTTCTATCACCTCTCTTACCACCTCCATCTGCCCCTTGCCACCATCGGTTATGATAAGGTCTGGCAGGGGAGTCTCTTCCTCTATCATGCGGCTGTATCTTCGTCTTACCACCTCCTGCATCGAAGCATAGTCATCTGGTCCTTCCACCGTCTTGATGTTGTATTTTCTATAGTCCTTTCTTGATGGTTTCATACCTTTATATACTATACATCCAGCTACGGCATCCGTGCCCGATATGTTGGAATTATCGAAGCATTCTATCTGATAAGGCAGTTTTGGCAGCTTTAGTTTTACCTGCAATTCCTTCATCAATCGAGTTTGCTTCTGTTCCGGATTGAGCTTTTCTGCCTGCTTCAGACGGTCGAATTTATACTGCTTGCAGTTCATTTCCGATAGCTCCAGAAGGTGTTTCTTGTCGCCTCTCTGAGGCACGAAGAAGATGGCATCTTTCAGTTTCCATTCCATCTCGAAAGGCACGATAATCTCTTTCGAAGTAGAGTGGAAACGCTCTCTGATTTCCGGTATGGCAGTAATCAGAAGTTCCTCGTCACTCTCCTCCAGCTTGCGCTTATACTCGTAGGTGAAGCTCTGGTTGATGGTGCCGTTTTTCACGTGAATATAGTTGATGAAGGCATTCTTCATGGCGTCATCATTAACGATGGTGAAGACGTCTACGTCGGTAATGGTATGGCTTACCACCTCGCTTTTTGCCTCAAATTCGTCCAGCAACTGATACTTCTTTTTGTATTCTTCTGCTATCTCAAAGCGGAGAAGTTCGGCATTTTTCATCATCAAGTCATAGAGATATTTGCCAACTTCCCGGGTGTTTCCTTTCAGAATTTCACGTGCTTGGCGCATGTTTTCCTGATATTCCTCGTAGCTTTGTTTGTTGATGCAAGGTGCTCCGCAGTTGTGAATATGATACTCTAAACAGGGTTTATATTTGCCTTCAGCAACGCCTTGTTTTGTGATGGGAAAGCGGCATGTGCGTGGTTTGTAGAGCTTTTTGATGACCTCTAAAACTGCATACATACTGCCTATATGAGGGTAAGGACCGAAGAATGTTCCCGCCTTTTTATTGATATGGCGAGTCTTGAAAATGCGTGGAAAATACTCGTTTGTAACGCATATAGAGGGGTAGGTTTTGCCGTCTTTCAGCAAAACATTATACCTTGGATTATACTTTTTAATAAGGCTGTTTTCCAGCAAAAGTGCATCTTCTTCGGTATTGACGACGGTGTATGAGATGTCGAAAATCTTAGAAACAAGTACCTTTGTCTTGTATCTATCTACCTCTTTATGGAAGTAGGAAGATACTCTTCTCTTCAGATTTTTCGCCTTTCCTACATATATAATCGTGTGATTCTCGTCGTAATATTGATAGCTTCCCGGTTTCTCCGGCATGCTTAAAACGATGCTTTTTAACCGCGCTAATCTTTCCTCATTTTCTTGTTTCGTCATACCTTTATGGGGTTAAAATAGGGTGAAAGAGCGTTGCTGTTTCACGTGAAACGGCAACGCCCGTATGCTTTATAGCTGCAGAATTATATGCATTAATCAAGCATTTTTCATGCTTTACAACTGCAATAACGTAGATACTTCTACATCCTCATCGAAGTTCTTTTTGCCTTCGAAATTCTCGTTTACGAGTTCGATGATAAAGTTTGCATACACCTTCTTTGGGTGGAATTTCTTCACCAGATTGCAGGCTGCCTTCATGGTTCCGCCGGTAGCGAGAAGGTCGTCGTGAAGGAGGATTATGTCGTTCTCGTTGATGGCATCTTCGTGGATTTCGATGGTGTCCATACCGTATTCTTTCGCATAGCTTTCCTGTACGGTTTTGCATGGAAGCTTACCTGGCTTTCGGCATAAAACTACGCCTGCGCCGAGACGGATTGCGAGGGCAGAAGACATCACGAAACCACGTGATTCGATGCCTACGATTTTGGTAATTCCCTTATCTTTGTAGATCTCGTACATCTCGTCACAAATCTCTTTGAGAGAATCTGGATTCTTGAAAAGGGTGCTTACATCGCGGAAGTTTACACCCTTGATTGGCCAATCTGGAATGCAACGCAGATTGTCTAATAATAGCTGATTATTCATTACTTTTTTGTTTATTTATTAATACTTATTCTCTTTCTTTTTTATCTTGTTTCCTATCGTATGAAACGGGTTGTGACTTCTTGGTCTTGTACCTCCATTTTGCCCGTTAATACGTACTGTTCTTATTCCTTTTCTTCGGTTTTATCCTCTTTTGTTTCATGAAACATAAAGTTTTACTTTAACTATAAAACACTTGATGTAACCACGTTTAATTGTCTATATATCAAGTATTTTATGCGTGTTGCGTTTCACGTGGAACAATTGGGTCTGGCGCAGCTTTCTCCGTATGACCGATTATCTCCCTAGCAGTACCAGCAGTACGTTGATGTCGCTTGGAGAAACTCCTGGAATTCGACTTGCCTGAGCTAAGGTTTCCGGATCGATTCGTTCAAGCTTTTGACGGCCTTCTGTGGAGATTTCCAGTATCTCGGAATACTTGAAGCGTCCTTTGATTTTGATGTTCTCCAGTCGGTGCATCTTGTCTGCGAAGAGTCGTTCTCGATCGATGTATCCTTTGTACTTCATTTTGATTTCTGCCGCTTCTGCAATCTCTTCTTTTCGATTGGCTGACGCATCCATCGCTGTCTTCAGGTCGGGAATAATCTCCGATAGATTTTGAAGGTTCAAGTGAGGACGGGCAACGAGGTCGATAAGTTTGCAGCCTGCTCGAAGTGGTGTTGTGCCTAGAGCCTCAAGTTTTGGATTGATCTCGTCTTTCTTGATAGGATAGTTTGCGCAGAAGT
The DNA here is from genome assembly GCF_052118345.1 of Prevotella sp. LCP21S3_D2. Taxonomy (NCBI): domain Bacteria; kingdom Pseudomonadati; phylum Bacteroidota; class Bacteroidia; order Bacteroidales; family Prevotellaceae; genus Prevotella; species Prevotella sp. LCP21S3_D2. The sequence continues at coordinate 164,627 of NZ_JBQKHJ010000004.1, read as the reverse complement.
CAATGATTCTTTCGATGGCATTTTTCTTCTCCATCCACCAGTCGTAACGGTCGCGTTTGGCAATGCCCAGCTCGTATGCTTTCTCGGTGAGTCGGGAGTCGGCGTCGTCTTGTCGGAGTAGGATGCGATATTCGGCTCTTGAGGTGAACATTCGGTAAGGCTCGTCAACTCCCTTTGTTGTGAGGTCATCGATGAGTACGCCGATGTAACTTTCGTCTCGTTTCATTTCGAAAGTCTTGTCGCCTGTACAATGTAGGGCTGCGTTGATTCCTGCAACGGTGCCTTGGCCTCCAGCTTCCTCGTAACCGGTGGTTCCGTTCACCTGTCCGGCAAAGAAGAGACCCTTGATGATTTTCGACTCCAGCGAATGCTTGAGTTGGGTAGGGTCGAAGTAATCGTACTCGATGGCGTAACCTGGTCGGTAAATCTTGGCGTCTCTCAATGCCGGGATTTCATGGAGAGCCTTCAGCTGGATGTCCATCGGCATACTTGATGAAAATCCGTTCAGATACATTTCATTCGTGTCTTCGCCTTCTGGCTCCAGAAATAACGGATGCTGTTCCTTGTCTGGGAAGGTGACGAGCTTGGTCTCGATACTTGGACAATAGCGAGGACCGGTGCTTTGAATCTGACCATTATATAAAGGAGAGTCATCGAGTCCGCTTTTCAGAATGTCGTGAACCTTCTTGTTGGTGTAACATGTCCAGCAAGGAAGTTGCTTCAGTATGCGATGATCGCCCATGTATGAAAATTGATGGAAGTCGCTGTCGCCAGGTTGCTCTTCCATATCTTCAAAGTGGACGCTGCGCTTGTCGATGCGGACCGGTGTTCCCGTTTTCATTCTTGCAGTGGTGATTCCCCATCGGGTGATACTTTCTGTAAAATGATGAACGGCAGGTTCTGCGCATCTGCCACCTTCTACCATCTTTCTGCCCACGTGCATCAGTCCGTTGAGGAAAGTGCCGGCAGTAATGATGATGCTCTTGCCGTAGAACTCAGCGCCCCAGATGGTGCGCACACCGATGGCTTCTCCGTCGGCAACGAGCAACTCGTCGGCCTGGTCTTGCCAGATGTCGAGGTTGTCGGTGTGGTCGAGCATGGTTCTCCACTCCCAGATGAATTTACCACGGTCGCATTGTGCTCTAGGACTCCATACGGCTGGTCCCTTGCCGATGTTCAGCATTCTGAACTGGATGGCGGTCTTGTCAGTGACAATACCCATCTGTCCGCCCAGTGCGTCAATCTCTCGTACAATCTGTCCCTTTGCTATGCCTCCGATGGCAGGATTGCAACTCATCTGACCAATCTTGTTCATGTCCATCGTTATCAAGCAGGTCTTGGCTCCCATGTTTGCGGAGGCAGCTGCAGCCTCGCATCCGGCGTGACCACCACCGATAACGAGAACGTCATAATTGAATCTCATAATCTATATTTTTTCTAATTTTCGGCAAAAGTAAGAAATAAAATCGAAATTTTAGCAAAAATACTTTGATAAATCATTAAAATATAGTAATTTTGCAGCAGACTTGCGAAAATATACCTAGAAATGAGGATTGCAGAATGCCTAAAAATAGGTATTGCAGGGACGAAAAATGTGGAATATAAATTAGTTTCAAACAGTTAAATAATTAAAATTCAATCATTTATGTGGTTAATCAATTCATCTATTGGTAGAAAGGTAGTGATGTCAGTAACTGGTATCGCTCTTATTCTATTCTTGACATTCCACGGTTGCATGAATGTTGTTGCTCTCTTCTCAGGAGATGCTTACAACATGATTTGCGAATTGTTGGGTGCTAACTGGTACGCCGTAGTTGCAACTTTGGGTTTGGCAGCTTTGGCAGTTTGTCACATCGTTTACGCTTTCATCCTGACAGCACAGAACCGTCGTGCTCGCGGTAACCAGCGTTACGAGGTAACAGCAAAGCCAGAGAAAGTAGAGTGGGCTAGCCAGAACATGTTGGTGCTCGGTATCATCATCGTTCTCGGTTTGTTGCTTCACCTCTTCAACTTCTGGTACAACATGATGTTTGCTGAGCTTTTGGGTACAAGCTTCGGCCACTGCCCATCAGATGGCTTCGCATTCATTCAGGACACCTTCGCTAACCCAGTATTCGTAGTTCTCTACATCATCTGGTTGGTAGCTCTTTGGTTCCACCTCACTCACGGTTTCTGGAGTGCTATTCAGACTCTCGGTTGGAGCGGTAAGACTTGGTTCTGCCGTTGGAAGATGATTGGTATGATTTACTCTACCATCCTGCTTCTCCTCTTCATCGTAGTTGTATTGGCATTCGCTTTCGGTTGCGCTCCATCTTTGTGCTGCGCATAATTCGTGTAATCATTTAAGTATTAAAAAAGATTATGGCAAAAACATTAAATTCTAGAATACCTGAAGGACCAGTTGCTGAGAAGTGGACCAACTATAAGGCTCACCAGCGTTTGGTTAACCCAAAGAATAAGTTAAAGCTCGACGTTATCGTTGTAGGTACAGGTTTGGCAGGTGCTTCTGCTGCTGCTTCTCTCGGCGAGATGGGCTTCAACATTTTGAACTTCTGCATCCAGGACTCTCCACGTCGTGCTCACTCTATCGCAGCACAGGGTGGTATCAATGCAGCTAAGAATTATCAGAATGATGGTGACTCTGTTTACCGTCTGTTCTACGATACAGTAAAGGGTGGTGACTACCGTGCTCGTGAGGCTAACGTTTACCGTTTGGCTGAGGTGAGCAACGACATCATCGACCAGTGCGTAGCTCAGGGCGTTCCTTTTGCTCGTGAGTACGGTGGTATGCTGGCTAACCGTTCTTTCGGTGGTGCTCAGGTATCTCGTACATTCTATGCTAAGGGTCAGACAGGTCAGCAGCTCCTCCTCGGTGCTTACTCTTCTTTGAGCCGCATGGTTGAGGCAGGTAAGGTTAAGCTCTTCACCCGTTACGAGATGGAGGATATTGTGATCGTTGACGGTCACGCTCGTGGTATCATCGCTAAGAATTTGATTACAGGTAAGTTGGAGCGTTTCTCTGCCAATGCCGTAGTTATCGCTACCGGTGGTTATGGTAACGCTTACTTCCTTTCTACAAACGCTATGGGTTGTAACTGTACAGCAGCTATCCAGTGCTACCGCAAGGGTGCTGATTTCGCTAACCCATCTTATGTTCAGATTCACCCTACATGTATCCCTGTTCACGGTACAAACCAGAGTAAGTTGACTTTGATGTCAGAGTCACTCCGTAACGATGGTCGTATCTGGGTTCCTAAGAAGATTGAGGATGCCAAGGCATTGCAGGCAGGTACAAAGAAGGGTTCTGATATTCCTGAGGAAGACCGCGACTACTACTTGGAGCGCCGTTACCCAGCATTCGGTAACCTGGTTCCTCGTGACGTGGCTTCTCGTGCAGCTAAGGAGCGTTGCGACAAGGGCTTCGGTGTCAACAACACAGGTCTTGCCGTATTCCTCGACTTCTCTGAGTCTATCAACCGTCTCGGTATCGACGTTATCCTTCAGCGTTATGGCAACCTCTTCGATATGTATGAGGAGATTACCGACGTTAACCCAGGTGAGTTGGCTAACGAGATTAACGGCGTGAAGTACTACAACCCAATGATGATCTTCCCTGCTATCCACTATACAATGGGTGGTATCTGGGTAGACTACGAGTTGATGACCACAATCCCAGGTCTCTTCGCTATTGGTGAGTGTAACTTCTCTGACCACGGTGCTAACCGTCTTGGTGCATCTGCTTTGATGCAGGGTTTGGCTGACGGTTACTTCGTATTGCCATACACTATCCAGAACTACTTGGCCGACCAGGCATTGTGGCCAAAGCTCTCTACCGATCTCCCAGAGTTCGCAGAGGCAGAGGCAGGTGTCCAGAAGGAAATCGACCGCCTGATGGGTATCCAGGGCAAGCGCTCTGTAGATTCTATCCACAAGGAGTTGGGTCACATCCTTTGGGAGCACGTAGGTATGGGTCGTACCAAGGAAGGTCTTGAGGAAGGCTTGAAGAAGATGAAGGCTCTCCGCGAGGAATTCAACAAGAACCTCTTCATCCCTGGCAAGAAGGAAGGCTTGAACGTAGAGTTGGATAAGGCTATCCACTTGCGTGACTTCATCTTGATGGGCGAGTTGATCGCTTACGATGCATTGCACCGCAACGAGAGCTGTGGTGGTCACTTCCGTGAGGAGTACCAGACAGAGGAAGGCGAGGCTAAGCGTGATGATGCAAACTTCTTCTACGTAGGTTGCTGGGAGTATCAGGGCAACGATACAACTGCTCCAGTGCTCAACAAGGAACCTCTCGAGTATGAGGCAATTAAGGTACAGACAAGAAATTACAAGAATTAAAAAGCGAACAAGACAATGGCAAGAAATATAAGTTTCACAGTTAAGTATTGGAAGCAGGACGGCCCTACAGCACAGGGTCACTTCGATACACACGAGATGAAGAACATCCCAGATGATACCTCATTCCTCGAGATGCTCGACATCTTGAACGAGGAGCTCATCGAGTCAGGTCAGGAGCCTTTCGTCTTCGACCACGACTGCCGCGAGGGTATCTGCGGTATGTGCTCTCTCTATATTAATGGTACACCTCACGGTAAGACTGAGCGTGGTGCTACAACATGTCAGCTCTACATGCGTCGTTTCAACGATGGTGACGTTATCACCGTTGAACCTTGGCGTTCTGCAGGTTTCCCTATCATCAAGGACTGTATGGTAGACCGTTCAGCATTCGACAAGATCATCCAGGCAGGTGGTTACACCAGCATCCGTACAGGTCAGGCTCAGGATGCCAACGCTATCCTGATTCCTAAGGAGAATGCAGACGAGGCAATGGATTGCGCTACATGTATCGGTTGCGGTGCTTGTGTTGCTGCATGTAAGAATGGTTCTGCCATGCTCTTCGTCAGCTCAAAGGTTAGCCAGCTGGCACTTCTCCCACAGGGTCGTGTAGAGGCTGCTGCCCGTGCTAAGAAGATGATTGCACGCATGGACGAGCTCGGATTCGGTAACTGTACAAACACTCGTGCTTGCGAGGCTGTTTGTCCTAAGAACGAGTCTATCGCTAACATCGCCCGCTTGAACCGTGAGTTCTTGAAGGCTAAGTTGGCTGACTAATCCACCGTATCTCTTAAGACACAGAAATTTTCTCTCTGCATCTTTACGGATGCGAGAGAATTTTCCAAACAACTCTTCACTCTTCACTTTTTGGGCGTAAGTAGTTGAAGGATAGGCAGTTGGGTGGGTGAAGAGTTGAATTGACTCTTCACCCACCCTTCACCTTTTTATAGGACTGGAGCTTTTTGGGCTCTTCGGCTCTGTAGCTATTCCATTGTGAGTCAGCGATTTACATTTATAGGTGAAGAGTAGTGAAGAGTGGTGAAGAGTCTGCGTCACTCTTCACCTCTCAAATCCCCTGTGTTTATCGGGGTTTCAGGCTAAATGGTGAAGAGTGAAGAGTGAAAACGAGAGTAGGCTTTTTACGACGGAAACGTAAGCTGCCCCGCATTTATACCTTGCATCATTCAAAAATGCAGTAACAGCTGATAAAACTAATGCTGCATCCTGAAGGTTAAGGAGTACGTTGTTCGGCAGTAAGGCTACATCCCGTTTTGGTTTAGGCCTCATTCCAATTATTGCCTAGTGATGGCATCTTTTTGCCCTATAGGAGGGCAATTTATTGCCATTGCTAGGCAATAATCCTTATGTCGTGAGAGAGCTGTAGAATACAGTAACTATCATAGTTAATTCAGTAAATAGCGACTCGAGATGCAGTAAGTATCATCTCGAAATACAGTCAGTATAAAACCAGTTTAAGAGAAGTATTACTCTATAATAAATAAAGTATTATTCTATAAAGATATAAAAAGAGCATAAATGATGAACCAAGCGACTCAAGACTTTATTCGCCAGCATCAGGACGATGATGTCCGCCAGCTGGCTTTTCTCGGAAGCAAGTATCCGGAAGTAGATATGCCTTTCGCTCTCGATCAGATTCGCGGGCGAAAGATGGCTCGCATCAAGTTGCCTCGTTGGGCAAGTCTCGAAGGCATCATCTATCCTCCTCATATTTCTATGGAGCAATGCTCCTCTGAATCTACTGCGCTTTACAAGGCAGAACTGGCTGCGAGATTGCTCGGTTTGCCGGCTTCTTCATCTTCTGTAGAAAAAGAAAATGAGAGCGCAAATGAAAATGAGGTTGCAAAAGCTTCCGATTCTCATTTTTCCAAAATTCGCGAATTTGCGGGCGATAGAGCGGTTGATTCAGAATTCGCCATAAATGGAGCCACTTCTGAAAATCAACAGATATTAACAAAACCAGGTGAGGATGTTAACGAAACAAAAGAAGATGTCAGCAAAGCAGATTTTTCAGAAGAAATCGGGTTTGTAGATTTGACTGGTGGCTTTGGAGTAGATTTCTCTTATATTGCAGCCCGGTTGGGAGTGAAGTCGATGTACGTGGAGCGTCAGGCTCATCTCTGCGAGGCGGCGAAGGAGAATTTCGGGCGATTGGGCTTGAAGAACGCCATCGTGAAGAATGGGGATGGAATAGAGGTTCTTCATTCTTTTCATCCAAAGAAAAAAGATGTAGCATCAGCTGATGATTCTTTAGGCATCACTTATGACCAACCTCTGTCATTACTTAAGACCAACCTTGGTCTTAAGATAATCTTCATTGATCCTGCCCGTAGAGACGATGCGGGCAACAAGGTGGTATCCTTGAAGGATTGCACGCCCGATGTCACCGTTTTGCAGGAAGAGATGCTTTCGAAGGCTGATTACGTCATCGTCAAACTCTCTCCGATGCTCGACTGGCACCGTGCTATAAGCGAATTAAGCCACGTAAGAGAGGTTCATATCATCTCCGTGAACAATGAGTGCAAGGAGCTTCTTTTAGTGCTCTCAGCGCGAAATATGGGCAATCTCCGCATTTATTGTGTCAATGATGCCCAGTCCTTCGTCTGCAAAGAGTCGGATATGGAGGCTTCTTCCGTCAAGATTGCCCCATCCACGCTTGAAGAGATGCAGTATCTTTACGAGCCGAATGCGTCGTTGATGAAAGCCGGCTGTTTCGGCGTTCTTTCCGGGCGCTATGATGCAAGGATGCTTTCCAAGAACAGCCATCTTTTCGTGAGCCGTGAACCTATCGCCGCCTTCCCAGGCAGAAGTTTCCGCATTATCGCCGTATCCTCATTTAATAAAAAGGAGTTGAAGCGTCATCTGTCAGGAATCACCAAGGCGAACATCGCTACCCGCAACTTTCCCCTCTCCGTAGCGGAATTGCGCAAGCGATTGAAGCTGAAGGATGGTGGCGAAATCTATATCTTCGCCACCACATTGAGCGACGAAAGCCATGTGCTGGTAATAACGGAGAAAGCTTAGAAAACTTACGCATTCACAGAGCAAGGAGTTGCTATGCTTAGTGGAGTTTTGAAGTCTCCGACTGCTGTTGAAGCAAACATCCGCATCATGCGAGCATTCGTATCTATGCGCCATTTTATGGTGAACAATGCGGCGTTTTATCTCTTTAATGAAAAAGTTCCAAGTGGGAGAAATGCCACTTGGAACTTGACGTATTATTTTCTTTTTTCCTTGAAGAACTCCTCGAAGAAGTCCATTTGCTTTTGATTTTGAACAGGACCCAAATGCAGTCCTTCCTTCATAATCATCACCGTTGGTTTACCTTCCTGGTAGGTAGTCCAGAAAGGAAGGCTATCCCCATTTGGATTACCAGTCTTGGTAAAGTTGATCCAGTAGCGTGACATGATTTGCTCCATGTGCAGCTCCGTCTCGGTCATTTTTCCAGAGCCAAACTTATAGCCATAGATGAATGGCATCTCTGCCACATGGCTGGCTCCTCCCTTGCGGCTTTTCACGATGGTGTTCTCTGAGTCTTGGTCAAAGTAATACATATACACCTTGCCCTTGCCGGTCTTGCTCTGCAGGTTAGCCCAGGCATACGTTCCCCATGCAAAGGAGCCATCACGGAAAATGTCGGATTGAGCGAAGTAGGTTTCTTCCTCTGTCTTGGCAGGATAGAGACTGAGAACCTGGTCTGCCCAACTTCCATATATCTCATGGATTCTTTTCTCATAGTCACTTACACTGACAGGGCGTGTAAACATACTTCCTTCGTCGCTGTTGGTTCCTATGACGACATTAACATCATTGTAGTTTCCCTTTTCATAGAGCTTATACTGGTCATCGGTGATGGAGTAGCCGTCAACGTTCGGCCAGAAGGACTCAAAGGCGGTATTCTTCACGATGTCCATAGCCGGAACTTTTCTTAGCTGCTTCAAGTTCTTAGCCTTGAGTTTCTTTTGAAGGAGAAGTCCACCTGCTTCTGCCGCTTTGGAGGTGAGCATGGCTGTGTTACCTTTTCTGCTTTCACCCACAGGCCAGAAGGAGCTACCACTTTCGCTGATGGCTCCTCGGAAGAGTCCCTTGGCAAGGGGAGAGGCGCATAGTATACTTACCGAGATACCACCGGCAGATTCTCCAGCAATGGTAATCTTGTCTGGGTCTCCACCGAAGGCAGCGATATTGTCGTGAATCCATTTTAAGGCCATCACTTGATCAAGGATGCCATAGTTACCAGATATGTTCTTGCCTGATTCCTTACTCAGCTCTGGATGTGCCATGAATCCCAAGGCTCCCAAGCGGTATTCTATGCTGCAATAGATGATGCCTTCCTTGACAAAGCTTTCCTGAGTTCCACTGTAGGAGCCAGTAAGAAAGGCTCCTCCATGAATCATCACAAATACAGGGAGTTTGTCATTCTTACTCTTGGCTGGCGTTTCCACACTGAGGTATAGGCAGTCCTCGCTCATGCCCAGCTCTCCACCATTTTGGTTAGGGTCGATGGGCTGTGGTGGACGGTCTCCCCATTTATCTGCTTTGAATACTCCCTTCCAAGGCTTCTTGCTCACTGGAGCTTTCCATCTGAGGTTGCCCACTGGTGCTTCAGCGTATGGGATTCCCTTGTATAGGGCGAATCCTTCATGTTCCACACCTTCAATTTCTCCTTGCTCCACTGTTGTTCTTAGCAGTTGGGCCTTAGCTGCCGATAGGCAAAAGAGTGTCAGGGCAGCTGTCAGTAGATGTCTTTTCAATTTCATTTCAGGTTATTCCATTAATTCCGCAACACTATTATCAATTAAACATTTTAAGCGCCTGAGCAACAAAAAGTTTCTCCGGATTTTGCCATGTCAGAATTTTCACTTATCTTAGTGTTGCGAAAAGAAAACAAGCAAAACTCTGATATGACATGGCAAAGATACAAATTAAATCTGAGAAACTCACTCCTTTTGGAGGAATATTTTCGGGTCATGGAGCAATTTGACTCCATATTGTCTTCTGTAATCGACTCCACCCTCATAATTTCACTACTCATTTGATGAACCATCTCTCGCTCATCCGACACTTCGCACTTCTCGCCAGTGTTGGAGAGAATAGATGATCGAGCTTTTTCTTATTGTGATTCCTTGGAGAATGTTAGTTTTCCGCCAGTGCTTAAAACTATCGGGAAGGATATTTGTTTGTTCAAGATGCCTATTGAGGGTATCTTGAACAAAAATATCCTTGAAATCGTTTTGTTATCTCAATGGAATGTTGTACTTTTGCGCTCATAATGATAATTGCATATTATAATTTAAAACAAACTATAAAGTTATGAACAAATTAAGAACTATCTATCTGTCGTTCATGTTTATCATGGCGATGAACATGGCGAGTGTGTTAAGTGTGAAGGCGGAGAACTATCCCTATCGCAGTGATTATCTTTGGCTAACCGTGCCCGACCATGCCGACTGGCTCTACAAGACGGGCGAGCAGGCTAAGGTGGAAGTAAGTTTCTATAAGTATGGAATTCCCCGTGACGGCGAGGTGAACTATGAAATTGGCGATGACATGCTGATGGCAGACAAGCAGGGAAGCTTCAGGCTGAAGAACGGGCGTGCCATCGTGAACATGGGAACCCGAAAGACTCCGGGCTTCCGAGATTTGAGATTATTCTATAAGCTCGATGGTAAAACCTACCAGCATCATATAAAAGTAGGATTCTCGGTAGATAAAATTCAGCCTTATACCCAGGAGCCTAAGGATTTTGATGCATTCTGGCAGCAGGCAAAGGACGAACTGAAGAACGTTCCTTTGAGCTATACCAAGGAACTCGCCAAGGAATATTGTACAGATAAGATAGATTGCTATCTCGTTAAGCTTCAGATAGATAAGATGGGTCATGCGATGTATGGCTACCTCTTCTATCCAAAGAATGCCAAGCAGGGCGGTCATCCTGTGGTTCTCACTCCTCCAGGAGCCGGCATCAAAACCATCAAGGAACCTATGCGCAATAAGTATTATGCCGAGAATGGATTTATCCGCTTCGAGATAGAGATTCATGGTCTTGATCCACGCATCCCTGCTGAAACTTTCCTGGAGATAAGCAGGGGATTCAACGATGCAAACGGCGGATATCTGTCTAACGGATTGGAAGATAAGAACCGCTATTATATGAAGCATGTTTATCTGGGATTGGTGCGCTGCATCGACTTCCTGACCTCTCTGCCAGAGTGGGATGGTAAGAATGTGGCTGTGCAGGGCGGAAGCCAGGGTGGAGCCTTGGCTATTATCGCAGCTGGTTTAGACAAGCGCGTTACCCAGTGCGTGGCTAATCATCCTGCGCTCAGCGATATGGCTGCTTATGCCGAGAAGGGAAGAACGGGCGGTTATCCTCACTTCAATAAATATCATGAGATATTGAAGAACCAGGATTGTCTCAACACGATGGCTTATTATGACGTGGTAAACTTTGCCCGCAAGGTAACGGTTCCAACCTATCTTACCTGGGGCTACAACGACATAACCTGTCCGCCGACAACCAGTTATGCGGTATGGAATACGCTGAAGTGTGAGAAGGAAGCCTTGCTCACGCCAATCAATGAGCACTGGACTACCAGCGAGACCAATTACCAGCAGATGGTCTGGATCAAGGAGCATCTCATCAAGTAAGGGATTCCTTTTCCGGAACGAACATCTCGTCAAATAAAGAGATTCCTTTTCCGAAACGAAGCAATCTCATCAGGTAAAGATATTCCGCCAAAACCACCACTAAATGGGTGATATAGGCTAGTTTGGGGGGCTGTAATTAAAAATAAACCCCTAAAAAACTGCAAAAAAAGTAGCAATATTTGGTCATTTGGCGAAATATTGCTATTTTTGCATCCTATAATATTGCAAACTAGTTTGAAATCATGTCATTAATAGAAATTAAAAAGGTCGAAAGCAAGAAGGATTTGAAGACGTTCATCGACTTCCATTACGACCTCTACGAAGGCAACGAATATGATGTGCCTAATCTTTTCAGCGACGACATGAATACTCTGAGCAAGGACAAGAACGCAGCGTTCGAGTTCTGCGAAGCTGAGTATTATCTTGCCTATAAGGACGGCAAGTTGGCAGGTCGCGTCGCTGCCATTATCAATCATAAGGCAAACAATAAATGGGGCAGGAAGTCGGTCCGTTTCGGCTGGATTGATTTCATTGACGACCGCGAGGTTTCCAAGGCTCTTCTCAATGCTGTAGAAAAATATGGTAAGGAGAAGGGAATGGAAGATATTGTAGGTCCGCTGGGTTTTACCGATATGGATCCAGAAGGCATGCTTACCTGGGGCTTTGACCAGCTCGGCACAATGCCTACCATTTATAATTATTCATATTATCCGGAGCACATTGAGGCCCTGGAGGGTTTTACCATTGATAATAAGTATGTAGAGTATAAACTGATGGTGCCAGATACCATCCCGGAGAAATATTCCAAGATAGCGGCGATGATAGAGAAAAGATACAATCTCCATGTCCGCAAACTTACCCGTAAGGATATTTATGAGGGCGGATTCGGACAGAAGATTTTCGACCTCATCAATGATACATACAAGCATCTCTATGGTTATTCCGAACTTTCACAGAAGCAGATAGACCAGTACATCAAGATGTATCTGTCTTTGCTCGACCTGAACTTTGTAACAGCCATAGAAGACTGGACTACCGAGGATCATAAGATGATAGGTATCGGCATTACGATGCCTTCCCTTTCCAGAGCCCTGCAGAAGTGCCATAGGGGCAGGCTGTTTCCTTTTGGCTGGTGGCATCTGTTGCGTGCCATCAAGTTCCATAAGACCAAGATTGTCGACCTCCTGCTCATCGGTATCCACCCGGAATACCGTGCAAAGGGTGCCAATGCGCTGCTCTTTGCCGACCTGATTCCTATCTATCAGAAGTATGGAATCGAGTGGGGAGAAACACAGGTGGAAATGGAAGATAATGCTGCTGTGCAGGGACAATGGGGCGCCTTGGCTCCAATTCTTCACAAGCGCCGCAACTGCTATATTAAGAATATCAAGTAAATAGCAATTGTTGTATTTGGAATTGTCTGATAAACAGAATATTGCAATATCATTTGCTATATTATAAGAAAATAAATAAGAATTACTAAGGAGGAAATCATGGCAGAAGATAAAAACTTAAATAATAACGATTTGAATGCCGCTGATGAGCTTGCCAATGCCCCTCAGGAGCAGCAGCCGGTAGAATATACCGACGACAACATCCGACACTTGAGCGATATGGAGCATGTGCGTACCCGTCCGGGTATGTACATCGGTCGTCTAGGTGACGGTAATCTGCCGGAAGACGGAATCTACGTGCTCCTCAAGGAGGTGGTAGATAACTCTATCGACGAGTTCAAGATGGGCGCTGGAGCCAGATTGGAGATTGATATCGAAGACAATCTGCGTGTCAGCGTGCGCGACTATGGCCGTGGTATTCCTCAGGGAAAGCTCGTAGAGGCAGTAAGCGTGCTGAACACCGGAGGTAAGTATGACAGCAAGGCGTTCAAGAAGAGTGTCGGACTGAACGGTGTGGGTGTGAAGGCGGTGAATGCCCTCAGCTCTCACTTCGAGGTAAAGTCATTCCGTGACGGCAAGGTGCGCCATCTGAAGTTTGAGAAAGGTATCCTGCAGAGCGACAAGACCGAAGATACGGAGGACGAGAATGGTACCTTCATCTTCTTCGAACCGGATAATACCCTGTTCAAGAACTATTCTTTCCACGATGATTTCGTGGAGACGATGCTCCGCAACTATACTTATCTGAACACCGGTCTTACCATCATGCACAATGGTCGCCGCATCCTCAGCCGTCATGGTTTGAAGGATCTCCTGACCGATAATATGACCAACGAGGGTCTCTATGAGATTGTCCACATGAAGGGCGAAGACATCGAGATTGCCTTTACCCATACCAATCAGTATGGCGAGGAGTACTATTCCTTCGTGAATGGTCAGCACACCACCCAGGGCGGTACTCATCAGAGTGCCTTCAAGGAGCATATCGCCAGAACCATCAAGGAGTTCTACGGCAAGTATGAGTATGGCGACATCCGAAACGGACTGGTGGCTGCCATTGCACTGAACGTAGAGGAGCCGGTGTTCGAGAGTCAGACGAAGATCAAGCTCGGAAGTACCACAATGTCTCCGAACGGAGGCGAAACCATCAATAAGTATGTGGGCGATTTCCTGAAGAAGGAAGTAGATAACTATCTCCATATCCACAAGGATGTGGCTGAGATTCTGGAGAATAAGATCAAGGAGAGCGAGCGTGAGCGCAAGGCGATGGCTGGCGTAACCAAACTGGCGCGTGAGCGTGCCAAGAAGGCGAACCTTCACAACCGCAAGCTGCGCGATTGCCGCATCCACTTCAGTGACGCCAAGAACGAGCAGAAGGAGGCAAGTTCCATCTTCATCACCGAGGGTGATTCTGCCAGCGGAAGCATCACCAAGAGCCGCGACGTGAACACCCAGGCGGTATTCTCGCTGCGAGGAAAGCCATTAAACTGCTATGGCCTGACCAAGAAGGTGGTTTACGAGAACGAGGAGTTCAACCTGCTGCAGGCTGCCCTGGATATAGAAGACGGATTGGACGGATTGAGATATAATAAGGTGATTGTGGCTACCGATGCCGATGTTGACGGAATGCACATCCGCCTGCTCATCATCACCTTCTTCCTGCAGTTCTTCCCAGATCTCATCAAGAAGGGACATGTTTATGTGCTTCAGACTCCATTGTTCCGAGTGCGCAACAAGCGAACCAAAATCAAGAACAAGCAGGCTGTAGCGGATGCTGATGCCAAGCTGGGACCTAAGGAGAAGAAGGGCGACTTCATTACGCATTACTGCTACAGCGATGAGGAGCGCCAGCAGGCCATCAAGGCGCTGGGTCCTGACCCGGAAATCACCCGATTCAAGGGATTGGGAGAGATTTCGCCAGAAGAGTTTGCCCATTTCATCGGTCCGGATATGCGATTGGAGCAGGTAACGCTGCACAAGACCGACCAGGTGCAGAAGCTCCTGGAGTATTACATGGGTAAGAATACGATGGAACGTCAGAACTTCATCATCGACAACCTGGTGATTGAAGAGGATATTCCGGAGGAAGACTCAGCACTGCTGGATTAGGTGAAGTGAAGAGTGAAGAACGAAGAGTGAAGAATTCAAGTGCTTTAGGGGGGGTAACCATTGAAAAAAGCGCTGTTAACTGTTAACCTGTTAACTCTTGAAGGATTTCTCTCTTTCATAAGCTTTAAGTTTTTAGGAAATGAAGAAGATAATTTTATTTGCGCTCCTGGCGTTCCTGGCAGTAACTTCTGCCAGTGCCCAGCTGCGCATCAAGATGGGCAAGAACAGCCCGATAGAGAAGTTGGGTAGGGCGGAAATCGCCATTACCAACCTCTATGTGGATAGTGTGGATGAGAACAAGCTCGTAGAGGACGCCATCCGAGGTATGCTCGAGAAGCTGGACCCTCATTCTTCTTACGCCACGGCCAAGGAAACCAAGGCAATGAACGAGCCGTTGAATGGAAGCTTTGATGGCATTGGCGTGCAGTTTAACATGGTAGACGATACTTTGCTCGTCATCCAGCCCGTAGTGAATGGTCCTTCCGAGAAGGTTGGAATCATTGCCGGCGACCGTATCGTTGCGGTGAATGATACAGCCATTTCGGGCGTGAAGATGAGCAAGGAGGAAATCATGAAACGCCTTCGCGGTCCTAAGGGAACAACGGTGAATCTTACTATCGTGCGCCGGGGCATCAAGGATAAGCTCACCTTCAAGGTGAAACGTGACAAGATTCCTGTAACCACGATGGATGCGGCTTATATGATTCGCCCGGGCATCGGATACATCCGTCTGGGAAGCTTCGGCCTTACCAGTCATAAGGAAGTGACGATAGCGATGGATTCGCTGAAAAAGAAGGGAATGAAAGACCTTATCTTCGACCTCGAGGATAATGGTGGCGGTTACTTGCAGGCTGCGGCTCAGATAGCCAATGAATTCCTTCAGAAGGGCGATCTCATCGTTTATACCAGCGGTCGTGCAGCTCCCCGTCAGGAGTATAAGGCGCAGGCTAACGGCAGATGGCGCAAGGGCAAGGTGGTAGTGCTTACCAACGAGTTTACCGCTTCTGCCGCAGAGATTGTTTCCGGAGCCATCCAGGATCAGGACCGTGGCGTGGTGGTAGGTCGCAGAACCTTCGGCAAGGGATTGGTGCAGCGCCCGCTTACCTTCGATGATGGCAGCGAGATTCGTCTCACCATCGCCCATTATTATACGCCTAGCGGCAGATGCATCCAGAAGCCTTATAAGAAGGGCGACAGACTGGATTATGCGATGGATCTCGACAACCGTTACAAGCATGGCGAGTTTACCAATCAGGACAGCATCCATCTTTCAGATAGCTTGAAGTATTATACTTTACGCAAGCATCGTGTGGTTTATGGTGGCGGCGGAATCATGCCTGATTATTTCGTTCCGCTGGATACTACCAAGTACACCAAGATGCACCGTCAGCTGGCAGCCAAGAGCATTGTCATCAACCACAGTCTGAAGTTTATCGATGCTCACCGCAAGGAGCTGAAGAGCCAGTATAAGGACTTCAACAAGTTCCTGGCAACTTACGAGGTTCCTTCTTCGCTCATTGAAGGCATTATTGCAGAGGGCAAGAAGGAGAAGATAGAGCCTAAGGATGAGGCTGAATTGGCTCAGACGAAGAAATACCTGGCTGTGCAGCTGAAAGCCCTTGTAGCGCGAGATATCTGGGATATGAGCCAATACTTCCAGGTTTGGAACGAGACCAATGAGATAGTTCAGCGAGCTGTGCAGCTGCTGACTACGGGGAAGTAGATTAAGTGAAGAGTGAAGAACGAAGAGTGAAGAAACAACGTTCGGCGTCCGAAGGGAAAGCCAATTCAAGTGCTTTGCTCATGTAACTATAGAAAAAACGGCTGTTAACTGTTAACCTGTTAACCCGTAACCCGTGAGGTAATGATATAATAAAAGGTCGTGAGGTTTCTGATAGAACTTCACGACCTTTTATTGTGCATTTATCTTTTTCCGAAATCATTTACTTCTTCTCATGCATACGATCCCATTTCAGATAGATTCCGGCAAGGATGGTGCCCGAAATACTGTGCCAGGCACAGCTGATGGCGCAAGGTAATACGGCAAGAGGCTGGGCAGCGAAGAAATTGCCCGCAAGTACCGTAGCAAGACCGGCATTCTGCATTCCCACCTCAATACTGATGGTACGCTTCTTGGCGGTATTGAATCCGGCAAGTTTTCCGGCGAGCCAACCGAGACAGTAACCCAGCGTGTTGTGGCAGAAAACCACTGCAAAAGTCCAGAGGAAAAGTGATAAGCCACGAGCCACCAAGTCATCGTGAACCGTAGAAATCACACCTCCCACGATGATTGCCAGACACGTAACGCTGATGCCCGGCATCAGACTCTGGATGGTAGGGAAGCAATCCTTCTTGCCATAGATATAATTCAAAGCGCAGCCGATGGCCACAGGGATAATCGTAACTATCAGAATGTTGATGAACATTCCCACAGCATCTACATGGATAATCTCGCCTGCCGTAATCTTCATCAGCAGCGGAGTCATCACTGGTGCAAGAATGGTAGAGGCGCAGGTCATTCCAACGGAGAAAGCCACATCGCCATGGCAGAGATAACTCATGATGTTGCTCGAAACGCCGCCCGGACAGCAACCTACCAGCAGGATTCCGAGTGCCAGGGCTGGGTCAAGATGCCACACATGAACCAGGGTGTAAGCCACACCCGGCATGATGATAAACTGGGCACAGGCTCCGATGAAGACATCCAGTGGGCGCTGAGCCAGAATCTTGAAGTCGTTGGTGGTCAAGGTCAGACCCATGGTGAGCATGATGATGCCGAGAATGACGGTTTGAGTAGTTCCGCGCACCCAGTCGAAGGTATGTGGGAAGAAGAATGTGAACACTGCAACGCCTATCACGAAGATAGAAGTGTAATTGGCCAGCAGCTTGCTGAGCTCTTGAAATAACTTAAGCATAATTCTATTTCTTTTAAAATCCTGATATTTCTCTCTTATTATATAATCTCTCTTACTATCCTCCTTCTTTCCTCTCTTTCAATATTGTGTGCAAAAGTACGTCTTTTCTACTGAATAAACAAATTATTTAATAATTAAATATCAAATTATAACATTTTTCTTGGTTTGAGCTTACAAATCTGCACGAATCATCTTGGATTGTGCAATATCTGAGACAAAATAATTCGGCTTTTCTTCTTTAATTCCGCAACAAATGTGTAACTTTGCACCCATATTATCGATAATAGTCATAGAATGAACGAAGATTTTGATATAAGACAAGAGACGGTTTCGCCTGCCGAAAAGGAATTCGAGAAGGCGCTGCGCCCACTGAAGTTCTCCGACTTCAGCGGACAGAATGGCGTGGTGGATAATCTCGAAGTCTTTGTTGAGGCAGCCAAGTATCGTGGCGAACCGCTCGACCATACCCTCTTGCACGGTCCTCCCGGATTGGGTAAGACTACGCTGAGCAACATCATCGCCAACGAACTGGGCGTAGGATTCAAGATTACATCAGGCCCTGTGCTCGATAAGCCGGGCGACCTGGCAGGTATCCTTACCTCCCTGGAGCCTAACGATGTGCTCTTCATCGATGAAATCCACCGCCTTTCGCCAGTGGTAGAGGAGTATCTCTATTCGGCGATGGAGGATTACCGCATTGACATCATGATAGACAAGGGTCCTTCGGCACGAAGCATCCAGATAGATCTGAATCCGTTTACGCTCGTGGGAGCCACCACTCGCAGCGGTCTTCTCACGGCTCCTCTCCGTGCCCGTTTCGGAATCAATCTGCATCTGGAATATTACGACCCGGCTACGCTTCAGAAGATTATCAAGCGAAGTGCGATGCTCCTGAAGGTGCCGATAGAGGATGAGGCGGCAGTGGAAATCTCCCGCCGTTCGCGCGGAACTCCTCGTATCGCCAACTCGCTGCTCAGAAGAGTGCGTGATTTCGCTCAGGTGAAGGGCAACGGAACCATCACCTTCGAGATTGCCCAGGTGGCGCTCAAGGCGCTGAATATCGACCAGTATGGCTTGGACGAGATTGACAACAAGATTCTCACCACCATTATCGACAAGTTCCGTGGAGGTCCGGTGGGCGTAAGCACCATCGCCACGGCTATCGGTGAAGATGGCGGCACCGTAGAGGAGGTTTACGAGCCGTTCCTCATCATGGAGGGTTTCATCAAGCGCACGCCACGAGGCAGAATGGCCACCAAGCTTGCCTATGAGCATCTCGGCAGAAATCCGTATACAAGCAATATTATGCAGGGAGACTTGTTTGAGTGAAGAACGAAGAGTGAAGAAAACATGAAGATAGGAATATTTACGGGTACATTCGACCCATTTACGATAGGACATCAGAACATCGCCGAGCGTGCCTTGCCCATGTTCGACAAGCTCGTGATTGCAGTGGCGATGAGCAAGCTGAAGCACGCTAGCGAGGAAATCTCGAAGCGTGTAGAAGATATCAGAAAGGTTTTCCCGAAGGAATGTGCAGAATTGGTGGATGCGGAGGATGCATCCAAGGGCCACCGCCTTGAGGTGGTTGCCTACGATGACCTCACCATCGACCTGGCGCATCGCCTGGGAGCCAGGTTCCTGGTTCGCGGTGTCCGTTCTGCCAAGGATTTCGAGTACGAGCGAGAGCAGGCTGACATCAACAGGCAGTTGGGCGGCGTAGAAACCATCCTGCTGTTTTCCGACCCAAGATACAGCAGCATCAGCTCAACGCTGGTTAGGGAATTGAGATTCTTCGGAAGAGAAGTAGATGAATTCCTGCCGAAGGCGAAATAATGAATAATGTAGAATTAATAATGAATAATTAATAAGGGGCTCTTGGCGAGCCTGATTATTAATTGTAAATTATAATTTTAAATTGAATTGCGTATGATAACATACAATGTAGATGGCGTGAAAATGCCAAAGATCAAGAAGCGTGACACCAGTGCCTGGATTCGCAAGGTGGCTGCCTCTCATGGCCGCAAGGTGGGAGAGATAGGCTATATGTTTGTAGATGACGAGAAGATTCTCGAAGTGAACAACGAGTATCTGGGTCATGATTACTATACCGATGTCATCACCTTCGATTATGATGAGGATGATGTGATTAACGGCGACATCGTGATTTCGCTCGATACCGTCCGCACCAATGCCGAGCAGTTTGGCAAGACCTACGATGATGAACTTCATCGCGTCATCATCCATGGCATCCTGCACCTCTGCGGAATCAATGACAAAGGCCCGGGAGAGCGCGAAATCATGGAGGAGAACGAGAATAAGGCGCTCGCCCTGCTCGAAGGTGCTTCGATATTGAAGAAGTAAAGCCCTTCTCTATCATTTGAGGAAGCTAGGTTTCTTCAATTTCAGGTAGAAGTATAGAAAAAACAACTGTTAACTGTTAACCTGTTAACTTTGTTATAGGTTGGCAGTTGACATAATGATAGGAGATAAGATTATGGCAACAGCAATCAAAGCAATACCAACATTGCATGGTAAAGAAGCAAAAGAGTTTTTGCGCCATGCAGAAGAGGCCGAGCGTAACTTTAAGGGATTCAAGAATATCGAGAAACATCCATATTGCGTAATGGCTCGTAATATTTTGGAAAAGGCAGGAATGTAATAACTTTAATGTTGAAGGATATGGAAGATAATGAAAATTTCGGAGAAATCATCATCTTTAATGGAGATAATGGTGAAGTAAATGTACAGATAGATGCTGTAAATGAAACAATTTGGCTTACTCAGAAGAGTTTGGCTCAATTGTTTGGGGTTACACCACAAAATATAACTCTTCATTTAAAGGGTATTTATGAAGATGGAGAATTGCAAGAAACTGCAACTTGTAAGGAATGCTTACAAGTTCAAAATGAAGGCTCTAGACAAGTAAAGAGAAAAACAAAATTCTATAATCTCGATGCAATAATTGCTGTTGGCTATAGAGTAAATAGCAAACAAGCTACGAAGTTTCGTATTTGGGCGACAAAAACTTTGCGTGAGTATTTGGTAAAGGGATATTTGCTTGACGATAATCGCTTTAAGAAAGGTCAATCGTTGACTTATTTCAAAGAGCTGATAGATAGAATTCGAGAAATTAGAATCTCAGAAAAATTATTCTATCAACAAATTAAAGATATCTATATGCTTAGTATAGATTATGATAAAAATGATCAGCGTACGTTGGATTTCTTTGCTGCTGTTCAGAACAAGTTGCTTTGGGCGGTAAGTGGCAAGACCGCTGCTGAGTTGATTTATTATCGTTCAAATGCAGAATTTCCAATGATGGGATTAACATCAACAGATAAAAAGGATGTTGTTCGAGTAGCAGATATTGGTATAGGCAAGAATTATCTGACAAAAGAGGAAATTGACAATCTTAAGCTAATTGTTGACCAGTATCTTTCTTTTGCAGAGGCTCAAGCGTTGAATCATATTCCGATGAGAATGGTTGATTGGGAAAACAATCTCAATATCATTTTGACGATGAATCGCAAAAATATTCTTGATACAAAAGGGAAAATTGCGATGAATGTTGCAAAGAAAAAAGCAAGAGAAGAGTATGATAAATATAAAAAGATTCTTCATGATAAAGAGCATTTGGAAAGTTTGAAGCAATTAGATGAAGACTTGAAAAAGTTAAACAATAAAAAGAAACATAAAGATGGAAGTGATACATAAAAAGTCTATCTATCTATTTATGTATTGGCCTCATCAGTGAAACGATAATAATTTAAAGTAAATAATTATGGGTATAATATTAACAATTCTGTGCTTTGGTGTGGCTGCTATCTTGTATATATTACTGGGTGGTATATTAAAGAAATTTAAGCCTTTGAATTTTGGGTTATTCGGTTTGCTATTTGTTGTAGGAGCATTGGTATCTTTGTATATAGGTGATAATGTTCGTATGACAGAAGATTATGATTATACCAAATGGGGAGAAACAACAATGTCTGATTATCTTCTGATATTGGCATTAGTTCTGGGGGTAATAGGATTATTGTTATTTCTTTTTGCATGGATTTCTAGTGAAGCAAGGAATGAGGATAAGCGAGCTGAAAAATTGAAAGAAGAACGAGCAATTAGAGATAAAGAAGAACAAGCTCTTAAAGTGCAGTTGGAAAATCATAAAGCTGATTTAACAAATCAGTATGGAAAAATAACCAAAGAATTCTTTTTGCCAAGTAACAACAATGTTTATTCTATACCAGCAAAAGAAGATTGTATTTTTCTGTTTGGTGAAGCTAGAAAGATATGGATTTGTGGTACCATTTATGATTTTAAAGACATTCTTGGTTGTAGCCTTTCCGATAACTTTTATTTGGAAAAAGGAGAAGTGGAATATAAAACAAAAACATCTACAGGTAGTATGGTTGGACGAGCAGTAGTAGGGGGTATGCTTACAGGTGGCGTAGGTGCCATTGTCGGTGGTGCAACTGCTAGTAAAAAGACAGAGGTTATACCAAAGAGTTGCGATAAAACGATTCATGACTATACAGTTTTAATAAATGTAAATAGTTTGGATGAACCTGTTAGACATATTCCTTGTAAAGAGGATGCTACTCTAGCTAATGATTTGATAGGTTTATTTAATGTAATAGTAAGACAAACATTGAATAATTAAGTGATAAAGCTAGTAATAAAAAGAATAAAGGGAGATTCCAGCAATGATGGCTGGAGTCTCCCTTTACTTATATTATTCTATCGCCTTAATCCTCTCTCGGCATTCTTTCAATATCTCTTTCAATTCCTCCACGGTCGTGGCTCTCAGCATGGCGATTCTCGTCTGACGGAAATCGGGAATGCCTTTGAAGATAGGGGAGGCGGCAAGGTGGCGACGGGTGTGGAGAATGCCTCTGTACTCGTCGATGCGCTCCACGTTGATGCGAAGCTGCTCCTCCAGGAGGTCAATCTTCTCATCTACGGTTAATGGAGTTGTGCCTGTATTATCCAGATAATCACGGATTTCCTTGAAAATCCATGGTCTTCCAAAGGTAGCTCTACCAATCATCACTGCATCTACGCCGTAGCGATCAAAGGCAAGTTTGGCTTCCTCCGGGGTGGTAATATCGCCGTTGCCGATGATAGGAATATGGATGCGGGGATTGTTCTTCACCTCTCCTATGAGGCTCCAGTCAGCCTCACCCGTGTACATCTGGCTTCGGGTTCTGCCGTGGATGGTGAGCGCCTGGATTCCGCAATCCTGCAACTGCTCGGCAAGCTCGGTGATGATGAGGTTTTCGCAATCCCAACCCAGTCGGGTCTTCACGGTTACGGGCACGTTTACCGCCTTCACCACTTCTCTTGTAATATCCAGCATCAGCGGGATATTTCGGAGCATTCCGGCTCCTGCACCCTTTCCGGCAACCTTCTTTACCGGGCAGCCGAAGTTAATGTCAATCACATCCGGCTTCGCCTGTTCTACGATTTTTGCAGCTTCCACCATATCCTCGGTGGTTCTGCCGTAAATCTGAATGCCTACAGGTCGCTCCTCATCGCTTATCGTAAGCTTGCTGACAGTACTCTTGATGCTTCTCACCAAGGCTTCTGCCGATACGAACTCTGTATAAACCATGGCTGCTCCAAATCGCTTGCAGAGCATGCGAAAGCCAATATCCGTTACGTCTTCCATCGGAGCGAGGAAGAGGGGCTGAGGCCCAAATTCTATATTACCTATTTTCATCGTTTTATGAGGAGTTAAAGGAGTTAAGGAGTTAAAGGAGTTAAGACAAATGCTTCGAAAATGATAATCCTTGATATTCCTTCTCCAAAATTTCGGCTGCAAAGTTACACTTTTTTTATGAGAAATTGCCATGATATACAAAAAAACATGAGTATCTCATAACTGTTGTCTTAACTCCTTAACTCCCTTTAACTCCTTAACTCCTCCTTTGATTCACTTTAAAAGATGATACATTCCTCCTGCCAGGGTGCGGATGATTCCCTTCATTTCCATCTGGAAGAGGAGGGAGGTGAGGCGGGAGATGTCGATATTCGACTTCACGCTGATGATGTTGATCTGCAGGTCGTTGGTCCTGGAGAGGATTTGGACGATGAGCTCCTCCTCGGGCGATAGTTCCGGGAAGAGGCAGCGCTCGATGCCCTGCTGCTTGGCTCTCATCAGGGTTGCGTCATCTTGCCAGCGCATGTCCTTCACAAAGTCCTCGGCGCTGGTGATGAGGGTGGCGCCGTTGTCCCTTATCAGGTTGTTGCAGCCTTCGCTGTAGTGGTCGCCTATTCTGCCTGGGAAGGCGAAGACGTCACGGCCGTAGGATTGCGAAATGCCGCAGGTGATGAGACCGCCGCCATGAGAAGCGCTCTCTATCAGGATGCAGGCATCCGACATTCCCGCCACGATGCGGTTGCGGCGCACGAAGTTAATCTTATCGGCGTTTGTCTGGGTAAGGAATTCGGTGAGCAATCCGCCTTGCTCTATCATTCTCACTGCCGTATCCCTGTGTTGGCGGGGATAGAGGTCATCGAGGCCATGAGCCAGTACGCCCACGGTTTCGTAGCCGCAGGCGAGCGCCTGTCGGTGTGCCATGATGTCTACGCCATAGGCCAGGCCGCTCACGATGAGCACACGAGGGGAGAGCTGCTTCAGGTCGGAGATGAAGCGGCGGATGAGGTCTTCGCCGTACGGGGTGCAGTGGCGGGTTCCGATGATGTTGATGACCCGCTGCTGATTGAGGTTGGCGTTGCCTTTATAGAAGAGCATCAGAGGGGCGTCGTCACAATCCTTGAGTCGCTGGGGATAGCGGTGGTCGTTCATCGTTATCGGCTCTATGCCGTATCGGATGTCGTATTCCAGTTCTACTTCTGCGCGTTTGCGCGCCTCGTCGCAGTTCTTGAGGGCATTCACGAGCTTATCCGAGGCATCTGGGAGAAGGCTTCGGATGTCGTTTCTATGCTCCATGATGAGCGTGGCGGAGCCTGTTCTTCTGTATAGCTCCAGCATCCCTGCAAGGCTGAAGTAGTTGAGCCTTGTCAGGAGGATGGTGTTTAATATTTCCTGTTGGTCAGCCATAAGCTTTATCTTTTTATGGGGTTATAGATGGGAGGAAGGATGGAGAAGCAGGAGGGAGCACGGGGGACCGAGCGATGGAATCGCTCGGAACGGGAGCGCGAGGGGGCTACGCTGCTCCTTTATTTCTGCACCACAGTTCCGAGCGATTTCATCGCTCGGTCCTTCCCTGGTCTTCCCTGGTCTTCCCTGGTCTTCCCTGGTCTTCCCTGGTCTTCCCTGGTCTTTCCTCGGTCCTTCCCTGGTCTTTCCTCGGTCCTTCCCTGGTCTTTCCTCGGTCCTTCCCTGGTCTTTCCTCGGTCTTTCCTCGGTCCTTCCCTGGTCTTTCCTCGGTCCTTCCTTTTCTTTTCTTTTTCTTTCCCCTTTACCTCTTCAGGTATTCGTAACCGATGCGGCAGCGGAGGCATTCCTTCTTGTCGCAGTATTCCTTCTTCAGCTGGATGAGGGCCTGGCTGTCGCCGGCGTTTTCCACCACCAGGCCGCATTGCTGCCACATCCTTACTATGTGGTTGTTCTCGGCCTTCAGCTCCTCCAGGAAGTCGAAGGCGCGGTCGCAGTATTTCTCTTCTCCGCGGTGCCTGCCGTAGGCGAAGAGGATGGGGACTACCGTGTTGATGATGAGCAGATTGAGCGAGAAAGGGGAGATGTGTTTCTCGTTCTTTACGCTCGTGCTGCCGAAGGTGTAATGGGTTTCCCAATACTCCGTGACGCTGGTAGAAAGCACCTTCTTCGCCTCTTTCACCGTGGTGGCCTCCAGCAGCTGGCTGAGGCTGGCACGGCGGTTGTAATAAAGATTGGCAAGCTGCGAGATGCGGATATGAGGGAAGTTCTGAGGGCGAAGTCTCAGGAATCGCCACAGCTTGTAATCCATCGGCTGCATCGAGAACTTATGCGAGAGATAGAGATATTCATTCCTCAATCTTGCGAAATAGCCGTCGTTCAGGGCGTCTTTCTGATAGTGTTCGGGGATGGTGTTGAGCTCCAGCAGTCCCGCCTGCCCCATGAAGATGGCTTCTATCTGGAAGAGGTCGTCCCGGTGATGGTCCACGGCTCTGAGCGGCAGGTTCAGCGCCCACTGCTCGAAGGCTTCGCCATTGATTCCGAAGCCGAAATTGCGCGCCAGGGTCACGAAATAGGCGTTTTCCCAATCACCGTTGCATTGTCGGACGCGCTCTTCTATCGCCTCTGTTTTCTGCGAGAGCCGTTCGGTTTGCAGGGCGCTCATCCACGAGTGGATGGTGAGCCTGGTGAGCGATGGAATGATTTGATAGCAAGGAGGATATTGGTCGATGGTTAAGAGTTCCTGATAGTGTTTCAGTACGTGTTCGGGGATGTTGAGCTGCATCTGCACAAGGGGTTCGCCCTTCGAGTTTTTGGCGTCGAGGTCGATGATGCCGCAGACGTGCAGTATCACATTGTCGTATCTTTCGTCCTTGTCGTGAGCATGAAGATACCAGTCGCTCGCCTTGTCGTGAATCTCCACGTTGCCCACCCATAGGGTTCCGTTGATTTTCAGCTTGGCGTTGAAGAAGTCGGGCCCTGCATTGCGGTTGTGGAGTCCGGGGTCGATAACTTCCACCTGCCGCTGGTCGGTGGTGGTAAGAGGGGAGAGTGGGAAGAGTTTGTGCTTCCACACGTAGTGAAGTAGTTGCTCCATATTGTTTCGGCTTTTATGGTTTATAGGATTGCCTCTTTCGGAACGCAAGTTCTTTTGCTTGACCTTGATGGATGCAAGTTCTTCGCTCGTGTGCGGAAGGGGAGTATTGAAAAATCAGCTGTTAACTGTTAACCTGTTAACCCTGAGGAGAGAGGTATTTCTCGAATGCCTTGTCGTAGTCCTCGCTGTTGCCCAGTTTGCCGTTGATGAGGCAGACGAGTTCTACGGTTGCCTTGAGGCAGAGCTTCTCGTCGCTGGCACGGAAGATGTCCTGATGGAAGACATATCTCACGCCCTGCTTCTCCAGCCACAGACGCGAGAGGAATTCATCATCGCATTGCAGCGGAATCTTGTACTGCAGGTTCATTCTCGCCACCACAGCATCCACGCCCTTGTTGTGCATTTCGGCAAAGCTGAGGCCGCATTCCTTCAGGAAGAGATGGCGGGTATGCTCCATGTAGTGCAGATAGTTGGCGTTGTTCACAATGCCCTCAATATCGCACTCGTAATCCCTCACTTCCATCTTTGTCTCGAATATGTATTTGCTCATCATTTTCTCTTTTTTAGTTACTAAATGAGGCTAAAAGCCTTAAATCACTGCAAAAATAACCAAAATTTTCTATTTATTATTATAATAACAAGGATTTTTCAAGGTTTTTCGAAGAAAAAATTGTATTTTTGCCGAAACGTTTGGTTTGAGGAGGCAAAGAATGACGATGCAAAAACGCAATGGCAAGCTTTCTCCTTCTCCCTGCCATACGGAAATATCAGTTAGAGTAAAACAAATAAAATTTAGATAAAGATGAAAATTGCTTTGATCGGCTACGGAAAGATGGGACACATGATCGAGGAGATCGCCCTGCAGCGTGGCCACGAAATCGTATGTAAGATTGACGTGAATAACCCTGAGGATATCGACAGTCCGGAGTTCTGCTCTGCCGATGTTGCCATCGAGTTTACCAACCCTACTGCCGCTTACGGCAACTATCTGAAGGCTTTCTCCCACAACGTGAAGGTGGTTTCTGGTTCTACAGGTTGGATGAAAGACCATAAGGAAGACGTGGAGAAACTCTGCGCCGACGGTAAGCAGACCCTTTTCTGGGCGTCTAACTTCAGCATCGGAGTAGCCATCTTCTCTGCCGTAAACCGCTATCTGGCTAAGATCATGAACGGTTTCCCACAGTACTCTGTCTGCATGCAGGAAACCCACCACGTTCATAAGCTCGATGCGCCATCAGGCACAGCCATCACGCTTGCCGAGGAAATCATCGACAACATCGACAGAAAGAAAGATTGGAAGCGTGGCGTTACTTATTGGACAGAGGATGGTCATCACGATGAGGGCGATGCAAACATCACCGATGAGGATTTGGTCATCAACTGCGTACGCGATGGCGAGGTTCCTGGAATCCACGCCGTGATGTATGATTCAGATGCTGATATGATTACCATCGAGCACAGTGCCCACTCACGCAAGGGATTTGCTCTCGGAGCTGTTCTCGCTGCTGAGTTCACAGCCAACCATTCCGGTTTGCTCACAACCTCAGATTTGTTTAAGTTCTAATAAATCTAATAAATATGATTGACAAGCAGAAACAAAAACTCAATATGAAGGTGCAGTGGGCGAAGTTCGTAGTAGTTCTCGCCCTCTATCTTCTCTTTCTGGTTTGGGTAGAGAGCTGGCTGGGACTCATCGTGGTTCCGTTCATCTTCGACGTTTACATCACCAAGAAGGTTCACTGGCAGTGGTGGAAGGATGAAGAAGGCCCTGTGCGCTTCATCATGAGCTGGGTTGATGCGCTCGTGTTCGCGCTCGTAGCGGTTTATTTCATCAACCTCTTCTTCTTCCAGAACTACGTTATTCCGTCTTCCTCTCTCGAAAAGAGTCTCCTCACGGGCGATTATCTCTTCGTGAGCAAGGTAAGCTACGGACCTCGCATCCCTCAGACTCCGCTCACCATGCCTTTAACCCAGCACACTATGCCGCTGGTCAACGTGAAGAGCTACATTGAGTGGCCTCACTGGGATTATCGCCGCGTGAAGGGATTGGGCAACGTGAAGCTCAACGACATCGTTGTGTTCAACTATCCTGCCGGCGACACCCTCTGCAACGAGGAGCGCTATCAGGCGAACGATTACTATCAGATGGTTTACTCCATCGGCGACCAGATACTGGAGCAGAACGGCCAGCAGCAGGATGTCCGCGTGCTGAACCCATTGCAGCAGCGCCACTACTTCGAGAAAGTGTATGCTGCCGGTAGAAACTACATCCTGAACATGCCGGGCGAATATGGCGACATCATCAGCCGTCCTACCGACCGCCGCGAGAACTACGTGAAGCGCTGCGTTGGTTTGCCGGGACAGACCCTGCAGATCAAGAACCGCATCGTTTATCTTGACGGCAAGGCAAACAAGGAGCCTGATAATGTGCAATATACCTACAAGATGAAGCTCAAGGGCGAGTTCCCTATCGACCTTGCCGATGAGCTGGGAATCACCAACGAAGACCTGCTGATGTATAATCAGAGCGGCGTGATTCCACTCACCAAGAAGGCTTATCTCGCCCTGAAGGCGGACAAGAACCTCGTGGAGAGCATCTCCATCAACACTGATGCAAGATACGGCGACCTGTATCCGCTCAATGCCTACACCGGCTGGACATGCGATAATTACGGTCCTGTATGGATTCCGAAGAAGGGCAAGAGCATCGCTCTGACGCTGAAGAACCTGCCTGTTTACGAGCGTTGCATCAAGGTTTACGAGGGCAACGACCTGAAGGTAGACAGCCAGGGCAACATCTTCATCAACGGTAAGTTGGCGAAGAGCTACACCTTCAAGCTCGACTATTACTGGTTGATGGGTGACAACCGCCACAACTCAGCCGACAGCCGCTACTGGGGCTTCGTTCCTGAGGACCACATCGTGGGCAAGCCTATCTTCATCTGGTGGAGCCACAGTCCTGATCATCCAGGCTTCTCAGGCATCCGCTGGAACCGCCTGTTCAACTTCGTAGATAACATCAAGTAAGAAAGATAGATTTGAAAATCGCAGTTAAATTCCTAATAGCTTTAGGTTTGTCGTTGCTCCTGGTATGGGCGGTGCGAACCTTTGCTTTCACTGTCTTCACGGTGCCCGCCGGAGGTCTTCCTCCGCAGCTGAAAGCAGGCACTCGGGTGATAGTGGATAGGATTGACTGCGATTTTTTCAATCGCGGCGATGTAGTTGTCTTCACCGATTCCGTGTTTGCTCCGGCTAAGAATCAAGCCAAGGTCAAAGGTCAGAGACAGACTGGAAATCAAGTTCAGCCTAACCCCCGGAAATTCGTCTCAGAGGCTTATTTCATCGGTAGGATAGAGAAGCTGCCGGGCGATACGATTTGCATCGATATGGTGAAGTATATCATTCCTACGGTGTGCTGTAAGCGCTGTGGCTGCAAGGATTGCCGCTTCTATCTCCTGAAGACCCCAACCGGGCAGCAGGTGGTGCATAAGCATCAGATGATAGGCAAGGCTTACAAGCTGTTCTAAACGTAAAGAGTAATCATAAAGTTCAAATCTCAAAGTTCAAAGTAAATTGAAAGCCCTTCTTTCCTCCACATATTTCGGTCCCATCCAGTGGTATCAGAAGCTGAACCGCTACGATGAATGCCTGATAGAGCGCCACGAGAGCTTTATCAAGCAAACCTATCGCAACCGTATGATCATCCCGACCACCAACGGTCCTCTCTCGCTCACCATTCCCACCAATCACGACATCTCCCTGTCGATGAAGGACATCCGCATCTCCGACCACGCCAACTGGCGCCACGTCCACTGGAATGCGCTTCTCTCCGCCTATGGCGAGAGCCCTTTCTTCGAGTATTATCAGGACGACATCCGCCCCTTCTACGAGAAGAAATACGAGTTCCTCTTCGATTTCAACATGGAGACTACTGAGAAGATGATAGAGCTCCTCGACATCCGTCCCAAGATTTCAATCACGGAGGAGTATATTTTAAGTGAAGAACGAAGAGTGAAGAGCGAAGAAAGTGAAGAACGAAGAGTGAAGAGTGAAGAAACAACGTTCGGCGGCCAAGGGGAAAGCCAATTTGATAGCATTGCTGATCATAAAGTTCAAAGTTCAAATCTCAAAGTTCAAAGTAAAGAAGTTCAAAGTATATTTGATTTCCGCGATGCTATTCGCCCTAAGAAGCCGCTTCCTGACGCAGAATTCGTTCCCAAGCGCTATTATCAGGTCTACGGGCAGAAGCACGGTTTCCAGCCGAATATGAGCATCCTGGACCTCCTCTTCAATGAAGGAAACGAGGCGATATTCTACCTATAAATCATCAAGGTAGAGTATCGCCTCGCTGCTTTCTTATAATTCAATGAGCCTGGTTCTGTAATTAGAAGTAGTAGGCCAGCTTTGCGCGCAAGCCATTGTGATCGATTCCGTATTTATATTTGCTGCCGTCCCAGCCTGCCGGCTGCTTGTAAGCGGAGGACATGCCGCCAAGATTCACGCCAGCCGACCAGTGCTTGCTGAGCATGTATTCGCATCCCATTTCCGCATAGACGCCAAAGCCATCTACGGTGGCGAAATCGTCGTCTGTGCAGGCGTAGCCAAGGCTCAGCAGCAGATTCCAGATGAAGCGCTTGTTGGTCTTGTAGGCCATTTTGTAACCCGCACCGACGAAATAGTTCATGATTACATCGTTGACGTCATTGCCGCCGTTTCTAGGGATTTTCACCTTGGTTCTGCTGCCCATGCCATTAATGGAGAAGCCGATATAAAAAGGACGGCGGGTGTTCTTCAGTTTCCACAGATGGGCGTATTCCATGGTCACGTCGAAGCCGGTAGGCGTTCTGCCCAACTTGTCGCCGTTGGCCGTAAGAATTTCGTTGCTGAGCCATGAATATCCGCTGCTTACGCTGATGCTGTTGGCTGGCAGATAGCGCTTCTCGTTGTCTGCATCTTCTACCACAACCTTCTTCTCCTGCTCTTGCGCGCAGGCCTTCTGTGAAGGAATTCCACTCAAAAATAGCGCTAGTGAGGCGCATGCAGCCAATTTTGCTGCTGATTTTGAATTCATACGTTTAAAAATTTATTGTTAATAATTTGGCAGCAAAGGTATTAAAAAAAACGGAATCCCATAGAACATGCATGAAAAATATATAGAAAATGTAACGTTAAAAAAACTAATCCATAGTTTTCTGCCCCGCAACTCATGGTTTTCTGCCAGGGAAGTCATGGGTTGGCCGATGTGAAATCGTAGTATTCTGCCTTCTCTTGTCCTTATTCTAACGATAAATGATGACCGGCCCTGGTCATCATTTATGACCCGTTAAAGCCTTCATATAAGCCCATTTAGCCCTCATCTCCCGTTGCTCCATTCTCCTCCTCATCAACCGGGCAGAGTTAACAGGTTAACAGTTAACACCCCAAAAATGCATACTCCCCCTCCCACACATATAAAAATAAGTATATATATATATTTAATATAATAAGGTACGCAAGGGGGAGGTAGGAAAAAACAGCTGTTAACTGTTAACCCTGTTAACCCTGCTGCTCCCAGATGCCCTTTTAGGAAATTTAAACAAGTATGCTTGGTGGTGTCATCAAAAAACCGTACTTTTGCGGCTGACAACAAACAATATCAAACATAAAAACGACAATGAAGAAACTGAAATTCCATATAGTAGGTCTTACCCACAACGACGTGAAAGGTCGTGAGGTAGAATACGCCAGGGAGGCAGAGGGCAGAACCATCTGCCTTGTGCCCGATGACGCCAATCCCTTTGATATGCTGGCTGTGAAAGCTTACGACAAGCAGCTTTTCATCGGCTATGTCTCAGCCCTGGAAGGCGAGGACGTAAGAACCCTCATCATCGCCCGGAAGGGCAGGAACCTGCGCACCCGATGCCTGGGAAGCAACAGCAAGGAGGGAGCCGATGAGAAGTCGGGACTCCAGCTGATAGTGGAGGCGCGGGTAGATGTATCTGAGCAGGAGATAGAGCAGGCGCGCAGGGAAATCTATGATGACGGAATCTATGACGACTGGCACTATTCCGGACCCATTCTGCCCATCGACAAGCTGACCCGTTTCAGCGATTGCACCATGATGCTGGAAGGCGTCATCAACGACATCATCAGCATCCAGGAGCAACTCTCACGGGATTCAGATTCCTCTCATGATTCAGATTCTTCTCATGATTCAGATTCCTCTCGTGATTCAGATTCCTCTCATGATTCAGATTCCTCTCGTGATTCAGATTCCGCTGAAGCCGATAAGAACCCTCTTGATGCCGATTCCCGGGCGGCGCTGGAGGCAGAGCTGCGCGACAACCTGGAAGAGGCTAGGGAGCGGCTCAGCAGCTTTATGGAAATACAGCGAAGCGATTATTCGCGCGAGATGACGCAGACGAGAAACCGCATTCTCAACAACCTCGACCTCATAGACGATGAGGAAATCCATCGCATGGGCGAGCAACTGTATACGGAGATGGGATTCATTACCAGTTCCGCTTACCGTGAGCGAGCAGCCCAGTCTTTCTTCGTAGAAGCGCCTATCGCCATCAAGAAGAAGCAGACGGGCGCCTACGACTATAAGGACCAGCTGGACGCCATAGAACAGCAGCTGCACGCCTTCCCCTATTCGCTCTATCCCACGTTCAAGGCCGACCCGGTAGATTTCCTCCGCCAGATGTTCTATAAGCGTGTGCCCCGCAAGAAGATGCTCCAGCTGCTTTCCGGCATCGTCCTGATGATTATAAACGGCAGGGTGAATGACGTGAAGCAGTGGGGAAAACACGGTGATGCAGCATCGCTGGAGGCGATGAAGGCGATGAAGGCGGTGGGTGCCAAGCCTTCGAACGAAGTGAAGAAAGAGAAATTCTTAGAACTGGTTGATTTGGTAATTCCGAAGATAGCGGTTTATAAGAAAAAAGGCTGTTCTGAAGTGCTGGTGAAAAGTCAATCCGACTGGTTCCCTGTGTTCCGCCTCTTAAACGGGTGGGGGCTATTCAATATGGGAACTCCTACAGCCTTCTGCAAACATCTGGCCCACCTGTATGAAAAACTACCTCCGGAGAATACGGAGCGTGCTCCGCTCTGCAAATGGAAGGATCTTGCGCAGGTGAAATCTACACCATTCGAATATGCGGCTCTGGAATGGTGGAAACTTGATTCAGATAAGTTGGGCTCGGTAAGCATAGAAAGATTCAATCATTATTGCGATATTGTGAATGCTTTCAAGAAGATTTTGGGCGAAACATCCTATTTGGAGAATGTGGATTTGAAGGAAATCTTGCCGAAACTGGTGGATAAGGAAGTGCCAGCCCCGGACACCAAGAATGATGACGAGATGACGGCGGGAGATGGTAGCTAGCGGGGTATATTAATACCTCGCTTATACCCCTCTTATACCCTTTGATGATTCTTTATACCTTGTTTTATACCCTCCTTATACCCCTGCTTTTTTATTTCAGAAAAAACTTGTAAACGGCTTTTTTTTTGTTTATCTTTGCATCGCTTTTCGGAAGAGAAGTGGCTGGTTTTCAATAATCCAGTCATTGTATAATCTAAATAATATTCAAATGGTAAACAACAATCTTTCTTTTGATGAATGCAAGCAGATGAGCAGCCGCCTCATCGCAATGAACCCTAATCGCAATGCAAACATGGGGCAGATTGCTACTTATCTCCTCGATTACTACACCGAGCTCACCAAGCAGTCCTGGCTCAGCACCCTCGTGGGGCAGATTCGCGACCTTACCGCCAAGCAGAATCTGATGGGCGAGGAGCAGAAGCAGACTGAGGCCTACAAGCAGCTCGACAAGCAGATTACTGCACTCAAGAAGCAGCTGCCTTTCCGTTCGCCTCACTACTTCCACTTCCTGGACGACCACCGTGCCCAGAAGTCCATCGACCCGGAGGCCTTCACCTTCCAGACTACCGTAGACATCGATAATCCGGAGGAGGTAGAAGGAGCCGTGAAGAGAGCCCTGCTCCTGAACGGAATGTTTGATGAGTCCCAGGAGAAAGCCGCCCGTGAGCAGATGTTCACCGCCGATGAAATCGAGCTTTGGAAGGGAAAAGTGCTTCACGTGGAACGCTCGGCACGCAACAAGGCCCACATCGACATCCGCATCCCTGTAGGGATGACCATCGCTGAGGCTCAGAGCGCCTTCTGCAAGCTCATCCATGCCACCGAAGACCCAAGCTGCGTTACGCCTGAGCGCATCATCTTCATCACTGATGCTGCCAGCCAGATCTATACTGCCGACGACTGGTACAAGCACCTGGATAAGGAAGCTGTGGCTGAATATCGTGAGGCTTACAGAAAGAGAGGACTGGATATCGACGGCCGTCCGATGGATATTGATTCCGCTCCAACCGTAGATTTCCAGCCTGTCGAGAGCGAGGAGGAGAAGGCGAGAAGGGCTGCCAATACCGTGCAGTATGAGCAGACCTACGATGGCGTTCCTTATGAGGAGATTACCAAGGCGCTGGTGGATTTGATGGGCGGCGCTCCTGCCCATGGCAACCGCAACAACTTCATCTATCGTGAAGCCTGCCTGCTCAGATACATCTGCAATAGCGAGGCGGCTTGGATAAAGCAGGTAATCGAAATCTTCGGCGAAGACGAGGCGAAGGCGTTCGCCTCTGTAGAGAGCGCCTGCAAGGTGGCTCAGTCCTCGGAAATGCCCCAGCTCGTGAAGCAGGCGGTGGAGCTCGCCCGCAAGAACTATCTTGCCAAGCAAGCCACCGAGAAGGCAGGAATCTACGCCGAAGTTCCGCCTCAGTTGCCTGCCAAGCTGCCTAAGCTCATCAAGCTGCTCACCAGCAAGGTAGAGGATGATTTCAAGGCACCTGTGGCGATGGCGGTCTTCCCTCCGCTGGCTGCTCATCTCAAGGGCGTCAACTTCCGCTACATCGACAATCAGGTGCATGAGGCGGCGATGATGAATCTGCTCGTAGCGCCGATGTCGTCAGGCAAATCGGCGGTAAACGGACCTATCAACAGCATCATCGAAGACCTGGTGCAGATGGATAAAGTGAACCGTCAGAAGGAGCAGGAATGGAAGGACGAGGTGAACACCATGGGCGACAACAAGAAGAAGCCGGTGCGCCCGGAAGACATCTGCATCCGCATCGTTTCGCCCGACCTTACCCGTGCAGCCTACATCCAGCGTCTGGACGATGCGCAGAAGGCTGGCGATGCCTATCTCTACTGCAAGATGGACGAGGTGGACATGCTCAGGAAGTTCAACGACCCTAGCCAGCTGATTCGTCTCTGCTGGGACAATTCAGAGGACGGTCAGGAGCGTGTGGGCACCAAGAGCGTTACTGCCCGCGTGAAGACCCGTTTCAACTGGAATGCTTCCAGTACCATCGCCGTTACCCAGAAGTTCTTCTCGGTTCGTGAGGTGGCTGATGGAGCCGTGAGCCGCCTGTCACTTGCCACCATCTTCCGTTCAGAGTTTGCTCCTTGTCCGGTTGTGGGGGAATATGATGCGCAGTTCAAGTCGCAGCTGGCTCCTTACATCCATCAGCTGAATGCCGCCAGCGGTTTCAAGGAGTGCAGGAAGGCTCGCCAGCTTATCGAGCGCCTGGGCAGTGAGCTCATGGAGCTGGCTCAGCTGGCTTACAACAAGCCTTACGCCGAGTTTGCCAAGCGTGGTTTGGCGAATGGTTTCCGCAGGGCGATGGTGCTCTATCTGGCGAATGGCGAGAAGTGGGAGAAGGCGATAGAGGATTTCATCGTATGGAGCGTGAAGTATGATTTGTGGTGCAAGATGCGTTTCTTCGGCAATCAGATGCAGGAGGCGATAGATGCAGACAACCGTTCTATCTATCATGCATCCGGTGTGAGCAATCTTCTGCTCTTCGTTCATGATACTTTCGATAAGGCAGAGATTCAGGAAGTCTGCATGGTTCATGGCACCAAGACCAAGCTTGCCGTTCTCCTGTGCACCTGGAAGAAGCGTGGCTTCATCGTGAAGAACGAAGACGGCACCTTCTCCAAGACCGCCAAGTTCATCGGCAAGTACGGGCACTACGGAACGCCGGGAATGGCTGCGTAGAATAGGTTAGGCACGGATTATGCGGATTACACGGATGTTCTATGAGATTATGAATGCGTTTTGATTGACTCCCGTCAGGTGTCCCGGCGGATTTGCAATCCGCCGTCAAAAAGATTCGACCTATTAAAATCGGGGGATTTGCAATCCCCCAACACCAATAGGGAAAGCAATCTTGCTTGCTGCGGATTTCAAATCCGCAGATCTTCAATAGGTAAGGACCTTTTTTAACGCCGGATTTCAAATCCGGCGGGACGCCTATCGGACGTATTTTTTGCTTGATGCCTAGCGAAAGGCTCTCCTTCGCTTTTATCAGTTCGCCCTGAACCAACGGTCACCGACCGAAGGCAAAGGGCAAAAGCTTTAAAAATATCGCCTTCTTCTGTAACGGAAATGTAAAGGTTCTTGACCTTAATCAAGAAATCGGGGTGTTCTGAAACTTTTCTCCTGAAATATTTGTACGCGAACACAAAAGCTCGTACCTTTGCATCGGAAATAAGAAAAAAGGATAAAAGATTGATAATATCAGGATACGAAAGGTATTGATTATAAGGAAGAAAGATTGATTACATCAGGATACGAAGGTATTAGAATCTAGGTAAAGATTGAAAAAGGGATAACAATAAAAGATTGTTAATAAAAAGGATAAGTTTGATTTAAAGTTAAGAAAGGGAAAAGTTATGTTAGTATTAGGAATTGCATTCGCAGCAGTAGTAGCATTTGCTGCAACAGTTGGTGCAGCAAGCAACAAGCTCGCTTAAGTAATAAGCCAACGAGGTAAGGAACTTTAAAAGTTCAGAAAACAGTAATTGAAGCAAAGTAGGAAGCCAATATGGGCTTCCGAGATGCAGAGGGAGAGTCAACAGGGCTTTCCTGGGATTGAGGAGCGGATGATGCTCCTTTTTTCGTTTAACATTGAATATCAGACAGACATACATATATATAAAAGGAAATCGGTTTGGTTAACAGGTTAACAGTTAACAGCCCGATTTTCTTTGTTTATATCCCTATTCGAGGATGATTTTGAGATTTACTACATAGAAGAAATTACGTAACTTATTGATATGTAGGTAAATATATCTCTTTTGAATTTATTTTCCAAGATATGGCTTCAGGATTCTTACCCAGTTTTGGTAGCCTTTTCCGAGCAGATGCAAGCCATCGTTGGTATAATCCGGGTTCATGTCCTGGGTTCCAGGAGCCACGAACTCAGAGAAGAGGTCGATGTAGGTCAAGCCACGTCGGTTGGCGATTTCCTTGATCAGGGCATTGAGGGCAGGAACATCCTTCTTGCGGCTCATGTGGTCAACAAACATGTTGAACTTTGGGTTCAGCGGCAGAACGCTCTGCAGATAGAGTCGGGTAGAAGGAGATTCGTTCTTGATCCGTTCAGCAATCTCATCGATGTCCTTGGCGATGTCCTCGACGCTGCGGCCGCCGGCGAGGTCGTTAATGCCGATGAGCAGGAAGATCTTGGCTGGCTTGCCCTTGGTGATGACGTGGAGGCGGTCGAGCATGGTATCGGCTCTATCGCCGCTGATTCCTCGGTTCTTGACGTGTGGGTTGTCAAGTAGTTCTGCCCATTCACCTCCGTTGGTGATGCTGTTGCCCAGGAAAATGATGTCCTTCTTGCTGGTTGGGAGAACTTCAAAGAGTGTAGCTCTCTGATCAAAGAAAGTTGTGTGCTTGCGTCCTTGAGCCTGTAAGGTAGTGCAGGCGCAGAGAAGGCAGATTGATAACATGATTTTTTTCATCATAAATTTTATATTAAGTTAGTTATTAAATGTGTATTTTAAAGCTTTTGCCCTTTCAGGGCGTTTGGGGCGTTGCCTCTGCCTTTCAGGGCGTGTGGGCAATGGCTTCTGCTTTTTGGCTTCCTGTTAAGAACTACTTGAAAATCAGGGTGGTGAGTCTGTCTTTATCAAACAGCTCCTGAGCCACGGCTTGAATCTGGGCGGCGGTAATCGCATCCACCTGCTCGTAGAGGCGGTCAACGTTCTTCTCCCAGCCATAGTGCAGGAAGCTCTTGCCGAAGTCGAGGGCGAAGTTCTCACGGTTGTCGCAGGCCACGCCTATCTGGCCCTTAATCTGTTTCTTGGCAGCCTTGAGCTGCGCATCGCTCAATGGCTTCTGCATGAACTTATCCAGCTCCTTGCGGACCAGTCTGAGGCAGCGCTTCACATCGTGTTCATCGCATCCGAAATAGATGCTCCAGGTGCCCGTGTCGCCATAAGCCACCATCGTGCTTTCTACGGTGTAAACCAGTCCGTTGTGCTCTCTGAGGGCGAGGTTCAGCTTGGCGTTCATACCCGGTCCGCCCAGCATATTATTGAGCAGATAGAGCGGCATTCGGCGGTCGTCGTTCACATCGTAAGCGCGGGTTCCTATCATCACATGAGCCTGATGCGTATTCTTCTGCATTACAATCGTCTTTCCCGCGACTTTACTTTGAACATTGAACTTTGAGCTTTGAACTTTATGATTTGCATCGCCTGCTTCCATTTCTTCCGTAGGTGTTTCGCCTGTAGGCGTTTCTTCTGCAATCCTTTCTTCCGTAGGCGTTTCGGCGGATTTGCAATCCGCCGAGCAAGCAAGCTCTCGGACTTTTGGGCACTCTCCCAAAGCCTTCCTGATAAGCTTCACCAGCTTCTTGAAATCGATATCCCCGTATGCGAAGAATATCGCATTATCCGGCCGATAAAGCTTCCTTGTGAAGCGGAGCGCATCCTCCGTCTTGAAGGAGCGAACCTGCTCGGCAGTGCCCAGGATATTATGCCCCAGCGGCGAACCCTTGAAGAGGATATTCTCGAATTCATCATATATCAGTTCGGCTGGCGAATCATTATAGCTCTCAATCTCATCGCAGATCACCTCCACCTCCTTGTCTATCTCCGCTTGCGGATAAACCGAGTGGAAGACGATGTCGGAAAGCAGGTCCACGGCTCTTGCGATGTGCTCCTTCAGGATGGCAGAGTAATAAACCGTGCCCTCCTTGTTGGTGTAGGCATTCAGGTCGCCGCCCACGCTCTCCAGGCAGTTGAGAATGTGCCACGCCTTGCGTCGCTCGGTGCCCTTGAAGGTGACGTGCTCGCAGAAATGCGCCAACCCCTCCTCGCCCGGCTCCTCGTTGCGGGTGCCGGCGTTTATCTGGTAGCCGCAATACACCACCTTGCTATCTGATGGCAGATGGATGATGCGGAGTCCGTTGTCTAATGTATAAGTATTGTATTTCATTTCAAGGTGCAAAGTTACATTCAAAATGTAATTTATCCAAAATATTGGGCATTTATTTTGCATTATCGCCAAAAAGACTTATCTTTGTCCCCAAAAACAATATAAAAGAGACATAAACAATGCGTAAGGTTATAGGAATAGGAGAGACCGTGCTTGACATCATCTTCAAGAACGGCAAGCCGATAGAGGCAGTACCGGGTGGCTCATCGTTCAATGCAGTCATCTCGTTGGGACGTGCGGGCGTGAATGCTTCGTTTATCAGCGAGGCGGGCAACGACCGTATCGGAGAGTATGTGATTCAGTTCTTGAGAGATAATGGGGTGAATGCTGACAACGTGAGTATCTTCCCTGATTCGAAGTCGCCACTCTCGCTGGCGTTCCTCGACGAGAACAACAATGCTGACTACATTTTCTACAAGGATCATCCTCACGACCAGCTGGAGTTTGCCACTCCCGAAATCAATCCCGATGACATCGTGCTCTTCGGTTCGTTCTTCGCCCTGAATCCTGTGGTCCGTCCTCAGGTGGCAGGCTTCCTGGAGTACGCCAAGAGTCGTGGCGCCATCCTCTATTATGATGTAAACTTCCGCTCTTCTCATCAGCATGAGATTATGAAGATTACACCTAATCTGATAGAGAACCTGGAGCACGCCGATTTCGTTCGTGGCAGCCACGAGGACTTCGGAATCCTCTATAAGAAACCGGAGGCTGACAAGGTGTATAATGCCGAAATCAGTTTCTACTGCAAGAAGTTTATCTGCACCCAGGGCGCTGAGCCTGTAGAGGTTCGTGCCGAGAACGGCTTTGCCAAGAGTTATCCTTCGGAGAAGATGAAGCCGGTGAGCACCATCGGTGCCGGCGATAACTTCAATGCCGGTTTCGTGTTCGGACTGATCAAGGATGGAATCACCCGCGAGGATATCGACCGCGGCTTATCTGAGGCGCAATGGGATAGCCTGCTTGCATCGGCCCAGGATTTCTCCACCGAATGCTGCAAGGACATCTACAATTATGTTTCCAAGGAATTCGGAGAAAGAAAAAACTTGGAACTTTGAACTGGGAACTTTGAACTTTATGATTAGTAGAAGTTGTTTGAGAAACAGCATATCATAAAGTTCAAATCTCAAAGTTCAAAGTTCAAATCTCAAAGTTCAAAGTAAATAATATGACAGAAATTACAAACAAGATTTATTACGTAGGCGTTAACGACCGCAACAAGCATCGTTTTGAGGGCCTCTGGCCATTGCCTAACGGAGTGAGCTACAACTCGTATATCATTGACGATGAGAAGGTAGCGCTGGTAGATACTGTAGAGGTAGATTTCTTCACCCAGTTCCTCGAGAACATTCACGAGGTGATTGGTGACCGTGAAATCGATTACCTCATCATCAACCACATGGAACCTGACCACAGCGGTTCCATCGCCCTCATCAAGAAATATTACCCTAACATCAAGATTGTGGGCAACAAGAAGACCCTGGGAATGCTCGAAGGCTTCTATGGCGTAACTGATGACGTGGTAGAGGTGAAGAATGGCGAAACCCTCTCTCTGGGCAACCACGAGCTGAGCTTCGTTCTCATCCCTATGGTTCACTGGCCAGAAACCATGGTAACCCTCGATGCGAAGAACAAGGTGCTCTTCTCGGGCGATGCCTTCGGCTGCTTCGGCGCGCTGAACGGCGGAATCATCGATATGGAAATCAACTGCGAGACTTTCTGGCTGGAGATGGTTCGCTACTACTCAAACATTGTGGGTAAGTATGGAATCCCTGTTCAGAATGCCTTGAAGAAGTTGGCTGGCGTGGAGCTGGATTATATCTGCTCAACCCATGGTCCTGTTTGGCACGAGCATATTGAGAAGGTAATCGGCATGTATGATAAGATGTCGAAGTACGAGACTGAGCCGGGCCTCGTTATCTGCTACGGCACCATGTACGGCAACACCGAGCGTATGGCCGAAATCATCGCCCGTGCAGCAAGCAAGGCTGGCGTGAAGAACATCGTGATGTATAATATCTCGAAGACTCACCACAGCTACATCCTGCGCGACATCTTCCGCTACAAGGGTCTTATCGTGGGTGCTCCAACCTACAATGCCGGTCTTTATCACGAGATGGAGGTTCTCCTCTCCGAGCTTGCCAATAAGGACATCAAGAACCATCTCCTTGGCTGGTACGGTTCTCATTGCTGGGCAAGCAAGGCTGTGGCTAAGATTCAGGAGTGGAACGAAACCAAGCTCCACTACGAGCCAGTGGGTGAGCCGGTAGATATGAAGCAGGCGATTACTCCAGAGGTCAAGGCGCAGTGCGAGGCTCTGGGTAAGGCAATGGCTGAGAAGCTGCTGGCGGAATAAAAGTTTAAGGGCGGAAGAACAACTGGGTTAACAGAGTTAACAGTTAACAGTTGTTTTTCCGCTCTTTCTTTGTTTAAATACCTTAAATATTCCGTGTAAATTACGATAAAACTTGGTGAAGTCGAGTAAAAAGTGTACTTTTGCTGCAAAAATATGTGTCTTGACACGAAAATTTTCAGTGAAATGATGTCCATAGAGGGTTCTATGCCTCGCAGAACTTAGCCAGCTCTTCCAGGTTATCCGCCACTTCAATCACATCTCGCCAATCGCCGCGAATCATGTTTTTCTCTGCCATATCATCCAACAGAGCGATGGTGGAGTTCCAAAAGCCTTTCATGTTGTAGAGAATCACCATCTTGTGGTGGTAGCCGATGGTGTGGGCGGCGGCGATGGTGAAGATTTCATCCAGGGTGCCGACGCCGCCAGGAAGGGCTACGAAGATGTCGCTCTGGGCGAGCATCAGGTCCTTGCGGTCGCTGAGATTATCACACGGAATCTCGATGTCGAGGTCTGGGAAGGTTCTGCCGCCTCGCTCTACAAGCGTAGGAACCACACCGATGGTTCTGCCGCCATTCGCCTTCACTGCCTTGCCGATGCAATCCATCAGACCGGAGTTGCAGCCGCCGAAAACCAGGTCGTGTCCGTTCTCAGCCATCCACTTTCCCATCTCTTCTGTCAATGTGAAGAAGTCGGGGTCGATATTCTTATTTGCTGAACAAAAAACTGCTATTTTCATATTGCTTTATCTTCTATTTGATAATGTTTTATCCGTTATTTATTGATGTTTAGGCAAAGGTACGCAAAAATATCGAGATAATTGGGCTCTTTTTGCGGATAATTTCTTAATTTTGCAAACTATAACTAATCTTATAAACAAAAAGATAGAAATCTTATAAACGATACAAGAGAATGAAAAGGATTATCACATATAGTATTATTGCATTGTTGCAGGCGTCGGTGTCGCTTGCTCAGACCTCTGTGTCGCTTGCAAAAACACCTGTGTCGCTTGCACAAACCCCTTCGAAGCCGAAGCTTCAGAAGCGGGAGAAGTATGAATGGCAGGGAGAGATTCCTACCTATGTAGAAACGCTGAAGAAGGAACTGACCTATCCGATGGCTTGGGGAAACAGTCCGATTAAGAACTTCAAGAAGTGGAAGAAGGCGGCAAGGGCGAAGGTATTCGAATGCATGATGACGCCTCCGAAAGCGGCTGCGGCTTGGGATATGGAAGTATTGGGCGAGGAACAGAGAGACGGATATAAAGCGCAGAAAATTGCCTTCAATATCAACGCCTATTCCCGAATTACGGCTTATCTCCTGATTCCGGATTCTGATTACGGAAAGAACTCGAACGCAGAAGATGGAAAGAACTCGAAAGCAGAAGATGGATTGCTGCTTTCTGCTCAGAATAAGAAAGCTGGAAAATTCCCAGCCGTGGTGGCGCTTCACGACCATGGTGCCCATCTCTTTATCGGAAAGGAGAAGATGATTCGCCCTTTCTTTATCGCTTCTGAAGAGCAGGATGCGGATGGGAAGATTTCTGAAAAGAAGAAGGCTGCCAACCAGGAAATATTGGATGATGCGGATGCGTGGGTAAACCAGCTTTATGAGGGGCAGTACGTGGGCGATTACCTGGCGAAGCATGGCTATGTGGTGCTTTCGATTGATGCGCCGATGTGGGGAGAACGAGGCCGGAAGGAGGGCGTGGATAGAAACAAATACGACCTGATAGCCGGCAACATGATGATGCTGGGTAGAGACCTCTCTGCCTTCATGACTTACGATGATATTTCCAGCACCGAGTTCCTGGCTTCTCTGCCGATGGTAGATGCGAAGCGTATCGGATGCGTGGGCTGTTCGATGGGAGCCTATCGCTCGTGGATGCTCTCTGCATTATCGGATAGAATCAAGGCGGGTGTTTCTATCTGTTGGATGATTACTACGGACGCTCAGCTTACCCGAAGATTTGGAAGAAAGGAGAATGGCGGTTTTGCGAATTGCATCCCCGCTCTCCGCCAATATCTCGACTATCCTCACATCGCCTCCCTCGCCTGTCCGAAGCCGATGCTCTTTATCAACGGCACAAAAGACAAGCTCTTCCCTGTGCCTGGTGTAAAGGATGCTTTCGCCGAAATGCGCAAGGTTTGGAAGAGTCAGGGAGCAGATAATCTGCTGGATACGGAACTTTGGGAAATTCCTCAT
Organism: Prevotella sp. LCP21S3_D2; assembly: GCF_052118345.1. Lineage (NCBI taxonomy): Bacteria > Pseudomonadati > Bacteroidota > Bacteroidia > Bacteroidales > Prevotellaceae > Prevotella > Prevotella sp. LCP21S3_D2. The sequence goes on along the minus strand of NZ_JBQKHJ010000004.1, from coordinate 120,629 downwards.
TCCTGCGGATTGAAAGCGCAGGAGAAAATGCTGGAGTTTCTGGATAAGAATCTGAAATAGGGGTTAACAGAGTTAACAGTTAACAGCTGTTTTTCTGTACCTTCTTCTCTTAAATATCAAAAGTCTACTACGCTAACCCCTAAAAAAAAGGCGTTAGCGTAGTAAACTTTTGCGTTTTGCTTGTGTTTCCCGAGAAAAAGTTGTATATTTGCACCCAACAAAATATAAAGTTTGCAAGTATGGGTACTTTTAATGGAATTATAGGAAGACAGCGTGAGATGGCTCTGTTGCAGGAGATTTACGAATCTCCTAGGGCGGAGTTCGTGGCTGTTTATGGCAGAAGACGTATCGGTAAGACCTATCTTATCGACAAGTTCTTTGGCGATAAGTACGACTTTTATATGACGGGTATCTATGAGGGTACCCGTAAGGAGCAGTTGGCAAACTTTGCCCATCAGCTGGAGTTTTATTCTCATAAGGATCAGAAAACTCCAAAAGACTGGATGGAGGCTCTGTTTATGCTTCGCAAGTATCTGGAGACATTAAAAAAGGAAAAGCCAGTACTCTTGTTCTTTGATGAAATGCCTTGGCTGGATACCCGTTATTCTCGCTTTCTCAAGGCTTTCGAACTGTTTTGGAACGAGTGGGCTTCGAAGCAGGACAATCTGAAACTGATAGTTTGTGGTTCGGCAACCACCTGGATGACGAATACTTTGCTGGGCAACAAGGGCGGTTTGCACAATCGTGTGACTCGCTCCATCTATCTCCGTCCGTTCAATCTGGCAGAGACGGAGGAGTTTCTGGTTTCAAGAGGATTCTCGATGGAGCGCTTCCAGATAGCCGATTTGTATATGGCGATAGGTGGAACCCCTTTTTATCTCAATATGCTGAATCGTTCGCTGAGCGTGGCGCAGAATATCGATGAACTCTTCTTCTCATCCAGTGCCCCTTTGAGAAGCGAATATGGCTTTCTCTTCAAATCGCTCTTCAAGGAATCCACGCTCTATAGAAGGGTGGTGGAGGCTTTGGCTAAGAAACTGAAGGGAATGACTCGCCCTGAGTTGATAGAGGAGCTGAAGGTGGAGGATTCTGGGTATGTTTCTACCGTGCTCTCCGACTTATGCAACTGTGATTTCATCCGCAAATATTCGGCTTTTGGCAAGACGGATAGGGATTTCATGTATCAGTTGACCGACCTGTATTCGCTTTTCTATCTGAAGTATGTGAAGAATTATCATGGTGAGGATGAGCATTATTGGAGTCATCGCCAGATGGATATTTCCAGTTGGGAGGGCTATGCTTTCGAGCAGGTTTGTCTGCATCATATTCCTCAAATCAAGAGGAAGTTGGGAATCGGTGGTATTCTGTCGAATATCTGCACGTGGTCGTGCCGTGCTTTTACGGATGCAGAGGGTAATAAGCAACCTGGGGCACAGATTGACTTGATAATTGATAGGGGAGACAAGACGATTAATCTCTGTGAGATGAAATTCGTGAATCATCCTTATTCTATCACTCCCGATTATGCGGCTTGGTTAATCAAGCGCAGGGAGTTGTTCAAGCAAGCTACAGGAACGAAGAAGACTCTCCATCTAACGATGATAACTTCGTATGGTGTGGAGCATAATGCCGGTTGGCAAAACATTCAGAACGAGGTGGTGCTGGATGATTTGTTCAAATTAGAATAACATGGTTTTTATGCTGTAGTATTTCTTTATTGCAAGCAATTTTTAAATTAGTGATTTTGAAATAACTAACTGAGAAAATACTAGAATATAAAAGAGCGGAAGAGCAACCGGGGGTTAACAGAGTTAACAGTTAACAGTTGTTTTTCCGCTCTTTTCAATATGAATTTACCACAATTCAGCAGGCGACAGATCCTTGTCCTTTCTGCCCATCAGATAGTAATCGGCAAGGAACTGGATGTAAGCCTGGGTAACCTTCAAACCGATTTCTCTTACATATTTGCTGGTGAAGAGGTTGGCATCAGGCAACATATTGTTTTCTATCAGCTTGCACACAATCTCGTAAGGGAATGGACGGCCCAAGCCAGAGATGATATTGAAGCTGTCGAGCTCTGCATGCTCAGCGTTGTAATATGGATTCTCAGGCGATGCGATGCAGTGAGCCATACCGAAGCAGATATTGATTCCGGTATATGGACTTCCGCAAACGATGATTCCCTTCTCGTACTTTGGAGGGAACTTGATGTTGGCTGGTAATTCGAAACCAACTTCCTTTAGGAAACTCTTCAAGGTCTTGACATCCTCCAGGAAGATGAACTTATCACCGTAGCCCTTTGCCTTGAGCAGGTTGTAATCGTTGATAGGCTGCTCGTGGTTCATCTGAGCCTTCTCTGCCTCAATCTGCTCCTTGTTCTCCTCGTAGTTTGGGTTCAGCAAAGCACCCGTCTGCCACCAGTCGCCACCGAAGTAGAAGAGATTGGTAACCATCAGCTGCTCGCCACTGAGGAATGCGCTGGCATCTTCGATATTGGTAGAATCCTTTCGAACTCTATATAACTTCTCTTCCTCAGCATCCTTATCAGAAGCATCTTTCTCAGAAGCATCATACAAATCCTTCAGATAGAAGAAGTTCTCATCCTCCTTGATCATCTTGAAGGCACGGGTGCCCTTGTAGTCGATTTCTGTCCAGAGTTTGTGGGCAGGATGATGTTCGCTCACCTTGGCAAGCCATTCGGCAGAGGTGAGGGCGAGGAGGTTGTTGCGGCTGTTCATCGTATGCTCTATCTGGATAGAGTAGGCGATGACATCATTGAAGCCCTGTGGAGAGTGGGCGAGGCGCTCCAGCTCCATCTGAAGGCGGAAGCGGTTTCCCACGTTGAAGAAGCAGCCATAGTGGAACCAGGCTAAGGCATCGCGATATTCATAGAACTTGTCTTCATCGGTTGGCAATTCGCAAAGGAAATCGTAGAGACGCTCGTTCTCCGGCGCTGTCTCGTATTCCTTGTCGAGCACATTATAAGCCATCTTGGCTGCCAGCTCCAGGGTGCTGAACAGGAATGGCACAGGTTCTTGCACATAACTGCTCTGCTGGTAATGGTGCCAGCACAGGAACTTGATGTCTGCATAGTTGATTTCGTCAGGATCGTATGGAGACTCATCATCGTTCAGCGTATTCTGGATAAATTCCTTCTCGTTCTCGTAGAAAGGAATGTAAGTGCCATAGCGCTTCTTGCATTCTGCAGTAAAGGTCTTCCAGATGCAGGTACCAGAGATGACGTCCTCAAAGTAGCCGGCGATGCTGAGTGCAAGCTGCTTGGCTTCTTCCACGTTCTTAAACTGGTGGGTGAAGCACGCCTCATCGAGGGCATGGTATATTTCGTTAGCCAGTTCTGTATAGTACTGATCTACTTCATTTGGTTTCTCGTATGGATGCATTGTCATCCATTCTTGGGTGAAAATTACCTTTTTCATATCTTTCGATTCTTTGTTATTCGAGGTTATAATCGATATTCGTTGTGATGCGATGTCGTTATTTCTCGGGTTATTATATCTATTTGTTAGTCGTTCGGCATGAAATGTCGTCCGAATTATCTGTAAAGATAATGCAAAGATAATGATTTCTGCGCAAAAAATGCAAGAAAGTCACATTTTTTTCGTATCTTTGCACCCGAATTTAGGCAATCTTAATAAATACGTACGATTGCCGCAAGCGTTTCGGAAGGATTTTGCACCCTAATTCATGGCAGGGAGGGTGAATTCGGCCTTCCATTTTGATTATAATGAATTAAGGTTAAAAAGATTTGAAGACATTTGAAGAATTGGGCGTGAGCGAGGAGATTCGCCGTGCCATCGAAGAGCTTGGATTTGAAAATCCAATGCCAGTTCAGGAAGAAGTAATCCCATATTTGCTTGGTAATAAGAACGACGTGATTGCGTTGGCGCAGACCGGTACGGGTAAGACAGCATCTTACGGTATTCCGGTAATCCAGAAAACTGATGCCAGCAGCAAGCAGACACAGGCTATCATCCTCAGTCCTACACGTGAGCTCTGCCTCCAGATTGCAGACGATTTGAACAGTTTTGCCAAGTACATCAACGGTTTGCATATTGTCGCTGTTTATGGCGGTACCGACATCGGAAGCCAGATTCGCACCCTGAAGCATGGTGTGCAGATTATCGTGGCTACCCCTGGTCGTCTGCTCGATTTGATTAATCGTGGCGTGGCTCAGTTGGAGAACGTGAACAACGTGGTGCTTGATGAGGCTGACGAGATGCTGAACATGGGCTTCTCTGAGAGCATCAATGCCATCTTCGAGAACGTTCCGGAAGATAGAAACACTCTGCTCTTCTCGGCTACCATGAGCAAGGACATCGAGAAGATTGCCCTCAACTATCTGCACGACCACAAGGAAATCGTAGTGGGTTCGCGCAACGAGGGTGCTGAGCATGTAAACCACATCTACTATCTGGTAAATGCCAAGGACAAGTATCTCGCCCTAAAGCGTGTGGTGGATTTCTATCCGCGCATCTTTGCAATTATCTTCTGCCGCACCAAGCTGGAGACTCAGGATATTGCAGATAAGCTGATTAAGGATGGTTATAATGCAGAGGCACTGCACGGCGACTTGAGTCAGCAGCAGCGTGACCTCACCATGCAGAAGTTCCGCAACCATACCGTTCAGTTCCTGGTGGCTACCGATGTGGCTGCCCGTGGTCTGGACGTAGAGGATCTGACTCACGTTATCAACTACGGTTTGCCTGATGATGTGGCTAGCTACACCCACCGAAGCGGTCGTACGGGTCGTGCCGGAAAGAAGGGAACATCCATCTCTATCATCCATACCAGAGAGAAGTTCAAGGTTCGCCAGATTGAGAAGCAGATTGGCAAGGATTTCGTGGACGGCGTTTTGCCAACCCCAGAGGAAATCTGTAAGAAGCAGCTCTTCAAGACCATGGACGACATCATGAAGACCGATGTGGACGAGGATCAGATTGAACCATACATGGCAGAAATCAACCGCCAGTTTGAGTACATCGACAAGGAGGACATTATCAAGAAGATGGTGACCATCACCTTCGGTAAGTTCCTCGATTACTATAAGAACGCTCCTGAGATTATCAAGCCTGAAACAGGCAAGGGTTCCCGTGGCGGTGAGGGTCGTGGAAATCGTGGCGAAGGCCGTGGTAAGGTTTCTAATGGTCGTAGGAAGCATGAGACTGAGGCTGGTTTCAAGAGACTGTTCATCAACCTGGGTAAGGCAGATGGTTTCTATCCGGGCGAAATCATGCAGTATCTGAACAAGCACGTGAAGGGTCGTCAGGAGGTGGGTCACATCGACCTGCTGAGTAAGTTTGCCTACATCGAGGTGCCTGAGGAGGATGCGAAGCGCGTGATGAAGGCATTGAACGGTACTGAGTACAAGGGCAGAACCGTAAGATGTAACGATGCTGATGAGGAAGGTCATGGCAGAGCAGCCCGTGGCGGACGTGATGCTGAGAGCCGTGGCGGCCGTTCTTCAGAAAGAGGCGGACGCAGCCGCAGAGGTTCTTCTGATGATGCAAGAGACTCTCGTGATTCTCGTGGAAAGGGAGGACGTGGAAGCCGAGGCGAATCTCGTGGCGGAAGAAAATCACGCAGCCAGGAGGATACAGGCGATTGGCGCCAGTTCTTCCAGAACAACGACAACGTGAAGTTCAAGGGCGAGGAGCCAAACTTCGAGGAAGAAGGTTGGGCTCGCCGCAGACCTAAGAAGAAGTAATTTAGGCAGCGATTTATTATAAGATGAAAGCCTGCATCAAAGGGATGTTTTGATGCGATATTTATATTTTGCGGTAAAAATACAGCAATTTCTTTGGCGTTTTGCGGTATTTTTACCGCAATTTTTGTATATTTGCAGCCGTAAACATCAAATAAGGCAAGAAATATGGAATTATTGAAGCAACTTTCAGACAATCTTATCAAGCGTATCGATACTCGATACCTACGATATATGTATCATCGGATTCCTTGGTCGAATCGGATGACGGCCCTTGTTGGACCTCGTGGAGTCGGCAAGACAACACTTCTTTTGCAGTATATCAAATTGAATCTTCAGATAAAAGACACACTCTACGTGAGTGCGGAATCCATCTATTTCGCTAATCATACTCTCTTTGAAACTGCAATGAAGTTTAGCCAACTTGGAGGCAAGCATCTTTTTATCGATGAAATACATAAATATAAGGGATGGGCTACAGAACTTAAAATGATATACGATAATCTGCCAACCTTGCAGGTGGTTTTTACCGGTTCTTCTGTGCTTGATATTTATAAAGGTACAGCAGATTTAAGTCGACGAGTACTGGTCTTTACGATGCAAGGTTTGTCTTTTCGTGAATACATCGGTATGGAAAAGGACATAGACATTCCTGTCTCTACATTGGAACAAATCGTAAATAATGAAGTCGTTTTGCCGGAGGAGATTGAGCATCCGTTGGCATTGTTTAATGAATATCTGTGCAAGGGCTACTATCCTTTTTCTAAGGATGAGGGCTATAGGATGCGACTGAATCAAGTAGTGAGTATGACTTTGGAGACGGATATTCCACAATATGCCAATTATACGGTGATGGTGTCCAGAAAATTGAAGGAACTGATGCAGGTAATAGCTGATAGTGTGCCTTTCAAGCCAAACATGAGTACCATTGCTACAACTATCAAGGTAGATCGCAATAATCTGCCCGATTACTTCGAACTTATGGAGCGTGCAGGTTTGATAGCCCAACTTCACGAGTCCACAGAAGGTGTGCGTGGTTTGGGCAAGGTAGAAAAGGTGTATCTTGATAATACCAACCTCTCCTTTGCTCTCTCTTCTTCGGTGCCTGATATTGGCAATCAACGAGAGACTTTCTTTTTTAATCAGATGCGTGTGAATCATGCTGTCTTCAATTCTCCAATCTCTGATTTCATGATAGAAGACAAGACTTTTGAGATTGGTGGTAAAAAGAAAGGTCAGAAGCAGATTTCTGAGGCAAAAGAGGGATATGTTGTGAAGGATGATATAGAGACAGGCATGGGTAATGTTATTCCACTCTGGGCTTTTGGTATGAACTATTAGACAATTATAAGTTAATGAAGAAAACTATTCTTATCGCTTGTCTGGGACTGGTAAGTCTGGGCTTGCAAGCACAGAGCATTTCGCTCGCTGGTGAATGGAATGTGGAGTTGGGAAAGAGCGGTAGTACTTTTGCCAAGAGTAAGCGTGCCTCGCAGGGTGAGTTGAAGCGTGCCATCCTTCCCGGCACCATCGATACGAACCATCTGGGATTCGCTCCGAAAGATACGATGGAAACAACGCATCTTACGAGACTCTATGCCTATAAAGGTGCTGCTAGATATTCCAGAACCATCAATATCCCGAAGGACTGGAAGAAGAAGCCGGTAGAACTCTTCCTGGAGCGTACCCGACCGACATGGGTGTATGTGGATGGAGAACTGGTGGACTCCTGCAACTTCATCTCTACTCCTCAGCGCTATCTTCTGCCCAAGAAGGTGAAGCCGGGCAAGCATTTCCTGGAAATCGTGGTGGATAATGGAAGAAGTGTGCCTGAGCAGGTTTACGGTTCCAGCCATGCTTATACGGAAGATACGCAGACCAACTGGAATGGAATTATCGGAAGGATAGAACTCCAGCTAGCCAGCTCTGTAGAGAGCAAATCTGCAGAAACTCTAACAGGAGCAATCCCTAGCCGTTCTGTTGTTTCTCCTTCCGCCCTTCAGATGCCTGATTTCGCCAAGGATTTTCATATCAAGGGCGCCCACTTTTACGCCAATGGCCATAGGATATTCCTCCGTGGCAAGCACGATGCGGCTGTATGGCCGCTGACGGGACATGTGGAGATGAGCGTGGAAGGCTGGATGAAGTATCTCGGAACCTGCAAGGAGTATGGAATCAACCATGTGCGCTTTCATTCCTGGTGCCCACCGGAGGCGGCTTTCGTGGCTGCGGACAGTCTGGGAATCTATCTCCAGCCGGAACTTCCTTTCTGGGGTTCCTTCGACAAGAAGGATGAAAGGCTGATGGCGTTCCTGCATCAGGAAGGCGAAAATATCCTCAGAGAATATGGTCATCATCCTTCTTTCCGAATGATGGCGCTGGGGAATGAACTCTGGGGCGACATCGACAAGATGAAGGAGTTTGTGGATGATTTCCGCAAGATTGCGCCAGATAAATACTATACCTTCGGAAGCAATTACTATCTCGGTTATCAGGGAATAAAAGAAGGAATGGATTACTTCACCACTTGCCGCATCGGAGGCGAGGGATGGGGCAAATACAATACTCATACCCGTGGTTCCTTCTCGTTTGCCGACGCCTACGATGGAGGAATGATCAATCATTTCCATCCTAATTCTACGATGAAATTTGATGAGGCTTGCGATAAAGCCGGAATCCCAATCATCTCTCACGAAACAGGCCAGTTTCAGACCTATCCTGATTATCGGGAGATGAAGAAATACACCGGAGTGCTTCATCCTTATAACTTTGAAGTGTTCCGCCGCAGGCTGGCTGCAGCCGGAATGCTTTCGCAGGCTGATGATTTCCACAAGGCTTCGGGCTTATGGAGCGTGAAACTCTATAAAGCCGATATAGAGATGGATTTGAGAACCCGGAATATGGCGGGCTTTCAACTGCTCGATATTCAGGATTATCCCGGTCAGGGAAGTGCTTTCGTAGGCATCCTGGATGCGTTTATGGAGAGCAAGGGAATCACTACGCCCGAGGAATGGCGCCAGTGGTGCTCGCCTGTGGTTCCTCTGCTGGAAATGAAGAAGTTCTGCTTCGAGGATGGCGAGAAGATTCTGGCTAAAGTAAAGGTAGCCAATTATGGTGGTTCTTCGCTGAAGGGCAAGAAACTGAAATGGCATCTGGCTGCCGAGAACGGATTGTTCTGTATGGATGATGGAACTTTCAGCACCAAGGATGGTGAAGTGAGAAAGAATGTGGGCGACTTGATGGCTGAGGATGAGGGAGTATTGAACATCTTTTCATACGATGAAGGTTTGGTGGATATGGGTGAACTGAATGGTGTCTTCCACGTGCAGAAACCTACCAAGCTGCTTCTTACATTAAACATTGAAGGAACAGAGGCGAGAAACTCCTACGAACTTTGGATTTATCCGAAGAAGGCTTTGGAAAAGAAGGGCGTTATCATTGCCAGAGATTTGAACCAGGAAGTAGTGAAAGTCTTGGAAAAGGGCGGAAAGGTGCTTTGGATGCCTACGGCTTCCAGCCATTTCGTGGCTGCCGATGATAAGGCTTTGCAGGCTGATAATTCGGTTTTGCAGTCAGATAACGCCACGCCTTATACAGTGGGCGGACTCTTCCAGACCGATTACTGGAACTATCGCATGTTCAAGACCATCTGCGAGAACAACAAGAAGAAGGTTTCTCCAGGAACCCTGGGCATTCTGACGAATCCGGAACATCCGATATTCAAGGGATTCCCTACGGAAATGCACACCAACTGGCAATGGTTCCCGGTTATTAAGGAATCGCATCCGCTGGTGCTTGACAACTTCGCCAAGGATTATCGCCCGATAGTTCAGGTGATAGATAATATCGAGCGGAATCATAAGTTGGGCTTGGTAATGGAATGGAAGGTGGGAGCCGGAAAGCTTCTCGTCTGCATGAGTGATTTGGAGAAGGCAGCCAAATATCCGGAAGGCAAGGCTTTCTATCAGAGTGTAATTGATTATATGCGCTCTGCTTCTTTCAATCCATCTGCAGAAATAACGGTGGATGAATTGAAAAAGAAACTTGTCGAGAAGCCTCGTCAGGTTTCATTGAAGGAGCTGAATAATATCTCGCAATATTAATAGGAATTCTGTAAGTTGCGAATCTGTAAGATAAAAATAAGCTGAAAATCAGCAAGATAACAAGAATAGGAAGACTAAATAAAACAAGAGCGGAAAGCCAGGAGTTAACAGGGTTAACAGTTAACAGCTGATTTTCCGCTCTTTTTATATCATCCTGGGATTAATCTTTATCCCAGGATAAACCTTTATTATCATCTCTGTTGATACAGAGATAGGATTTACTTCGCATTGATCTCCTTCAAGAGGCGGTCTGCGTGTCCCCACTTATCCATCAGGTAGAGCACGTAGCGGATGTCCACACCGATGCAGCGAGCCAGGCGCTTGTCGAAATTGATGTCAGAGCTGAGGCTGTCCCAGTTGCCATCGAAGGCAAGACCAATCAACTCACCCTTGCCGTTGAACATTGGGCTACCAGAATTACCACCGGTAATATCGTTGTTGGTGAGGAAGCAGAGCTGCATCTTGCCAGTCGTCTTGTCCTGATACTTGCCGAAATCCTTCTCAGAGAGAAGCTCGTGCATGATAGGCTCAGCGTAGTAATCGATGACCTTATCGCCCTGCTTCATCTTCTCAACGATACTCTCGGCTGTGGTATAATAGCCTGATGGCTTGCCACCGAGGTCGAAACCGCCTACCTGACCATAGCTCAATCGCATGGTGAAGTTGGCGTCGCTGTAGTGAGGCATGTCTTCCTCCATACGGAGCTTGGCAGCACAGAGATACTTCTCCTGCTCGGCGATGCTATCGTTGATGCTGCCCATCTGAGCAGCGAAATCACCATATACATCGTTCAGATCCATACCGAAGATGACGCCTGGATCCTTCTCATATCCCTTCTTGTTGAAGTAGAGCTTGGCACCCTTCTTCATGATGAGCGACTTCTCCCAGAGATAATCCACATACTTGGCGTAGTTGCCGCCAAACTCAGCGTCGATGGTCTTGTAGAACTTAGGCAACCACTTGCTGTCTACGTGCTCCTTGTAATTCTTCAAGAGGGTAGCGAGCACTTCTTTATCGAGCGCCATATCCCATTCTGCAGAGTTATCTTCAAACTCATGATACTGCTTCTTCTTGTTCTTCTCAGGACCCTTCACCTCCATGTTGGTCTGGAGCTTGATGGCACGGGTAGAGAACTCGATGTTGCTTCTTCTGGTGAAAGATTCAGAGAAGTTGGTCCAGGCATACTTCACGTCTGCGCTCTCCTTGTAGAGCTTGGCGAGCTTGTCGAAATCTACCTTGTGGGCGAGGTCGTTGGCTGCCTTGGCTGTATCCTGCCAAGCACGGAGACGGGTTTCGTACTCACGCTTCAGATTCACGATGCCGATAGAGTCGATACACTTGTTCATACCGATGGCATTCTTCCAGTAGTTGGAAGAGCTGGCATACTTGCTGTCGTACTTGATGCGTACAGCCTCGTCGGCACGCATGTGCTTCTGCATCACCTCCTGCTTTACGCCACGAACCTGGGCACGAGGCGCATTCTCTGCATCGCGCATGGTCTGGATTCCGTAGCTTGAAAGATAGCGCTCTGTGCTGCCTGGGTAACCCATGGTCATCGCATAGTCGCCATCCTTATAACCCTGGAGAGAAACCTGTGCCCAACGCTTTGGATGATAAGGCACATTGTCCTTGCTGTAGGCAGCAGGACCATTGGTCTTAGGGTCGGCATAGATGCGGAATACAGAGAAGTCGCAGGTCTGGCGAGGCCACATCCAGTTGTCTGTATCGCCACCAAACTTACCCATAGACTTTGGTACGGTGAAAACCAGACGCAGGTCGGTGAAGTCGCGGTAAGTAGTAGCGTACCACTTGTTGCCCTCGTAGAATGGCTGAACGGTGATATGAAGGGTAGAATCGTTCTTCTTCACCTCCGTAGTCATCTCGTTCTCCAGAGAATCGATAAGTTCATCGCGCTTCTTGTTGTCGAGTTTCTCGTATCCGAGGCTCATCACCTTATCGGTTACATCCTTCTGGTCAACCATAAAGCTGACGAACATATTCTCGTTAGGCAATTCCTCTGCGTAAGATTTAGCAAAGAAACCGTTGAGCATATAGTCGTGCTCTACGGTAGAGTGGCTTCTGATAGCCTCGAAACCGCAATGGTGGTTGGTAAATACCAGACCGTCTGGAGAAACGACTACGCCTGAGCAATAGCCAGAGAAGTTAACCACAGCGTTCTTCAAGGCGTTCTCGCCGTTGTAGAGCTGGTCGTAAGTCATACTGAAGCCTTCGCGCTGCATCATCTCATACACAGCGTTAGGCAAGTTGTAAATCGTCCACATTCCCTCGTCAGCGTGTGCGGTATTGATTCCGCAGAACGCCAAGATAGAGGCGATAAGGACCGTTGCTTTTTTCTTCATTTTATTCTTTGTGTTGTTGTTATATGATTTGCAAAGTTACGATTTTTCTGCGAGATAACATCAAGTAGAACAGAAAAAAGCGAAAAATTCCATCAAAGTTTCCTTTTTAGAGTTATTTCTTTCACTTATACTAGAAATATTCGATAAAAACACAATGTTTTTCACTTATACATGAAAAAGGTTACAAAAGTAGCGAGTTTTTCTTGTATAAGTGAAAAATTAGTGCTATCTTTGCGCCATAAAAAAGTGTTTCTTATTTTTTGATGATCCATTTCCCTCCTTTGTCTGGTCCTATTCGTTCTATTATGTGATCTTCTTTCAGTTTCTTTATATGTTTAGAGATGGCACTTCGGTTGATTTCCAATCGTTTACTCATCTCATTGGTGGTGACAAATGGGTCGGATGCGATAAGGGAAAGGATAGAGTCTTTGGTTTTCTGTCCACCTTTTCTGCCCACCTTTTCTGTTTTCTGTCCACCTTTTCTGTCCACCTTTTGATGAGGCGTATGGGGTGCTTGTGGGGTAGCAAGTCTTGGCTGTACCTTCCATTCATCTGTAGGATTTATATGCAAGTATCTGTTTTTGAGAACCCAACTTTCGCCTAGCAGCAAGTTTCTGAAGAAACGAACAAGGTAGATAGGAGAGTACTCTATATCTTTATTGATATTGCGATAATTGGCACGAACCAGGGCATTGCGGAAATACCAGGAATGCTTGGCAAACATTTCGTTGTTCACTTCATATCCTAACGAACGGAGATATTGGATGGTGAAGATCGCCGTGGTTCGGGTGTTTCCCTCTCTGAAAGCATGGATTTGCAAGATGCCTGAAATGAATTTGGCAATATGCTCAATCTTCTCATCATCCGAAAGTCCTTTGTATTGGAAGTTCTTTTCCTGCTCAATATCCCAATCCAAGGCTCTTCGCAAGTCTTCCCAATTCAGGTAGTTTACGGAATCTCCTTCGAGCACCCATTCTTTCTTGGAAATATCGTATTGGCGGATTTCTCCTGCGTGCTTGAATACTCCCTCGAATATTCTTCGATGCAGGGAAACATATCCGTTGGTATTGAAGGCAAAGGTCTTGCTGGCGAGAATCTTTGCGATGTTGGCAGAAACCTTATCTGCCTCTTCCTCGTCTTCATCCTTAGGTGTACGGACCGTCTTGCTCTGATAGTAAGAGTCAATCAGTTTTCTGGTTTCATCCAGAGTGATTTCCCCTTCGATATTTCGTTTAGCCACATCTATGAGATACGCCGATGGTTGCAGCCCATCTACAGCCTGCAATCCGATAGCCGTCTTCCAGTTCTCGGCCCTTTCCTTCTGCAAAGGCTCTCCTTGTCGAAGATATTCATCGAAGGATGCGAACTCGTTGATATTATCTTTATTCATAGATGTAATGCTTGATATTTAACTTTGCGATTTTGACTCCCTTGCAAGCCGTTGTTCCCGCAAGCGCTTGAATTGAGCTAAGCACTCCTCCAGCGAAAGCGGATGCTCTCGCCAATAAGCCATTGAAGCCATCTTCTGGGCATTGACTTTTTTGTGATAATCGTTCAGTTGTATCTCCATCCATTTATGTATTATATTGTTAGAATATTACGTTTGCAAAGTTACGACTATTTCCCGAAACTTCCAAGGCTTCGCTTGATTTTCTTCATAATTTGCCTTTTTGCCGATAACATTCCTGGTGATAGAACCTCCTGCTCCAGCATATCCAGAGCCATTCTTAACTCTTCGAGGAGTTCGGGATAGTATTTCATCTGCTCGTAGGCGAGTTTCATGCAGTAGCTGCGGATGGCGTAGGGCTGGGAACAGGCGGTAATCTTGGCGATGCAGAAATCGATGAAATCGGAGCGGAGTGATTCTTCCTCGAAAGGCTGACGGAGAAGGAGTTGAAGCATCAGGCGGCGCTTGGTCTCATTCTTCTCTGCGAGAACCCTATCTATCAAGGCATCATGCTTCTGAAAGAGCCACGGGTTGTTGGCTTCGTCGAAATGGGTTAAAGCCCAAAGCGCATTGAACGATACACGGTCGTTTTCATCGAAGGTGAGTTGGTAAAGCTCTTCCTTTAAACAATTATTCTCTTTGCCTTGCGTCTGAAGGCAAAGAGAATAAATATCGTTTACACTTAATCTGTTTATGAGTTGATTCCTCATCATTTCGGTTCTTATAACTTCTTTTTTCAGCTCTTATAATTTCATAAGATGCTTTACTTTCTAAAGTACTTTCCAACTACCGGCAGACTCTTCAATGGGAAATCCTTCTTCACGAGATAGGCGGCGAAGATGAGGATGAGCACCGTGTTGATGAGGCAGGCGATGGCGGTAGAGAAGTATTTGTTTGCCTCGGTCATTCCTGCGAAGAGGATGAGGGCGAGAACCACATAAATCATAATCTCCTTCACCGGATAGTTGATAGGATACTTCTTCTGACCCACGAAGTAGGAGAGAAGCATGGCTGTTCCATATCCAGCGAAACCAGCCCATGCACATGCGATGTAGCCATAAACTGGTACGAAGATAACGTTGATGGCAATCAATACCAGGCAACCGATGCCCGAGAAGTAAGCACCCCAGATGGTCTTGTCGATGAGCTTGTACCAGAAACTGAGGTTGAAATATACTCCCATCATGATTTCGGCAGCCATTACGATAGGCACTACCTTCAAACCATCCCAGTAGTCGCGACCGATGATATGGCGCAATACATCCAGATAACCTACTACCACCAGGAAGGCGAGCAGGGTGAAGATGACGAAATACTTCATCGCTGAAGCGTAAGTCTGTCGGTTGTCCTTATCCTTTGCCTTGCCGAATACGAATGGCTCGTAAGCATAGCGGAAAGCCTGGGTAATCATCGCCATGATCATCGCAATCTTGCTGGCTGCTCCGTAGATTCCGAGTTGCGCATGAGCATCGCCCTTCTCATAGATGTAAGGGAAGAGAATCTTGTCGGCTGTCTGGTTCAGAATACCGGCAATACCGAGCACGAGGATAGGCCAGCTGTAGCCCAGCATCTTCCTGACGAGCACCTTACATTCGCTCCAGGAGCATTTCTCGCCCATGAATCCTTCCTTCAGTTCCTTGTAGAAACAGAAGGTGATGGAGGCGGTACAAACCAGGTTGATGTAGAAAGCATAGCCCACATCGTGACCATCCATGATGACGTAGTAAACCAGGTTGAGCGCAATGTTCAGACCGATGAAGAGTAACTTGAAGGCAGCAAACTTCAATGGGCGCTTCTTGTATCTGAGGTAAGCGAACGGGATGCACTGGAAGGCATCAATAGCCACGGTTACGAACATGGTCCATACATAAGCCGGATGGTCGGCGTAGCCCATCGCATCGCTCAAAGGCGTGATGAAGAGGAATACCAGGGCGATGAAGAGTAGGGAAGTGAAGCCCACCATGCTCAATACTGTGTGATAAACCTTTTCTGAGTTTTCTCCCTCCTTGTTGACGAAACGGAAGAAGGTGGTCTCCATTCCGTAGGTCAGGATAACGAGGAGTAACGCCGTATAGGCGTACATGTTGGTGATGACACCATAACCACCACTGGCGGCGCTGATCTTTGCCGTATAGAGTGGTACAAGCAGATAGTTGAGGAATCTGCCGATGATACTGCTCAAACCATAGATGGCGGTATCCTTTGCGAGTGATTTTAAACTTGCCATATGTTTAAAAGTAAAAGGGTAAAAAGGTAAAAAGGTAAAAGAAAGCTTGATTCTCTGCCTTTTCGCTTTTTACTTTTGTTTATTGATTATTTTTTTGTTTCAATTTATTGATGATATTTACGAGAGTTCCTATGATTGTCTTAACATCATTGGATATTGATTCGTATTGTTCTGTTGTTATATAATTGCTTTCTTGAAGTAAGTCCAGCCAATATTGAGTTTCACTTGCTTCTTTTAGGGAGATGCTAAGTTTGCTTATATAATCTGGTGTACTTTGAGCATAAGTGCTTTCTGCAATGTTTGCTCCAATGCTTGTACCACATCTGTATATTTGTTTAGACATAACGAATTCATGTTTCTCTTCTTTGAGGAAAACATAAAGTTTGATTATTCGTATGGCAAACTTTTTACTTAATTCATAAATGACATTATTGCCCATATTTTCATTTTTTAGATGAATATATAATATAAGTCTTTTTTACCTTTTTACCCTTTTACTTTTTTACCTTTAAAAGAAAAGGTATGCTATAGCGATTGCTGCGATGACTCCTGCCAAATCGGCGAGCAAGCCGCAAGCCACGGCGTGACGGGTATTCCTGATGCTTACGCTTCCGAAATATACAGCCAATATATAGAAGGTGGTATCGGTGGAACCCTGGAAGATGCAGCTCAATCTGCCCACAAACGAATCTGGACCATAGTTCTTCATCGCCTCCAGCATCATGCCTCGTGCACCACTTCCCGACAGCGGTTTCATGATGGCGGTAGGTAGGGCGCCTACGAAATCGGCATTCAAGCCGCATTGTTCTACCGACCAAGAAATGCCTTGAATCACCATATCCATCGCTCCCGAAGCACGGAACACGCCGATGCCCACAAGGATAGCTACGAGATAAGGGATAATCTTCACCGCAGTAGTAAAACCTTCCTTCGCTCCCTCGATAAATGCATCATAAACATTCACCTTCTTCCAGAATCCCGCCAGGATGAAGCAGAGGATGATGCCCAGGAGAATCATGTTAGAAGCCAAGGTGGTAACCGTGTTCATCGTATCCTTGTCCATCTGTCCGAATCCCCAGATGATGATGCCTACGAAGGCGCACATTCCCAACAGAGTAGCGAGCAATACCGGCTGCAGGATGTTGATGCGCTGCCAAAGCGAAGTGATAATGATTCCGGCAAGTGTAGCCACGAGCGTAGCCATCAGGATAGGGATGAAGACATCCGTAGGCTGGGCTGCTCCGTAGGAGGCACGGAAGGCGAGGATGGTGGTAGGAATGATGGTGAGTCCAGAGGTGTTCAGAACCAGGAACATGATCATCGGATTCGTCGCCGTATCTTTCTTCGTGTTGAGTTCCTGCATCTGCTGCATCGCCTTCAATCCTGTTGGTGTTGCTGCATTATCGAGTCCCAGCATATTCGAAGCGATGTTCATGAAGATGCTTCCCATCACCGGATGGTTCTTCGGAATATCGGGGAAGAGACGGGTGAAGACCGGGCTGAGTGCTCGTGCCAACACATTCACTACTCCCGCCTTCTCTCCAATCTTCATGATGCCAAGCCAGAGGGCGAGCACGCCCGTCAGTCCGAGAGAAATCTCGAAGGCATTCTTGGAAGAATCGAAGGTGGAATCTACAATCTTCTGGAAGATAGTCGTATCTCCCATTGCCAATCCGATGAGTGCGAAGATGAACGCAATCACGAAAAATGCTATCCAAATGTAATTTAAAACCATATTCTGTTTATGCTTTCTTAATCGTTGTTATTGCTAGTGGAATTCTTTGCGGATTGCTCTTTCATTTCGAGACAATGACAGTCTGATGCCTCCAGGGTACACGAAGCAAAATCGCAGGCATAGGAACGCTAGTACTTTCTAAGGTTTCTAATTTTGTACCAGCTTGGTACAAAAATTCATTTTGCGAAGAATAGAAGAGATACCACTTGCGTATTTTATAAAGATTTGACCAAGAAAATCCTTCTACATTTGGAAATGCAGAACGCAAGTCCAAACTAAGCTGTTTTATAAAATTAGTGCCCCACTTATATAGCTTTTGCTTGTTACAAATGTCTTCTCCCAAACTCCAATAAAGCTTGTGCAACTCTTCATTAACTTTGATAGCCGCTTTGAGTTGGGCGATGCGAATACGACCTTTCAAATCGGAGAGCCACTTCACATAGTTGCTATCCGACATAATAGATTCGCTATTCACGAATTGGGGTATGCTATTCTTTTCTGCCATATCGTTTACTCTTCTGTTTTATTTGTTGCTTTTCCAAGCACGGGTGCAAAAGTACAATAAAAATTTCGCATAGCGTGGTTAAATACAGAAAAATCCCTCAGAGATGGAGGATTTTGATGATTTTTATCCCTCAATGAGGATTTTTTGCTAACAACTTTTGTTCTTTCAAACATTATTCGTATATTTGCCGATGATTCTGAGTAAGGATCACGACATAATGGAAAAGGCGCATACTTAGCGCTTTGTTCTTGACTTTCTGAAACTTCGCAAACTTCATGCATTGTCAGAACATAGCAACGGTAGGTGCTCTCGGGATGTGTTAATTCACATCCCTTTATTTAGAAAAGAGGGGGTGTCATAAGTCTGGATAATAATTGGCGCATAACAGTTGACCACCGCATGCACATCACTTGTTGTGCATGCGCATATCAGCTGCTATGCAAGCGCACAACAGCTGTTGTGCGACCGAAGATACTAACTTTCTCAACAACATATACTATGTTTTTCAACAACATATCAGTAATATTCCAACAAAAAGAGGGTGAATCATTAACTTATGACACACCCTCCTTTTATTTATGTTTTCATATAGAATCTTTATCCAACAAGAAATCAAATACGTCCATAAATACGATGCCGTCATCGTTTTGGTATTTTTTGATGAGGTCGCCTGTTATCACATACTTCATAAAACTATCGTCTATACGTAGCAAAGAGGCAAGTTCTTGTTTCGTCTTCTCCTTGTCTGGCAAACTGAGAGCCGACTGGATGTAGCAGCGTTTGTAGCCTTGGTTGCAAACAAAGTCAACTTCAAGCATCCGTCTCACTTTGGTTCCTTTTTCGTCCACGCCGTTGATTTCTACGTTGCCAATGTCCACACTATATCCACGGTAGCGAACTTCATTATAGATGGCATTCTCCATCAGATGGGTTTTCTCTTGTTGGCGAAAGCCGAGAAGTGCATTGCGAATGCCTAAGTCAGAAAAATAATATTTCAATGGCGTTCCGATATACTTACGGCCTTTTACGTCATAGCGATTGCATGGCTCAAGCAAGAATGCATCTGCAAGATATTCGATGTATTTCTTGATGGTTGCAGAGCTTATAGAGACATTCTTTACAGATTGGAAAGTATTGGCAAGTCGTTGCGGATTGGTAAGTCCGCCAATTCCCGATGCGAGAATCTTGAATAAATCGTTGAGTTCTGCATCGTTCTTTATCTTGTTTCTGTTGATGACATCTATCATGTAAGTCTCAGTCAAGAGGCTGTTCAGAAGTCTCACTTTTTCTTCTTCTGTCTTTTGTAAAACAACAGGCGGAAGACCACCATAAAGCAAATATTCGTTCCAACCATCCTGCTTGTTGCCATCATATACGGTCATAAATTCAGCAAAGCTGAGTGGTGAAACGTGTATTGGGTATCCTCGTCCACGAAATTCGGTTATTATATCCTTGGATAGGAAGCGTGCATTGCTTCCCGTCACATAAACATCAGCATTGGGAATATGCAATAATCCATTTAGTACATCTTCAAACTCGTCAAGCATCTGTACCTCATCAAGCAGAATGTAATAAGGTTGGTCGTCAGCAATCTTCTCTTTTACATACTTATAAAACTTGTCAGGATTGCGAAACTCCTTGAATGCATAGTCATCGAATGCCATTTCTATGATGTGGTCGGGCATGACTCCATCGTCTTCAAGGAAACGCTTGAAGAGACGAAACAGCAGAAAGGATTTTCCGCAACGGCGCATACCGGTAATGATTTTTACCAGTCCATTATGGCGTGAACTAACCAACTCTTGTAGATATTTGTCTCTATTTACAATCATAACAGGAAAGATTTTTGCGGATTTCCGCATTTTTCTTTTGCAAAGATAATACTTTTATTAATTCTATGTAGAATTTTTGCGGATTTCCGCAGTTTTCTTTCGCAGAATTAACGGTTACCGCTTGATATTTTAAGTTCGTTAACTTATAATGGTAAATACAGAATCATAAAACTATCGTCTATACGTAGCAAAGGTAGATATTAGTCTCTATATTTACAATCATAACAGGAAAGATTGTTGCGGATTTCCGCAGTTTTCTTTCGCAGAATTAACGGTTACGGCTTGATATTTTAAGTTCGGTGATTTGTCGAATTCCATGCTTTTCTCTCTTCGCTATCACATTATTCCCTATTCGTTATACTTTTTTAATCTCTCTTTTTATCCGATTTCAGAAAAAAGATGTACTTTTGCCGCTCAATTAATGAAAGACAGGAATTTGGTTATACAAAAACATTATTAAGGAAGCAAAGGACTTCTGTTATATTTTATAGTATGGACAAGAATGAGAGAATAAATAACGAGCAAGAGATGCCCACTGAAACGAAAAAGAATCATTCCGCAGATGCGGATAGAGTAAAGGAAGTATATAAGGTGACGATAGCGGGAAGCATCATCAATGTGGTGCTGCTCGTGCTGAAGTTTGCTGCAGGTATTCTCGGACATTCGGCAGCCATGATAGCGGATGCAATCCACTCGCTTACCGATTTTGCCACCGATGTGGTGGTACTGGTATTCGTAAAACTGAGCAATAAGCCGAAGGATAAGGACCATGATTATGGGCATGGCAAATACGAGACGCTTGCCACAGCGATCATCGGTATTTCGCTCTTCGTGGTGGGTGTGATGATCTGTTATTCTGGCGTTACCAAGACCTATCGTGCCATCTGCGGCGAGACACTCCAGCAGCCGGGCATTGTAGCCTTGATTGCTGCCATCGTAAGTATCGTGATGAAGGAGTGGGCTTATCAGTTTACGGTTAAAGCCGGAAAGAAATATCATTCCGAGGCTGTAGTGGCAAATGCCTGGCATCATCGCAGCGATGCTTTATCGAGTATCGGAACGATGTTCGGTATTGGTGGCGCCATCATCCTGGGAGAAAAGTGGGCGGTGCTCGATCCGCTTGCAGCCATCATCGTGAGTGCCTTCATCATCAAGGCTGCCTGGGGACTGGTGACGCAGTCTGTGAAAGAACTGACGGATGCCAGTCTTCCGGAAATGGAGGAAGATGAAATCCTGAAGATTGCAAATGAAGAAGAGGGAGTGGGAGAGATTCATAACCTGCGTACCCGTCGCATCGGAAACAAGATTGCGATAGAAATGCATGTCCGCATGCCGGGTTCTCTTTCGCTTTATGAGGCTCATGAGCATGCTACCCATATCGAACGAAGATTGAAGCAGCACTTCGGCGCAGATACCCATGTGGGAATCCATCTCGAACCGATTAAAGTGAACGGAAAATATCAGAAACCGGAATAACTGAAATAAAAGGAAATAGCCGGAATAAAAGGAAACGAGCCTTGACGGTAGGATGAATCTTCCATCAAGGCTCGTTCTTTTATTTGATATCCGAATCGTGTTTCGGATATTTATCATCTTTTGGGATGATTATTATCTGATTATATTATCGGCCGAGATTTACGCTGGCTCCTGCCATAATCCACAAACCTGGCTGCTTAACAGCTGTGAGGTCGTAGTAGCGGTGGCAAGTGATGTTGTCGGCTTTCACGAAGATATTGTATTTTTTCTCGTCCCACATCAGCTTACAATCCACCTTGGTGTATGGATGATAGCCATTCATTCTCTGCTGCCATCTTACGCTCCACGAAGCTGAAAGCTTGTTCCAGATCTGATGATCCAGTCCGAATACAGCCTTGTGCTTGAGATACTCCAATGCATAGAGTGATTTCAGAATGTTTGTCTCGGTCTTATGATCCTGATAGATGTAAGCATAACCCAACTTGATGCGGGTGATGAAACTGTTTGGTACCAATTCTCTCATGTAGATAGTAGCATCTACGTTGTAGCCCATGTTGTTGAGCTTTCCGATGTTCATCACGTGATACTTGCTGTCATTCTGCTCGGTCACGGATGTCTGAACCCAGTCAATCATGTTGGTGCCGTGTGCGTAGAATCCGCTTACGGTTGCGGCAAAACCGGTCTGGCGATACTGGGTTCCTACCTTGAAGGTGGAGTTCTTCTCCGGGTTCAGGTTGATGTCGCCCTGCTGCACCACATTACTTATATATAAGTCGGTGTAGGTAGGCATTCTCAGAGCCTTGTTCCAGGATGCGTAGAACTTCCAGTTGTCGTTAGGACGATAACTCATATCTACACCAGGATAGAAACGGAAGTCGTTGTCAAGACCAGTATTCTTGTTAGCCAAGACACCAGCCGACAAGGTGAAGCCGCCGAAGATGAAGTTGTGCTCCAACATGATGTTGGTGTTGGTGCGCTCACCCTTTCGGGTATATTGACGGTCGGAACCCGAGATGTCCTTATAGTCTTTCTCTGCGAGTTCCTCGCCCAATGCAGTAGAGTAGATGCACTCCTTGCTGATATCGAAGCCCACTGCGGTCTTACCCAAAGCCCAAGCCACGTTGGCATTCAGACCACCACCATAAACATCTAGGTCGTGATAGTTCTCGCCTGCTGCAGCTCCAGCCTTTCCACGAATCAACTGATAGTGATCCTTGAATTTGTTATAATAGAATTGAGGCGCAATCTCCCAGGTCTTCTCCTGGTTGTGCAGACTCAGGTTGAGAGAAGCCATACCGTGGTCTGTCTTCTCATATTGGTTGTTGTATTTGGCGCTGTAGAAAGTGTTGGCACCGTAGCTCTGGGTAGCAATACCCAGCTGGGCGATTATGTCGAAACGCTGGTCGTAAGAGAACGAGAGATTGCCGTAGCCCTGTCCCTTCTCGAAGTCGCTGTTCTCCGTGCCGCCATCCGAGCGCTTGTAGCCTCCGCTTACGGAATAAGCCTGAGTCCACTTGCCCGTTTCAAAAGCCGTCTGCACACGCCCCTGTGCTCCGAAACTTCCAAAGCTTCCGCCTTCTACACTTGCAGATACTCCATCATTCTTTGCCTTCTTGGTCACGATATTGATGGCACCATTAAAGGCTGAAGTTCCGAATACGCGCGATGCTGCCCCCTCTAGCACTTCGATGTGGTCGATGTCGGCAAGAGCTACAGGAAAATCAGAAGCATTGTGACCAGTCTGTGGATTGGAAATGTTGACGCCATTCAGGAGAATGGTAATCTGGTCGAAGGTTCCACCATTGATGGAGATATCCGTCTGAACACCAAAGCCACCACGCTGACGG
Source organism: Prevotella sp. LCP21S3_D2 (assembly GCF_052118345.1). Taxonomy (NCBI): domain Bacteria; kingdom Pseudomonadati; phylum Bacteroidota; class Bacteroidia; order Bacteroidales; family Prevotellaceae; genus Prevotella; species Prevotella sp. LCP21S3_D2. Next base: position 97,375 of record NZ_JBQKHJ010000004.1, on the reverse strand, counting down.
ACATCCACGCCGGTAGCTAATTTCAATACATCGTTGATAGTCTGCGCAGCCGCACGATGAATATCGTCGCGGGTAATGACAGACACAATCTTAGGTGACTGCTCTACAGTCATCGGCGCACGAGATCCGGTAACGCTCACCGCATCCAGCTCGTAAGCCTTTCCGCCCTTGTAGAGGGTAGAATCAACCTTGGCTCCCTCTGTGCTTACGCCTGCTGCCTTGGCATGGCTCAGGGTAGCAACGCTGAGTGCACCAACAAGTACCTCTCTTCCCAAAACTGCGAAGAGTGAGTAGTTCTTGTTAGAGAATCGGTTGAACTTCAAGCTGTTGCGCTTGTTGTAAATTGTTTTGTACATTAAATAAAATGTTTATAAATGAATAATAAATCGAAGCCGCAAGCCAGCTCGGTTTTCGGCATTCGGGGTGCAAAGGTACTGCCTTTCCTTGAAATGGCAAAGCAAAATGTGATTTATTTTATTTCCATCGTAAAGTTTTAATTTAAATCAAGCGAATTTGTATTTTACTCTTCACTCTTCACCTTTTCGCCTGAAATGCCGATAAACACTGGGGGTGTGAGAGGTGAAGAGTGGTCCTTCACTCTTCACCACTCTTCACTACTCTTCACCTTTTTTTGAAGTTTTCTTCCTTTCAGAATTAATAGTCTTAGGGCTTTCTGTCCGTTCCTGTACCAAATGTGAGGATTCTCTTACTAGGAAAAAATAATCGTCCTGTAGAAGATTTTTTTCTGTCACGACGTTTCGTTTTGTGCCTGGTCGGGGCAAAATATTGCCACGGCAAGGGCAATATTTTGCTCTCCTGAGATAAAAAGCTGAACGTCAGGACGCAGTTGCCGGTGAAGGAAGGTAAGAAGTGGTGAAGGGTTGTGAAGAGTTGTGAAGAGTGAAGGACCACTCTTCACCTCCCGTAATGCCGATAAATACAGGGGTTCCCGGCGATTTGGTGAAGAGTGAAGAGTAAAATCGAGAGTGGCTTTTATGCCAATTGTTTTGAGCAGGATGCAATCTATTCCTATCTATTTTGCGATTTTCTTGGAGAATCATTTGCTTTTTCAGATTATTCTTGTATCTTTGCAACTGATATGAGCAGCCTTCGGCAATGACTTGGCATGGCTTTTGCTGAATGCTGTATGATTTCATCATTAAAACTATTAGTAAATAAAAAGAAAGGAACAGATAAAATGGAAAAGATCAACGTAAAAGAACTGAATGATAATATCTTTGACACGATAGGTAAGGAGTGGATGCTGGTTTGTGCCGGCAATAAGGAGAAATTCAATATGATGACCGCCTCATGGGGCTGCCTGGGATGGCTTTGGAACAAGCCGGTGGCAGTAGTTTTTATCCGTCCGGAGCGCTTTACTCACGGCATCATCGAGGAGAATGAATTCATGACCCTCTCTTTCCTCGGAAATAGCGAGGAGGCTCGAAAGATATATAACTTCTGCGGTTCTAAGAGTGGACGTGATTTCGATAAGGCAAAGGAAACAGGATTGACTCCTGTAGAGACCGATAACGGCAGCATTGCATTCGAACAGTCTCGACTCACCCTGGAATGCCGCAAACTCTATAAGGACAATATGACAGCGGAGAAGTTCCTCGACAAGGACTTGCTGCAGTGGTATGGTGCCAAGGGTGGATTCCACGATGTCTATGTCGTGGAGATTACCAATGCTTATACAAAGTAATAATTCAAATATGGCTCAAGAACAGACAGCAATTCGTGAACGCCAGAAAACGAGGCTCAAGGAGCCGGGGCGTTACGTGGTAATGATGTTCAACGACGACTTTACACCGATGGACTTCGTGGTAGACATCCTCGAAACCATCTTCTTCAAGTCGCAGGCTGAGGCTGAAGCAATCATGCTCAAGGTTCATCACGAAGAGAAAGCCGTGGTGGGCACCTACAGCTATGACATCGCCAAGAGCAAAGTGGAGAAAGCGATGGAGAAAGCCCGTACGCAGAAGTATCCCCTGAAGCTCACTTATATGCCAGAATAATAAATGGGAATTTAGAGGGAAGTGAAGGCAAGTTAGAGTGATTTTTGGGGGCGATAGCTCCTAGAATGATATTTACTTTTTTCGCTTTCCCCATAAAAAAGAAGGGAAAAGAATAGATGGATAGTATGGGATTAACCCGATATATGAGTGTCTTGATGGATGACGCAATGAAGCAGGCTCGGTTCTTCGACCATGAGTTTGTGATGCCGGAGCACATGCTCCTGTCATTGCTCCGCCAGTATGCCTTCTGCCAGGCTTTGCAGGAGGAGGGCGTGGATAGTTTCAAGATGCACGAGGACTTGGTGGGATGGCTCGCCAAGCAGGAGCGTGTGCCTGAAAATATCAAATATCTGCCTGAGCCTTCATCGCTCTTCAAGACGATGTTTGGTACGGCTTGCGCCTTGGCTGCTGCCGCTGACCGAAAACTCGTGAACGTGCCTCATTTCGTACAGGCAATGTTTGGCTTGCAGAATTCAGAAGCCGCCTTCCTGCTGTGCAAGAATGTGGGCGACCGGCAGGGCGAGTTCCTGGCGAGTGTGGATAGCTATTATCCGCTGGAAAACGAGGCTGCGGAGGCTAATATAGGCATAGGCGCCGACTATGATGACGACGATTATGACAATGACTATGATGAAGACGAGGAGGAAGGCAGAAACCGACAGCCTCAGGATTGGCATCATCTGGTTACCTGTATCTCTGATAAGGTGGAGGAGCATAATCCGCTTATCGGCAGAGAGCAGGAACTGGATAGAACCATCCAGGTGCTCTGTCGTGCCGAAAAGAATAATCCGCTTCACATCGGTGAACCGGGTGTAGGCAAGACCGCCCTGGTTTATGGTCTTGCCAAGCTCATCAATGAGAATCAGGTTCCTAATCGTCTTAAGGGAGCCCGCATCTATGGTATGGATATGGGACAGATGCTTGCCGGCGCCCAGTATCGTGGCGATTTCGAAAAGCGTATCAAGATGGTGATGGAGGGAGCCGCCAAGGAAGGCAACACCATCATCTATATTGATGAGATTCATAATATGATAGGTGCAGGTCGTGGCTCTGATGGTGGACCTGATGCTTCCAATATGCTCAAGCAGTATCTGGAGGCAGGCGACATCCGATTCATCGGTTCCACCACCTATGAGGAGTTCAACCGCTACATGGCTCAGAGCAAGGGCATCGTGCGCCGCTTCCAGCAAATAGATATCAAGGAACCTACCGAGGAGGAGGCTATCAAGATATTGGAGGGCTTGCAATATAAATACAATAAGTTCCACAACGTGACTTATCGCAAGGACGCTCTGGAATATGCCGTCCGTGCCAGTGCCAAATACATCAGCAACCGCTGTCTGCCAGACAAGGCCATCGACCTGATGGATGAGGCGGGTGCTTATCTGGAGGTGCATCCTGTGGAATATCGCCAGCGTTCTTACGTTACCAAGGCGATTATCCAGCAGATTCTCACCAAGGTCTGCAAGATAGATGCGGCAGCCATCAAGGATGAAAACAATGATTCTCTGGCTACACTCCGCCAGCGCATACTCGACAAGATCTATGGTCAGGACAAGGCTGTGGATAAGGTGGTTGAGGCTGTGATGATGGCGAAGGCAGGACTGGTGGACGATGACAAACCGATGGCTTCGCTGCTCTTCGTGGGTCCTACGGGTGTAGGTAAAACCGAGGTGGTCCGTGTGCTGGCTAAGGAGCTCGGCATCGAGCTGGTGCGCTTCGATATGAGTGAATACACCGAGAAGCATACCGTGGCTAAGCTCATCGGTTCGCCTGCCGGATACGTGGGTTATGAAGATGGCGGTCTTCTTACCGATGCCATCCGCAAGACACCAAACTGTGTACTCCTGCTTGATGAGATAGAGAAGGCGCATAGCGACATCTACAACATCCTGCTGCAGGTGATGGACTATGCCCGATTGACCGACAACAAGGGGCAGAAGGCAGACTTCCGCAACGTGATCCTCGTGATGACATCGAATGCCGGAGCGCAGTATGCTTCGCAGGCAAATGTAGGTTTCAGCGGCAATGTAACCCGTGGTGAGGCGATGTTGGCTCAGGTAAAGAAGACCTTTAAGCCAGAGTTTATCAACCGACTTTCCGATACCGTGGTGTTCAACGATATGGATAAGCACATGGCAGAACTGATTCTAGCCAAGAAGCTTCGTCAGCTCGATGCAAAGTTGGCAGCAAAGGGAGTTTCTATTACGCTTACCGATGCGGCAAGAGAGAAGATTCTGGAGTGGGGCTTCACCAAGGAATATGGAGCCCGCGAGATGGACCGTGTCATCGGCAACCGCCTGAAGCCAATCCTGATGAAGGCGCTGCTCTTCGGCAAGCTCAAGAAGGCAGGCAAGGGCTGCGTAGATTTCGATGGTAAGGAATTGGTGATTAATTGTTAGAAAGCGATGATATTACAGATAGATGAAAATGCGGAAGAGATTTATTTTCCCGATCCGCATTACGGCGATGACGACGGATGTTTTGCGATAGGTGGCGACTTGAGTATCGACCGCCTGCTGCTGGCTTACAGCAACGGCATCTTTCCCTGGTATAGCTTTCGCGACCAGCCGGAGATTCTCTGGTTCTGTCCGATGAAGCGCTTCGTCATCTTCCCGGACGAAATCCACATCAGTCATTCCATGCGTACCTTGCTGAGGAAGAACCGATACAGCGTAGGAATCAACGAAGATTTTGATGCTGTGATTCGTGCCTGCAGCAAGACCAATGGCCGCTATGAGGAAGAGGGTGCCTGGTTGGGCGAAAACATCATCCAGGCATTCACCGCCCTTCATGAGCAGGGCTTTGCGGCAAGCGTGGAGGTATGGGATAATGAGACCGGTGAACTGGTAGGTGGACTTTATGGCGTTACCATCGGTAAGGTTTTCATTGGCGAGAGCATGTTCTCCAGGGTTCCGTCGGGTTCAAAGATAGCCCTCATCTTCCTGGCTCGTTATCTGCAGGAGCATGGAGGTAAGATGATAGATTGTCAGCTGGAAACCCCGCATCTCAAGTCGATGGGTGGCAGATATATTTCCTACGAGGAATATATGGAAATCATGAATGATGATTAGGAAAATCATGCATGAAAGAATATAATCATGCATGAAGAATACAATCTGCATGAAAGAATAAAAGAGTTTCTCTTTTGAAGAGGAAATAAATAATAAAGGCTAGGTTCCCGATTCTGGGAAACCTAGCCTTTATTTTATTTAGAATATCGGTGTGCCGATGCAACCGTTAGGTGCCTGAATATGCAGCATCGCACAGACGGTAGCGGCAATATCCGTCATATAGTGAGGCTGGGCACTCTCGCCGTGCTGGATGCCCCAACCCATAAACAGGCAAGGAATATGGATATCGTATGGATTCCATGCTCCGTGGGTAGTTCCCTTTCCGTTGCCGTATTCGTAGTGGGCTGGCTTCAGTACAATCTGGACGCTTCCGCTGCGCTCACGGTTGTAACCGTTGATGGCACGGAACTTCAGTTCTTCAGGAATGCTCTCTGTGGAGGTCTTCTCCATGTCGAAGGCATAGTGCACGTCCTTGTCTTTCTTCAATCTGTCTACTACCACCTGCTTGATGGCTGCGTAATCCAGACCGATTTCCTCGATGATGTCTGTATTGAAGAATACCTGATTGTTCATGATGGTCTTCACGAGATCCTTGTCGGTGTTGAACTTTGTCTTCAGACTCTTGTTCAATTCATCTACCAATCCCTTTTTGTTCCAGATGCCGGCAGGGATTCGCTGATCCTGCAGGAAGGTAGCGTTGTTCACGCCTCCATGGTCGGCGGTGAGGAAGGTGAGATAATTTCCCTTGCCCACGGTCTGGTCGAGATAAGCGAAGAAATCTGCCAAAGCCTTATCTAATCTAAGATAGCAATCTTCAGTTTCGATAGCGTTTACGCCCACCTGATGACCGATGTAATCGGTGCTAGAGCAGCTGATGGTTAGCAGGTCAGTATCTGTGTTTCTACCCAGGTTCTCGCCCTCGATGGCAGCCTTGGCAATATCGAAAGTCAGGTTGCAGCCGAATGGAGTGTTGCGGAGAATCTTGTAACCATGCTTTTTATATAAGGTAGGCAGGTCGAGTGGCAATACAGCCTTCTCGCCCTCAGCGATTCCATTCTCGTAGTTGTTGTCATCGCTGGTGCTCTCCTTATAGGAATCGATAGGGTAGAGCGTCTCCCATTTCTTGGAAAGATACTTGTTTGGGAGTTTCTGCTTGTTGAACTTGTTCACCCACTCTGGCAACTTATCCATATAGAAAGTACTGGTGATGAACTTACCCGACTTGTCATCAAACCAGAAAGCGCCATTGGCGTGATGGCCCGCAGGGAGGATGGATGCTCTGTCTTTCAAGGCTACACCAATCACCTTAGAGCGGTTGTTGGTAGCCAGACGGAGTTCATCGCCGATGGTGGTTACCCACAGATTGTGAGGCGACATCTTGCCAGCCTTGCTGTCGGAACCTACAGGGTTAACGGTATCGTCGGCAGTACAATTCACTACCTTTCCATCTTTCACGAAGTTATTTCCTGCAATTCCGTGGATGGAAGGAACGGAACCGGTCCAGATAGAAGAGTGGCCGATGGCTGTAACCGAAGGAATGTAAGGAATCTTGCAGTTTTCTACGCTGAATCCTTCTCCGAGCATTCTCTTGAATCCGCCTTCGCCGTAGCGGGCGTAGTAGCGATAGAGATAATCCCATCGCATCTGGTCGATAACGATGCCTACAACGAGCTTAGGTCGTTGAGGCTGAGCCTGTGCGATGCCGCAGAAGCAGCAGAGCACGAAGATGAGTTTAAAAATCTTATTCATAGTCAAAATGTCTTTTTTATACATAACCATTCAGTATTGTATATTATAATTCGGTTGCAAAGATACAACTTATTTTGGTATTTAACGATAAAAAAGACGATTTTTACCCAAACTTCTCATGGCGTTCAAAACAGCCAGTACCGTAACACCTACATCGGCAAAGACAGCCATCCACATGGTTCCAAGACCAATGGTGGCGAGAATCAGTACGGCAACCTTCACTCCGATTGCAAATATCACGTTCTCGTGAGCGATATGAATGGTTCTTCTGGCTATCTTTACGGCAAGGGCAATCTTTCTAGGGTCATCATCCATCAGTACTACATCGGCAGCTTCGATGGCTGCATCGCTTCCAAGTCCACCCATGGCAATGCCCACATCGGCACGTTTCAATACAGGGGCATCGTTGATGCCATCGCCTACGTAAGCGAGCGTCTTGCCTGCAGGTTTCGTCTTCAGCAGTTGTTCTACATGCGAAACCTTGTCGGTTGGCAGCAGTTCTGCGCGGCACTCGTCCAGTCCCAGTTTGTGGGCAACATCTTCTCCCACTTCTCTGCGGTCACCCGTCAGCATTACCGTTTTCTCCACTCCCAGTTCTTTCAGCTCTCTGATGGCGTGGGCACTTTCTTCCTTAAGGGTGTCGTTGATTACAATATGTCCCGCGTACTTGCCATCAATGGCGACGTGGATGATGGTTCCCACCTGGTTGCAGTCGTGCCATTGGGCGCCGATGCTTTCCATCATCTTCTTGTTGCCCACGCAAACCACCTTTCCGTTCACTTGGGCACGGATACCCTGTCCTGCAATTTCCTCTACATCGGTCACCTCGCAGCCATCTGTTGCTTCTTGCGGGAAGGCAGTCCGCAGGGCTGCACCGACAGGGTGGGTAGTGAAATGTTCAGCATGAGCTGCCAGATGAAGCAGGATTTTCTCCTTGTCTGAATATTCGCCAATATGCACATTATCTGCATTGTGGGATGAATGGTCTGGGCAGGAATCATCAGCATGAACAGCTGCCACGGCAAACTCTCCGTGGGTCAAGGTACCCGTCTTGTCGAACACAACGGTTCCCACCTTGGCTAAAGCATCCATATAGTTGCTGCCCTTAATGAGAATACCGTTCCGGGATGCTCCGCCGATGCCGCCAAAGAAGGTGAGGGGCACGCTGATGACCAGGGCGCAAGGACAGGATACTACCAGGAATATCAAGGCGCGGTTGAGCCATAACGGAAAGTTCTCGCCAAAGGTTCCTTCACCTACGATTCCTGTTGCTGCCAGGAATGGAGGAATAACCGCCAGGGCAATGGCTGCGAAAACAACGATAGGAGTATAGACTCGGGCGAAACGGGTGATGAAAGCCTCGCTCTTCGACTTGTTCTTGTCTGCACTCTCTACCAGAGAAATAATCTTGGATACGGTACTTTCGCCAAAACTCTTGGTGGTGCGTACACGAACTACTCCTGAAAGATTGATGCAACCGGACATGATAGTATCGCCTTCGTTCAAATCCCGTGGCATACTTTCTCCCGTCAGGGCAACGGTATTCAAGGCTGAATTGCCCTCTACAACAACACCATCCAAAGGCACTTTCTCTCCCGGACGGATTACAATCGTTTCTCCAATCTTTACATCTTCCGGCGAAACCGACTCTACTTTTCCGTTTCTTTCAACATTTGCAACATCCGGTCGGATATTCATCAGATGTGAAATGCTGTCGCGGCTCTTTCCTTCCGCATATCCTTCGAAGAGTTCGCCCACCTGAAAGAAGAGCATCACAAAGACTGCCTCCGGGAATTCTGTGTCTGATCCAGGAAAGAATCCGATGCAAAGGGCTCCGATGGTAGCGATAGCCATCAGGAAGTTTTCGTTAAACATATCGCCCTTGGCAATGCCTTCTGCAGCTTCGCCCAGCGTCTCGTGTCCTATTAATAAATAAGGAATGAGATAGACGAGGAGTAACTGCCAGGTAGCCAGGTCGTAATTCTTTTCGATGAAAACAGCTGTTATCAGGAGAATAACAGTTACACCGATAAGGATGAGTTTGGATTTCAAACCGCCTTCTTCATGGTGATGATGGTGGCAACCGCATCCCTGGTGCTCATGTTCTTCTGTGGAGCATGAGCAGTCATGATGATGTTCATGATGATGTTCGTGAGAATTTTCACAATGGCATTCATGATGATGTTCGTGAGAATGTTTCATTTCTTCCATAATTTTGCAATACTTTTAGTTCTATATAACCAGGAACATTCAGTTCCTTTTTCTATTTCGGTTGCAAAATTACGAAAAGGTTTCTGCAACTTGGTTGCAAAAGCTCCAGTTGCCCTCTTTTTTGCCGGATACTCTTACTCAATCGTCTGGCTTCTTTGGCAAAGTAAGAAGAAACTGATGGAGTGACAAATGTTTCATAAGGTGTGTTGTAACATCCTCAATACATGAGCCGCCACAAAGATATACCAACATTAGAGAACGTAGAATCTCACTATATTAATAGCCATACAATGTACATCTCAATCCCAAGGTGAAATCTATTGTTTGATCCAAAAGAGCATTAAATAACTCCATAAACGAAAGAATTCTTCCAAAAGGAGCAAGTTTCTTAGATTTTATTTGTATTTTTGCCATGTCATTCAGAGTTTTATTTGTTTTTATATACAACACTAAGATAAGTGAAATTTCTGACATGGTAAAATCCAAAGCAACTATGTGTTGCTCTTATAAAATTAAATTATGGTGTTACGGAAATTAGGAATAATAAAAATCTTTTAAGATGAAACATTGTGTGATATTTATACTAATAGGGCTATTGGTAACAAGTTGCATTCATGGTGATTACTGGGATTTAGGCAACGGTTACTCTTTTTGTGAAAAAGGCATTTATAAACAAAACGAGCAAGGTGTTGACACATTGGTGCTATTTCCTGAAATTATAGATTATGCTTATAATGAACAGTTTATCGTGGCACATCAAAATTTTGACTCAGCAGCACTTGACAATGATACTGTTTGGTTCGGAAAGGATATTAAATATTATCAGCAAATGAAACTGCAAGGAAGAACGTTTTGGATTATAGATAAAGTTAAGGATACGATTTATGGTCCATTGGATAAAAGTAGATATGGCTGTATTGTAGATTCTTTAAGAATTCAGCTAGCTTTACATAAGAAATGATACGGTGAAGAGCAGTGGAACATTTTCATACTAAAAGAAGATAATACAGTAAGATGGATAGGTTGATAGAACTCATAAAAAGCAATTCCTTCTCAGCAGCAGAAAAACTGTTGAGAAAGGAACTTGCTTTGTCACCAAATAACTGCTATTTGTTGACTCAACTTGCAAATGTCCTATGGAACAGATGCAAAGATAAGGAAGCTTTGTCTTATGCCGATAAAGCAAAAGAGGTATGCCCTGTCATGCCTCTCTTGAATTATACTCGTGGCAGAATCCTTTGGTCATTAGAAAAATATGAGCAATCCATAGAAGAGTGGGATGTTGTTTTAAATATGACTATTGAGGAGGTTGCGGAAAATGGCTATGGTGTCAGATGGGCAAAGTCTGTCATCAATGATTCCAGATATTATAAGGCAGATTGTTTCTATCACCTTTTTAAAGATAAGGAGGCCTTGGCTCTCATGGAAGAGCATTTGTCACACCGAGGAAAAGGTATTGAAAGTGATTTCTCAAAAAAGGAAGCTGTTCTTTTCTATAAAGTATTAAAGTATAGTCATCCAAGGACTGTTGCAAAAGCTTCAGATATAGGATATGCTTCAGAATCTCAGCGGAATCGAATCTTGAAAAAGATTGATGCTTTGGAAGAGAGTAACAATAAGGAGAAACTAGTGCGTTATCTTCGTGTCATTTGCAAGCGTTATTCCAAAGAGTATTATTTGAAGACGATTCTTGCCGAGACCTATAAGACTATTGGGGATAAGGCAGGTTGCTTAACTTATGCAAAAGCAGCTTTTGAGCAAGAACCCAATGACCCTCTTGTTAAGTATGACTATGCTGTTGCGTTGATGTTTAACGGTTTATCTGAAGATGCTCTTTTGCAGTTTAAAGAATTAGTTGCGTTAGGGCTAGATTATATCGCATTCTCTGAACATGGTGAAGGAGTAAGATGGGCAAAGAAACTTTTGCGGAAAACGCAAAAACAAATCGACCAAATTCAAGCAAACTTGCAATGAAAAAAGCAGTTAAGCCGCAATAGTTTAACTGCTTGATTTTCAAAGTGGACCAGCTTGGGCTTGAACCAAGGACCTCCAGATTATGAGTCTGTGCCGAGCCTTACTAACTCCCGCGAACTTAGCAAGGTGTAACCAACTGAGCTACAAGTCTTTTTATGCTATTTATCAACCTGTTAATGAACACTGATAGAATGAAATTAGTCAACAATCATCCTTTTTGCAGGTGCAACGATAGATTGCATGATGCAAAGTTTTTAGGGATTCATTTTATAGAGAGAACCCCATTTCTCTGATAATCTCTTTCACCACGCTGAGTTTTACAGTCTCAGTATCGCCCTTGTCATAGAGCAACAGGAGTTCTATCTCTCCATTTTGTTCTTGTGCTAGAACATTGTAAGTGATAACTCTTGCTCCACCCGAGAGTCCTTTATGTTTGGACTCAATAGCCATTCGTATCTTGCGGATGCCAGGTGATAGTTCTGTTCCTTGAAGAGGATTCTCTTGCAAGCTCTTTTTGAATTTATCCAAGTCATGTTTGAAACTTGGGTATTTCTTACTCAGTCGTTTGGCTTCTTTGGCAAAGTAAGAAGAAACGTGAAGATTATAGCTCATCGAGAAGACTGTCTAAGGATTGAAGTTGTTTCTTTCCTTCCATATGGTCTTTTACTTCCTGCAAAGCACCACGAAGTTCAGCTGCAAGGTCTCTCTTGTTGCTCACAATATCATCTGAGCTGATAGGTACAATCTTGAAGCTACCTGTACGTGACTTTAAAATCACGTGTTCACCAGCGTTTGCCTTTTTAAGGTATTTGGTCTGGTTTGTTCTGAAATCTCTTGTACTGACTACTAACATAATCTTAAATGTTTTAAAGTTTACGGTGCAAAGATAATGTTTTTATTTGACTTGCCAACCATTTTGGTAACCAAATTTTTGTTTTTATGGATAATTAGCTAAAAAACAAAGCCAACCTCCACATAATAGTAGAAGTTGGTTTGTGTTTAATGTAGAATTTCTTCATGCAGTATTATCCATACAATGAAGTTCCCGAATTTATTGCCAATGTAGTTTATTGCTTTATTCTTCATTTACCATTTCCCAATCCAAAACGCCTTTGCCTTCTTCGTCTAGTTCTATGCCTAAGCCTACTACCTCTCGCTTGTCGGCCTTGAAAGGCTCCAGGTATTGTCGGTCATGAATTTGCTTGATGGCAGCTTCCTTGCCTCCATTGTTTCTTAACTTCAACTCTATTACGTAGATGTGATGAGTGGTTTTGACAATGAGGTCGATTCTGCCAGTAGAAAGCATGTGCTCTACTTCCACCTTCAAGCCGATGGCATTCAAGATGGTACTGATGATCAGTCGGTAACGCTCTTCCATATCCATGGATGCCAACTTCTTGTTGCTGTAAGGCACATCGGCAACCAATGCTTTGAGCGCTTTCATCGCTTTGTCTAACTCTTTATATTCAAAATATTGGTACAACTGCGCTTGCAGAGACTGCGTATCAGCCTCTTCTCGCATGGTCAATGCAGGCAGTACGCATTCGTAGAGAGCCTGTTTTACCTCTTCATTTGGGAAACCTAGGTGATAGACATTTCCTACGCACGATTTGATGGTGAGATAACCTGATTGATATAAGAAGAGTTCTGGACCTCCGCCAGTAACATCGGAAGTCTCCAATGTGTTGCGGAGAATCATGCAATCCTCAAAATCAGGTAGGCGCAACTCTGCATCCTTGATGAACTTCGGCAGCATGGAAGTGGCTCCCGATGATGCCCAATAACTGTTGAGATCCTGGGTGTCAAGCGCATTGATGAGGCTGAAAGGATTGTAGACGTCAACCATGTTTCTGCGACTGAAATGGTAACCGTCGTAGTAGTCCTTCAGCTTGTCGTGGGTTTCCTGTAAAGTCCATCCGTTTACCTCTGCCATTTTTTCAAGTTCAGGCTTGAAGTTCTCTTTTATCTCCTCCTCAGTGATGCCGCAGATGGCTGCATATTCAGGGAGGAAACTGATGTTGGTTAAATTGTTGAGCACGGAGAAAAGGGAAATTTGCGTAAACTTGGTGATGCCCGTGATAAAGACCAGACGCTCGTATTCATCATCGGCCTTTAAAATGGCAAAGACTTCACGATATACCTCGGTGCATGCTTCGTGTTCCGGGGTCTTCCAAGAGTGCTGGAGTGGAGAGTCATATTCGTCGATGAGGATGGCAACCTTCAAGCCCGTCTGTTTGTATGCCGTCGTAATGATGGCATCAAAGCGGTCGGCAAGCTGGGCGGTAGGATCGGGAGTGATGGCATATTTCTCTTCGTAGTATCCGAATCGCAGATTCAGGTACGAACGCAAGGTTTCTGCATTGGCTCCTCCACGGCTCATGTCGAGTCGAATCACAGGATATGCCTTCCAATCCTTCTCCAAGTCCATGATTTTGAGACCTTCGAAGAGTTCCTTTCTTCCTTCAAAGTAACATTGTAGCGTATCAATGAGCACAGACTTTCCGAATCGGCGAGGACGGCTCAAGTAATTATACCTTCTACCTTTGTTCGCCAAATCCCAAATGATGTCAGTCTTATCAACATAGAGATAGTTTTCTTCTCTTATCTTGTTGAAAGATTGTATGCCTATAGGCAGCTTTCTGTATTCATTGTTTGCCATAATCCTTTCTCCTTTATTTGTATGGCGCAAAGATACGGCAAATAATTGAAACCACCAAATTTTAAAAGAGGAATTACGGTGTTGCTTTTAGGATGTACATTCTTTCTGCATGCTTGAATGCGCGGTTTCAATCATTGTTTCCCAGAAACGAAAAAAGCAGTTAAGCACTTTCTGCTTAACTGCTTGATTTTCAAAGTGGACCAGCTAGGGCTTGAACCTAGGACCTCCAGATTATGAGTCTGTTGCTCTAACCAACTGAGCTACAAGTCCATTGAATTTTTATCAAATTCGAGTGCAAAGATACTAGATTTTGGGCAAATAACCAAATAAAATCTTAAAAATTTTCCTTGAATCAGAAAAATAGCGTATCTTTGCACCAAAATTATGTGCGCACACGTGCGTATGTACTTATTAATCGTACAAAAGAAAAGTATTTCTATTCAGAAATGGACATAGACAAAAACAAAAGAATCGGTCTTACCGACGAACAAGTAAAACAGAGTAGGGAACAGCATGGCAAAAACGTGCTAACCCCTCCTCAACGTACTTCATTATGGAAACTGTATTTGGATAAGTATCGCGATCCGATTATCCAGATACTTCTTGTGGCGGCTTTCGTATCCCTCATCCTCGCTTTTATCGAAAAGAATTTCATGGAGACCATCGGTATCTTCGTGGCTGTTTTCCTTGCTACTACCGTGGGCTTCTACTTTGAGCGCGATGCGGCCAAGAAGTTTAATCTGCTCACGGCACTCAGCGAAGAGCAGCCGGTTAAGGTGCGCCGCAATGGTAAGGTGATGGAAATTCCGCGCCACGATGTGGTGGTGGGAGATGTGGTACTCGTGGAAGTGGGCGACGAGGTGCCTGCCGATGGCGAACTCATCGTCTGCAACGACCTGCAGATTAATGAATCTGCCCTTACGGGCGAACCCGTTACCGAGAAATCTCTGGAGGGCGGTGGCGATGGAGCCTATCCACGCAACATCATCCTCCGTTCTACCATGGTGATGAATGGTAGGGGCGAGTTCGTGGTTACTGCCGTGGGCGATGCTACCGAGATTGGTAAGGTGGCGAAGAAATCTACCGAGCAGACTTCGGTGGAGACACCGCTACACATGCAGCTCGATAAGTTGGCAAAGATGATTTCCAAGGTAGGCTCCGTAGTATCTGTGGCAGCCTTCTTCATCTTCCTGATTCATGATATCCTCACCAACCCGGCATGGGGCGGCAAGGATTATTTCTATATGGCAGAAATCGTGCTGAAATACTTTATGATGGCTGTTACCCTGATTGTGATGGCGGTGCCTGAGGGATTGCCGATGGCGATTACCCTTTCTCTGGCGCTCAACATGCGAAGAATGCTGAAATCGAACAATCTGGTGCGCAAGCTCCATGCCTGCGAAACCATGGGTGCCGTTACCGTGATCTGTACCGATAAAACCGGTACGCTTACCCAGAACAAGATGCAGGTGAGCGCCCTGGAACTCAAGCAGGGCGATGAGGCGCTGCTCGATACTGCCATCGCCCTCAACTCTACAGCCGAGTTGAATGACGGCAAACCTATCGGAAACCCTACCGAGTCGGCTCTCCTGCTCTGGCTCGATGCCCAGGGCAAGGATTATGAAGAACTCCGCAAGCAGGTGAATGTGCTCAAGCAGTTGCCTTTCTCTACCGAGAGAAAGATGATGGCAACCTTGGCAGAAGTTGATGGCGAGACCTATCTCTTCGTGAAGGGTGCGCCTGAAATCGTGATGAAGAAATGCATCATCGAAGATAGAATGCTGAGACAGTCAGCCGAAGAACTCGACGAGTGGCAGCATAAGGCGATGAGAACCCTGGCATTCGCCTATAAGAAGATAGAAACTTCTATCATGAGAACTTCCAGACCCTCTACTGCCGAAGTGGTAGCACTTCTCGATGCCAACGATCTTCAGTTGCAGGCCATTGCAGCCATTGCCGATCCTATCCGTCCTGATGTTCCTGCTGCCGTGCAGGAGTGCCGCCATGCGGGTATCGAGGTGAAGGTGGTTACGGGTGATACGGCTGCCACCGCCTTGGAGATAGGCAAGCAGATAGGTGTCTTCGAAGATGAACCTGAGAATATCGGAGCAGATGGCTCTCTTACCTCGCTCGACCAGCAGATGATTACGGGTGAACAGTGGGAGGCTCTTTCTGATGAAGAGGCTTACGAACGGGCGAAGGATATCCGTGTGATGAGCCGTGCCCGTCCTACCGATAAGCAGCGACTGGTGGCGATGCTCCAGAAGCGTGGCGAGGTGGTTGCTGTAACAGGCGATGGTACCAACGATGCTCCGGCACTTCACTATGCCCACGTGGGCTTGTCGCTGGGTTCGGGAACTTCCGTGGCTAAGGAGGCTTCGGATATGACCCTGCTCGATGATTCCTTCAAGTCTATCGCCAACGCCGTGATGTGGGGACGCTCGCTCTATCGCAACCTGCAGCGTTTCCTCTTCTTCCAGTTGGTAGTCAATGTGGCAGCCCTCCTGCTGGTGCTTGGCGGCTCAGTTATCGGAACTGAAATGCCGTTGACGGTAACCCAGATTCTTTGGGTGAACCTTATCATGGATACCTTCGCAGCCTTGGCACTTGCCTCATTGCCTCCATCTCACGAGGTGATGAAGGATAAGCCACGCAAGGCATCCGATTTCATCATCAACAAGAGCATCGGTTTCGGTATCCTGTTCTGCGGCATCGTCTTCTTCCTCGTGATGTTTGCCCTGCTGGTTTACTGTGAGCGCAGAGGCAAGGGTGGAGTAGATGTGCATGAGCTGACCATGTTCTTCACCACCTTCGTGATGATCCAGTTCTGGAACCTCTTCAATGCCAAGGCGCTGATGAGTCATCACACCGCCTTCCGCCATTTCCTGAAGGATAAGGGAATGATACTGGTGCTTGTACTGGTATTGGTGGGTCAGTGGATTATCGTCACCTTTGGTGGCGAAATGTTCCGCACCACACCATTGTCGCTCCACGAGTGGCTGCTCATCATCGGCTCAACCTCTGTTGTGCTCTGGGTGGGCGAGCTATGGAGAGCTTTTAAGAGAATGATGGCAAAGAGAAGATAACCCACAGGGGATTCTTCTGATATGAACGATAAAGATAGAATGAATACAATACATTATAACGATACCGTGCAGTTGCCGCCATGTGTGGCAACCATCGGTTTCTTCGATGGGGTGCATCGGGGACATCAGTTCCTGATTCATCATCTCGTAGAGACAGCACGAAAGGATGGCTTGCAATCTACCGTCATCACCTTCGATGCGCATCCCCGCAAGGTATTGCAGGCGGATTATCAGCCTGAGATGCTGAGCACGCTCGATTCCAAACTGCTGCTGCTTTCGAAGGCGGAAGTGGATAATGCCGTGGTGCTGCATTTCAACAAGGCGATGGCTGCGATGTCGGCAAGAGAGTTTATGCAGCAGGTGCTCCACGACCATCTCAACGTAAGGAAACTCTTCATCGGCTACGACCATCGATTCGGTCACAACCGTGAGGAGACTTTCGAAGATTACGTGCGCTACGGCAGGGAGATGGGCATTGAGGTAATCAGGAACGAGGCCTTCCAGATAGATGGCATCAACATCTCTTCTTCCGTAATCCGCTCATTCCTGAAAGAGGGAGAAGTGGAGATGGCAGCCCGGTGCCTCGGTTTCCCTTACACCCTCATCGGAAAGGTGGTGAATGGATTCCATGAAGGCAGAAAACTCGGCTTCCCTACAGCCAATCTCGATATCTCGCATTTCGGACAGTTGATTCCTGCTCCTGGTGTCTATGCCGTAAAAGTAAGATTGGAGAATACGGTGGTATGGAAACGGGGAATGATGAATGTGGGCAATCGCCCAACCTTCAATGGCAGACAACTGACGCTAGAGACGCACATCTTCAATTTCGAAGGCGATATTTACGACCAGCTCTTGCTCGTAAGCTTCGTGAAGCGAATAAGGGGCGAACAGAAGTTTGACAGTCCCGAGGAGTTGGCGGCGCAGCTGAAAGAGGATGAGCAGACCGTGCTGGATCTCTTTGAAAAGGAACCGGAATGATAGCGAGAATGCTATTAACTATAAACGATTAATTATAAAACAGTAAAAGCAATGGCAAAGATTAATTTAAAGAGAGGTTTGACGGATATCGTCCTCTACCTTATTATATTTATAGTAGTACAGATTATCGTGATGTATGCTGGCGTAGGAATCTGGGCGGGCATTAAGGGCGAAGGTTACCAGGCAACGCTCCTGGCTATCAGTTCGGGCAGCAATCCTATCCTGACGGCGCTTACCTCAGCGTTCAGCAACGTTATCACCCTCGTCATCTTCCTGAAGACGAAGTGGACACCGCTGACCCGCGATTATCTGCTTTCCAAGCCTTGGGCAACGCTTCTCTGGGTGGCATTGTTCACCCTGGGAACCATCATTCCTCTGGAGTTCATCTATGAGCAGATAGGCATCGAGATGGACGAGAATGCCGAGCAGATACTCGCATCGCTCATGAAGGAGCCTTGGGGCTATGTGGCTATCGGCGTTTTGGCGCCTTTTGCTGAGGAGGTTGTGTTCCGTGGAGCCGTTCTCCGCACCCTGCTGGGTCTTATGAGCAAGAAGAACCATTGGGTAGCCATCATGATTTCGGCTGCCATCTTCGGTCTGGCTCACGCCAATGTAGCGCAGTTTGTCAATGCCCTCCTGCTGGGCTTACTCCTGGGTTGGATGTATTATCGCACCGGGAGTCTTGTTCCGGGCATCCTGCTCCACTGGGTGAACAACACGATGGCGTATGTACTTTCCAATATCATGCCGCAGAGCGATGGCAAGCTCATCGACCTCTTCCATGGCGATGAGAAGACCATGTATTATGCCGTAGGCTTCTCTCTCTGCATCATGATTCCAAGTTTTATACAGATGATTATCAGATTAAAGAAAGCAAAGGCTTAAGAGATAAATAAACGAGTAAAAAGGTTACCTGAATGGGTAGCCTTTTTTCAGATATATAATCAGATAGATCAGTAGATTTTATGAAGATAATAGAAAGCAGCATTATAGGAAAGAAGAGCCAGGAGGCTTGTGAGGATGGAATGGTAGTTACCGATGATTTCATCGCTGTGATTGATGGCAGTACGAGCAAGACTCCGAAGCATCTCAATCCTGATATGAAGAACGGAAGATACGCCATGATGCTTATCTCGGAATACATCCGGGAGGAACTGAAGGCGGATGCCTCGGTAGATGATTTCTGCCAGGACGTTACTGCCTATATTTATAATAAGGTGTATGAAAAGCTAGGGGTGGAAGAGCGGTTGCAGGAACATCCGGAAGAGCGGCTTACCGCCTCGGCTATCCTTTATAGCCGGACAAGAAATGAAGTCTGGATGCTGGGCGATTGCCAGGCCATCATCGATGGAAAGCTCTATGAGAACGGCAAGCCTTATGAGCAGGAGATTGCCAGAAAGAGGGTAGAACTGATAGAGCAGGGACTTTCGCCTGCTGTGGCTAGAAAGCAGATAGAGCCATTGCTTATCAAGGCGATGCTTTCGGGGCAGAACCGGACCTATACGGTTATCGATGGATTTCCTATCTATCGGGAGGGAGTGAAGGTTGTCTCTGTTTCAGATTCTTGTTCTGTTCAAGATTCTGTCCCAGCATCAGATTCAGTCCCTTGTTCTGACTCTGTTTCTGCATCAGGTACAATTTTTGTCTCCTCCTCCGAGATAGTCTTGGCGAGCGATGGCTATCCGTTCCTGGAGCCAACCTTGGCAGCGAGCGAGGTGGCATTGGTAGAGCAGATTGCCAACGACCCTCAGAACATCCATTCCTTTATCGCCACCAAGGGCATCGTAGAGGGCAATAAGAGCTTCGATGATAGAACTTATATTCGATTTTCGGTTGAAAAATAAAACACGGACAAATTGAATTTGTCCGGCTCTTTTGTCCGGATGCTTGTAACTATCCAATAATCAGTTGTTTATAAGTCATCGGACAATTAGTCCGGACAAATTGAATTTGTCCGTGTTATTTTTTTAACATGAAATCATTAAAAAAACAAGGATTTTGATTTGGTAAGCGATGAGTTGCCAAGAAGAAAACGATGACTTCTGTACCGAGAAACGGTGAGTTTTGGGGAAGAAAACTATGAGTTAGATTCGTTAACAAAGAGGGCAAGGAGTTAACAGGTTAACAGTTAACAGCTGTTTTTTGCATCCTCCCCCTCTTTCCCATACCTTATGTTATATATAAATATATATACTTATTATTATATGTGAGTGGGGAGTAGTATGCATTTTCGGACTGTTAACTGTTAACCTGTTAACCCCCATCAGGAAAACCTCCCCATGGATAATCATGTTGCCACTATGGGTTGGTTCTGTTGTCTGCCCTTTTTCGGCAGAATAACCGTATTGATGTTCCAATACATGATAGGGCACATCATTATGATGCCCCACCACTTTGTCTTTTCCTATCCAATTAAGTGTTGGCATTATATCTATAGTTTATGGGAGTAAGGACTTATGCCTCTTCATGTGCATAATTAGCGTAGTTACCTAAAATTTGTTCGATATGGATTACTTCTGGGCATGAATCCCATGTGAAGCCACCTCCCATTAGATACCAGTTGTTTCTTTCTTTAACAGGCACTTTCTTCATGCTTGGAAAAGCAGAAATAGGCATCGTTATAGAACGACCGTCTTGCAGGGTAACTTCAAACTTACCTCTCTTTGGGAAAGATACAGCCTTGATTTTAGGCTTCACATTCCAATAACCTTCATTCTGATACATATTTTTACTTTTTTATTTTTATTATTCTTATAGTTTTACCTTCCTTGAATTGCTTCCATTGGTAAAGCTGTTTAGTTTGGTATCTCTTTGCTATATCAAGAACCTCTTTGGCTTGTTTGTCAGTGAGGTCTCCTTGTTTTGCCATTTCTACTTCTGGCTCCAACCAAATCTTACAGAGTTCTTCTGTTCCTCGCTTACCTACATGAACATGAGCTCTGTTCTCATGGAAATTTGTGTTATAGAACAGAAAGTTCCAAATGATTTTGGCTGTTATGTATAGAAGAACTTTAGGCATAAATCCCCTCCTTCATGATTCTTTGTTTAAGCAAGCCATTCATCCTGTCTCTTACCCTAACCATATCGACCATGGCTCCAAACAACTTTTCCAAGTCGGTTTGTATCAAGTCTAATGTCAAGAAAGAAGGAGCCTTGCCTTCGTAACAAACGTCAACATCACTCTCGTCAATCTGTTCACCACGAGCTACTGAGCCAAAGATGCCAATCTTTGTCAATCCATATTTTGAAGTAGCGATACTCTTGTACGACTTCAAAAGGTTTAGTATTTCAGATGTTGTCTTCATTGTTATAATATTTATGTCCTTCATTTCACTCTTTTATACCCTTCGTAATAGTACGACAGCTCGATGCCCTTGAAGATGACTTCTCGGTTACGTGATTTCATCTTGTAAGACGCCTTATTACGGACCCACTGCTAAAATACAAACTTTTTTCTAAACTCTCGCATGAATGAGGAAAATATTTTCATTTATCATTCGTTTTAAGTAATAAGTCCATTTGGTGCGTATTATCCGATAAAAGGCAACCCGTGAGGGCTGCCTCTTACCATATAGCAAGGGCTGCCAGTACATCCTGGCAGCCCTAATACGTTAGTATGTTATGAAAAATTTGAGAGAATTGAAACTTCACAGTTTCATAATTGTTTTACTAAACATGATTTTTATATAGAGAAAGCATAGAAATAACTACTTCAATATCGTAGGAGTTGCATTGGTGGTGCTCACCTGGTCGATGCCCGTGCGCTGCATGGAATCAACGGCAGCAGAATCGCCCATGGCTACGGAAACACCCTTTCCGCTCTTTGTATATCCTACGTTTTCAATCTGATTATCGACATCGTTCTGGAAAGGAACCTGAGCAGCATTGCCCAAGGTCAGGACGATAGCTACTACGGCAGCAGCCTTGAAGAGCGGCTTCAGGCGCTCTGTCAATGAAACCACCTTCGCCTTGTTTGGCTCCTTGGTGTATTCATCCTCAATCATCGCCATCATCTTCTGGTCGAAGTCATCACCCAATGTCTCATGCTTAGCCTCGCCCATTTCGTAAGAGAAGAGGGCTTTATATGGCTTCAGCTCGGCAGGCAACTTGTCCTGGCTGAAGAATGCGCGGAGAATCTCCTCCTCTTCGAGAGAAGTCTCTGCCTTCCAATAGCGGTCCAAAAGTTGGTTGATGTACTTATAATCCATAACTGTCGAATTGTTGAAATCTTTGTTTAACTGTTTGTCGAGCCCTGTAGATATTCACCTTGACCTGGTCTTCGGTGATGCTGAGGATGTCTGCTATTTCCTTATAGGATTTTCCTTCGATGTCTCGAAGTTGCAGACAGCTACGCTGCTTCTCGGGCAGTTCATTAATGATGTTCCTTACGATGTCCAGCTTGTCTTTCTGAATCATGCGTTCGGAAGGAGTGGATGATGTCTCGTCGAGCCTTTCCGTGGTCTGCTCTTCCAGTGAATCGTTCTGATTATCCATCTTCTTGATGCGGTCGATCGAGAGGTTGCGGGCGATGGTGAGGCTGTAGGCCTCGATTGAGTCAAGCTCCTGCCATCTTTCGCGGGCATTCCAGACTTTAATCATCGTATCCTGCACAACGTCTTCCGCTTCCTCCCGGTTGAGAGTAATGCGAAGGGCCAGCCTGAAGAGTTTATTCTTCAGTGGCAAAACATCGTTTTGGAAACTGATTTTTTTCATCCCTCTATAATTAATGACGACTTACCAGTAAGAAAGTTACAGGCCAGTACTAAAAAAGTTATTATTTAACAATCTCTAACAAATTTGGCGTGGAAAGCTTTTGCCCTTACAGGGCGATAGCAGCCCACATTCCTAACCCCAGGGGGCTACCCTTGGCTAAGAGCTTTTGGGCCTTAGCCCGTACTTGAACCACATGTGAAAGAGTAAAAAAGAAGAGTGATGAATTTTTCACTCTTCGTTCTTCACTTTTCACTTAATAACAGTTCCGTGCTTCCCGTCGATGGCGGTAGCGAGGGTGATAATCACCTCTTTCACACCTGCGTCGATGGCTGCAAGGGCATTCTCCAGTTTCGGAATCATGCCGCCTGCCACGGTACCGTCTGCTTTGTATCTCTCAAAATCGGCATGGGTAATCACTGGAATCACGCTGTCGTCATCCTCAGGATTGCTGAGTACGCCTTTCTTTTCAAAACTGTATATCAATGTCACGTCGTAGTAAGGAGCCAGAGCCTTGGCTGTCTCGCTTGCGATGGTGTCGGCATTGGTATTGAGGATATTGCCCTTTCCGTCGTGGGTCAATGGAGCCATCACGGGGGTAATGCCTTCGTTAATCAGGGTCTGGAGCATCTTGCCGTTGGCACGCTCCACGTCGCCTACGAATCCGAAGTCAATGCCGTCCTTCAATGGGCGCTTATGACTGTGGATTACGTCCATATCAGCACCTGTCAGGCCGAGGGCATTCACGCCGTTAGCCTGAAGCTTGGCAACCAGGTTCTTGTTGACCAAACCGCCATAAACCATGGTTACCACCTCCAGCATATCTGCATCGGTGATGCGACGGCCGTTTACCATCTTGCTCTCAATGCCGAGGGCTGCGGCTACCTTGGTGGCACGGCGTCCACCGCCATGTACCAATACTTTCTTGCCGGGAATGGCTGCAAAATCCTTCAGGAGCCGTGCCAGCTGCTCGCTGTCTTCAACGATGGCACCGCCAACCTTTACTACTGTTACTTTTTCCATATTGTTACTTTGAACTTTGAACATTGAACTTTGAGCTTTGAACATTGAACTTTATGATTAGTAAAGCAATTGAATTCTTCACTCTTCACTCTTCGTTCTTCACTTACTGAAGATATGTGTATCCAAAGAGACCATTGCGATAGGTGCCCAGGAATTCCTTACCCTCATCGAGAGAAATCTTGCCTTCCTTCACACTCTTGGTTACCCACTGTTCCAACTGGCGGACGAGCTTCTTAGGATTGTACTGTACGTAATCCAAAACCTCCTCCACGGTCTCGCCATCGAATATCTGGTCGATGCAGTACTTGCCATCCTTTACAGAGATGTGGGCTGCATTGGTGTCGCCGAAGAGATTGTGCATATCGCCCAGAATCTCCTGGTAGGCACCTACGAGGAACACACCGAGATAGTATGGTTCGTTCTTCTTCAATGGATGAAGTGGGAGAACGTTGCCGATATGACCGTCGGTTACGAAGTTGGCTATCTTTCCGTCGCTGTCGCAGGTGATGTCCTGCAAGGTAGCGTTGCGGGTAGGGCGCTCGTCCAGGCGCTGGATAGGCATGATAGGGAAGAGCTGGTCGATGGCCCAACTGTCTGGCAGGCTCTGGAACAGTGAGAAGTTACAGAAATACTTGTCGGCAAGAATCTTATCCAATCCTCTGAGCTCCTCAGGCACGTGCTTCATGTGCTTGGCAAGACTGTTGATCTCGTGGCACACGCTCCAGTACATCGCCTCAATCTCGGCACGGGTCTTCAAGTCTACGATGCCGTGAGAGAAGAGCTGTAAAGCCTCGTCGCGAATCTGCTCAGCATCGTGCCAGTCCTCCAGCATGTTGCGTGGATTCAGGTTGTCCCATATCTCATAAAGGTCCTTCACCAGCTGGTGGTCAGTTTCCTTTGCCTCAAACTCCTCTGGCATTTCCGGCAGGGAAGCAGTCTCCAAGACATCAATCACCAATACGGAGTGGTGGGCAGAGAGCGAACGGCCACTCTCGGTGATGAGGTTAGGATGCTCGATATTGTTTTTGTTGGCTGCATCAACGAAGGTGTAGACACAGTCGTTTACATACTCCTGGATAGAATAGTTCACGGAGCTCTCGCTGCTGGAAGAGCGGGTGCCGTCGTAATCTACGCCAAGACCACCGCCACAATCAACGAAATCTACATCGTAGCCCATCTTGTGGAGATTGATGTAGAACTGTGCAGCCTCTCGGAGAGCCGTCTGGATGCGGCGGATCTTGGTAATCTGGCTTCCGATGTGGAAGTGGATGAGGCGCAGGCAGTCGTGGAATCCCATCTCCTCAATCTTGTTGAGGGCGGTGAGCAGTTCGGCGCTTGTCAAACCGAACTTCGATGCATCGCCACCGCTCTCAGCCCATTTTCCTGAGCCGGAAGAAGCGAGCTTGATACGGATGCCGATGTTTGGCTTCACGTTGAGCTTGCTTGCCACCTTGGCGATGATGTCGAGCTCATTGAGCTTTTCTACCACGATGAAGATGCGCTTACCCATCTTCTGTGCCAGCAAGGCAAGTTCGATGTAGCTCTCATCCTTGTAGCCGTTGCAGATGATGAGCGAATCGCTCTGAGCCTGTACGGCGATAACGGCGTGGAGTTCAGGCTTGGAGCCTGCTTCCAGACCGAGGTTGAATTTCTTGCCGTGAGAAATAATCTCCTCAACGACTGGTTGCATCTGGTTCACTTTAATAGGATAGATGACAAAGTTTTCTCCCTTGTATCCATACTCTTCCTTTGCCTTTTGAAAACAGCTGGCTGTCTTCTCGATGCGGTTGTCGAGGATGTCTGGGAAACGGAGCAGTACGGGAGCGTTGATGTCGCGTAATGCCAACTCGTCCATGATGTCGCGCAAATCAATCTGCGTGTTATCCTTGCATGGAGTTACATAGACATCACCCTTGTCGTTGATGCCAAAGTAAGAAGTGCCCCAGCCACCGATGTTGTAGAGCTCCTTCGAGTCTTCAATAGTCCATTTCTTCATTTCTGTTCTTGTCTTGCTAGAAATCTGTTTGTTTATTTATGATATTACCTTATTATTATAGCCACGATTATACGTTCAGCATTTTCCGTATCTGCTCAACCATCCCGTTGATTTTGTTGAAGTCGTCCATCACATTGATGTCTATGATGTGTTTTGCCTTGTTGTAGAATGGTTCACGTAGCTTCAGTTGCTCACGGATGAAGATTTCAACCTCTTCGGGTGTTTTATTGAGCAGGAGAGGTCTCACTCCCTTGCCCATCTTCAAGTGGGTATGGAGTGTCTCTGGTGATGCTTTCAGATAGATGGTTTCACCTAATTGATTCATGTAGTCCATGTTGTCAAAGAAACATGGTGTTCCTCCACCGCAGCTCACTACTACGTTTTCAAACTCAGCTACCTCGTGGAGCATGTTGCGTTCAATTTTGCGGAACCCTTCTTCGCCTATTTCATCGAAAATCTGCTTCACGGTTTTTCTCATTCTACTCTCGATATACCAGTCGAGATCATAGAACATTACGCCAAGTTCTTTAGCGAGGGCTTTCCCGACTGTAGTCTTGCCGGCACCCATATATCCAATAATGATGATTGACTTCATTTCTTCAGTTTATTTCTTGCCATCGCTCTTTTTGGGGCGATGGCAGATTCTCTTATTTCTTACGACCTCTGGTTTTTGGCTCAGGAGCTTCCTTGATGATGGTCATGCATTCATCATAGCTGAGCGCTTCAACGTTTTCCTGCTTTGCCTTAGGAATGCGATAGTTCTTTCCATCATAGGCAATGTATGGACCGTAACGGCCATTCAGGAGTTCCAGCTTGTCGTCTTCCTCGAAGGTCTTGATATGACGCTTTTCCTCGTTGGAGCGCTTTTCCTGGATGAGTTCGATAGCTCTTTCCAAAGTAATGGTCAGTGGATCATCTTCCTTAGGAATGGCTACATACTTGCGGTTGTGGAGCACGTATGGACCGAAACGGCCGGCACCGATGGTAACGGTAGTGCCTTCAAACTCACCAACTTCTCTTGGTAACTTAAAGAGCTCCAGCGCCTCGTCCAGCGTAATGGTCTCGATACTCTTGTCGGAAGGCAATTGGGCAAACAGAGGCTTGTCTTTATCGTCTGCACTTCCAATTTGTGCCACAGGACCGAAACGGCCTATCTTTACGTATACAGGACGTCCTGTCTTAGGATCCTTGCCCAGTTCGCGTTCGCCGGCTTTGTGCTCGCTGCGTGCATTCATGACTTCTTTCACTTCTGGCTCAAAACTCTTGTCGAAGTCTTTCATCCATTTGTTCCATTCAGTCTTTCCTGCAGCAATATCATCAAACTTCTGCTCTACGTTTGCTGTAAAGTTATAGTCCATGATGCTAGGGAAGTTGGCAATCAGGAAGTCATTTACCACGATGCCGATATCTGTAGGGAGGAGCTTGCCCTTCTCCGAACCAGCCATTTCCTTCTTGGTTTTCTGGGTAACCTTGATACCCTTCAGGGAATCTACAGTAAATGAACGTTCCACGCCCTGCTTGTCTCCCTTCACCACGTATTCACGCTGCTGGATGGTACTGATGGTTGGAGCATAGGTTGATGGACGGCCGATGCCTAAGTCTTCCAGTTTCTTGACGAGGCTGGCCTCTGTATATCTTGCAGGAGCCAGAGAGAATTTCTCTGTAGCAATAATCTCACGGCGCTGCAAAGCATCGCCTTCTTTCATGGCAGGCAGGAGATGAGTTGCATCTTCTGCATTTTCATCCTCATCAGTAGATTCACGATAAACCTTGAGGAAACCATCGAAAGAAACAACTTCGCCATTGGCAATGAACTTTTCGCTTGCATTGTCGATATTGATGGTAATTGTTGTCTTCTCAATCAAGGCATCAGCCATCTGTGAAGCGAGTGTGCGCTTCCAGATCAGTTCATAGAGACGTTTTTCCTGACTGGTTCCATCGATGCTTGTCTCGTTCATGTATGTAGGGCGGATAGCCTCGTGAGCCTCCTGTGCTCCCTTAGAGCTGGTATGATAGGTGCGTGGCTTACTGTAGTCGTTGCCGTAAACCTTTATGATCTCATCCTTGCTTGCATTGGTGCAGAGGGAAGAGAGGTTTACGCTATCGGTACGCATGTAGGTGATTCGTCCACTCTCGTATAGGCGCTGTGCTACCATCATGGTCTGGCTTACGGTGAAGCCGAGCTTGCGGGCAGCTTCCTGCTGCAAGGTTGAGGTGGTAAAAGGTGGCGCCGGTGTACGCTTCAGTGGCTTCTTGCTCACTGTTTCTACAGAGAAGTTGGCGTCCTTACACTTCTCCAGGAAGGCTTCTACTTCTTCATGGGTTTTGAAACGTTGGTCAAGTTCTGCCTTTACCTCTGTAGCACCACCATTCTCATTGATGAGAGCGAAGATGGCGTTGACACGGTAGTATGGTTCGCTCTTGAACTTCTGAATCTCACGCTCACGTTCTACTATCAGACGTACGGCAACGCTTTGTACACGGCCGGCAGAGAGTGCAGGCTTCACCTTTCTCCACAATACAGGCGAAAGCTTGAAACCTACCAGACGGTCGAGTACACGGCGAGCCTGCTGGGCATTCACCAGGTTCATGTCCAGATGTCGTGGGTGCTCAATAGCGTCCAAGATGGCAGGTTTGGTAATTTCATGGAAGACGATACGGCTTGTCTTCTCCTCATCCAATCCGAGAACTTCGCAAAGGTGCCAGCTGATGGCTTCTCCCTCGCGGTCCTCATCGGATGCTAACCAAATCTTCTTGGCTTGCTTCGCTGTAGCTTTTAATTCTGTGACGAGTTTTTTCTTCTCCTCTGGAATCTCATAACAAGGTTCCATGGACTTCTCGTCTATACTGAGTTCCTTCTTCTTCAGGTCACGGATATGACCGTAAGAAGACATTACTTTAAAGTCTTTACCTAAAAACTCTTCGATTTTCTTGGCCTTTGCAGGGCTCTCGACGATTACTAAATTTTCTTGCATACGCTTCTACACAATTTCTTTTGGTCTGCAAAAGTAAATAAACTTTTTGCTTATACCTTATTATATAGCGATTTTTTTAGTTTTTTAAATGTTTCGGGGCTTTTTTCATTATTTCGTCTTGTGTTTTTGCAAGAAATTTGATGACTCCTTGTCTTACGGAACCTAATCCGAACTCTTCGGGATGGATGGCTTTAAGAGGAATCCAATAGGACTCTTCGGCATCGTCCATTGCTTCAACGTGAGAGAGGTCTTTTACCTTGACAATGTAGAACATATCAAGGGTGTGGACCAGAAAGCCAGAGTAAAGGTAGAGGTTGGGGATGCTGAACTGATAGTTTACTTCTATGGCGTCAAGCCCAGTTTCCTCTTTTACTTCTCTTGCCACGCCTTCTTCTCCGGTTTCGTCCATGTCGACAAAACCACCAGGCAGGTCGAGGGTTCCCTTGGCAGGTTCGTTCTTTCTGCGAACTACCAGAAGCTCGTCTTTCTCGTTGAGGATGAAGGCTACTGTGGCGCTGCTAGGGTTGAGATAGTAGGAGAATCCGCAGTCTGTGCATTTCTTGCTCTTGATGTTGTTGATTTCGAAGTTCGGGGATCCGCAAACGGGGCAAAACTTGAATTTATCTAATACGTGACTCATAATGTATATATTAAAGAACGGTCGGTCTTTGGATTAATCCAAGATCGACCGTTATGTTGTTGATTACCAGTTGTCTGTACGGAAAGGAAAGAGCGGAAGTCCACCGGCATTGGCCATGTTGCCAAGCTGGAAATTGCGGAAGCAATAGCGCAAAGCCACAGGCTTCTTTACCTTTGGGCTGGTTACGACGATGCACTCGTTCCATCCGTCGTTGCCACCTTCCTGCCAGAAATGCTTGGCTGTGGCAGGGTGGAATACCTTGTCTTCGCCTGCAACCTCGAAGCCCTTGATGCCTTCAAAACGGTTGTAGGCTCCGTAGGTGTTGTCGAAGTGAACCTTCACGGTGTCGCCTACTATCTTCATCTCCTTGAAGGTCATGCTTTCGCTGAAGAGTCCCTTTACTCCGTAGGTCTTGCTGAGCGCCTGGAGGGCAAGACGCTCGCCTACAGGCTGTTTCTGGCATGGATGTATCTGCTCCACTTCGTATGGGTAAACCAGGTCTTCGGTGCACACGATGCCGCTGTTAGGAATCACCTTGGCTGCGTTAAACTGCTGCTCGCGGAGTCTTGGTCCCCAGTCACCATTGACATCGCCATTATGATATGGTGCTATCTGAACGAAGTAGAATGGTAACTCTCCTTGTTTGAAATCACGACGCCATTGGGCTACAAGATCAGCAAGGCGCTGGGTATATTGACCTGCCGGGTCGCCTACGTTAGAACAGCCTTGGTAGAAGAGAATCCCCTTTACGCTGTAGTTGAGGATAGGATGGAAGGTTCCGTTGCCCCAAAGAAGAGGGTAGAGGAAGTCCCACTTGAACTTAGGATTCTTCGTCATCTTGAGGGAGTCGAGATCTTCTTTCGTGTTCTTTTTCAGATAGTCACGGTCTAACCAGCTTTCTACACGGCTTCCGCCCTTGTTGGCCATGACCAGACCTACAGGCACATCGAGTGCCTTGTTTACTACCTGGGCAAAGAAATAGCCAGTGGCAGAAGCATCGCCTACCGTCTCTGAATTGATGGTCTTCCATTCGCAGTTGGCGTCATCAAGAGGTTTGCTGCTCATCACGCTAGGAATCTTTACGTAGTGAACGCCCTTGTACTGATTGGCTTCAAGTACCACCTTGTTGTATCCTTCAACAGGACAGTTGCCGAATCCTTTTACGGGCATCTCCATGTTACTCTGACCTGCACAAACCCAAACTTCGCCTGCAAGAACATTGTTGATGGTAGTCTTCTCTCCATCATCAAATGTAATGGAGAGCGGGGTGTAGCTTGCCTTGGGTGTCAAGACTTTGACTGCCCATTTGCCGTCTTTCCCAGTTTGGGTAGAATAAATTCTTGAAGACCATGAGGTGCTTACCTTTACTGTTGTGCCTGGCTTGTCCCAGCCCCAAAGGTTGGCTTCTGAATCTTGTTGGATAATCATGTTGTCACCTAAGATATGTGGCAACTTTACTTTAGCCAGTGCTCCTGTCGTGATAAGAGCCAAAGCTGCTAATGCTAAAAATTTCTTATTCATTTTTTAGTGTTTAAAGTTTATTGTTGTTTATAAATTGTCTTTATCTTATAGAGCGAAATCTATAGCTTGAAGTTTAAGTTTGGAAGCTGGAAAAACTTTTCTGACTTTCAAACTTAAACTTCTGATTACCTATATTTATAGGAGATTTTTGATGGCTGCGTCTAAATCCTTAATCTGGGCGTCGCGAGCCTGCAAGGTGTTGTTTCTGTCAATGAGGAAGAAGGTAGGGATGCTTTGTACATTATATAAAGTCAAGCTTTTCCCCTGAATACCATTCTCGTCGCGTACACTAATCCATGGAAGGGCTGCTGTAGATGTTTTCCAGAAGTGTTCGTCCGGGTCTACTGATACCTGATAGATTTCCAGTCCGGCAGCATGGTACTTGTTGTAGAGTTCGCGGAGCATCATGATACGCTTGGTACTTTCGCTACTTGCGAAGGCATGGAAATCGAGCAATACTACCTTGCCCTTGAGGTCAGAGAGGCGGCGTATCTGTCCCTGATTGTCCTGTAAGGCAAGTTCTATGCAGCCGTTAACCTGTACCTTGCTGGCGTCAATCTTTTGCTGAGCCATCTGGTTTTCTATGATGCGGATATCCTTCATTCCTTCGATGGCGATATTGTGCAGGTTCTTGCCACGCTCTGCGCCTGGGTAATAAGTGTCCCAGCTGGTAGCTACGGCGGCGAACACCTTCACGTCTTCCTTGTTGTTGCGCGGATTGAATATGAGGGAATTCGTATTGCCGAGCTGGATAGTCTGGAAGAGAGCATAGTAAGATGAAGCCTGCATAGGAGCCTTGAAGATATAGTTCCTCTTGATATCTTGCTTGTAATCGTTC
This sequence comes from Prevotella sp. LCP21S3_D2, assembly GCF_052118345.1. NCBI lineage: Bacteria > Pseudomonadati > Bacteroidota > Bacteroidia > Bacteroidales > Prevotellaceae > Prevotella > Prevotella sp. LCP21S3_D2. The sequence goes on along the minus strand of NZ_JBQKHJ010000004.1, from coordinate 65,923 downwards.
AGCATGCGGGCCACGATGACATCTACTGAGTCAACACCGATATTCGGATTCTTAACGATGCCGTTGATGTTGCTCTGCAGCAACATCTGCTTGAGTGACAATTCCTTGATGGTATTGCAGTTCTCTGAACCTTCTACCTCATACTTGTAACTCATCTGCGGATAAGCTGCCTTTACTGTAACAGTCTCGGTAGAGTCGATGCTGAGGTTGATGGTCTGGTTGGCGATGCGGAGTCGGTAGAATTCTGGAGTGATAGAATCCATTGCGTTTTCCTGGAAGTTGAAAGTACCATCTTCGCCCAGTTTTACGGAGTCTATTTTTACAGGGCCGTTAAGACTGATATTCTCCAGATAGAGCATAGAGTCCTTAGCCTCGGTAATAATACCGTTGATATGAAATTTCTTGTTGTTACAAGAAATTAAAGCCAGGGCAGCGACCATAATCACTGCTGCTGAATAGAGTTTAGTTATCTTCATGAATTTATGATTTTGCAAAATTATCGACTGCAAAGGTAGTAATAAAATTGGTAATAATGCATCTTAGATAGATAAAATATTTAAAAAAGTTGAAAATAGTTGCTCATTTATTCGTTTATTAATTATTAAAGAGGTATCTTTGCACCGTTTTAGATATTTTAGATGTTAGACAAAACAATAAGTTTTTAATTTAGATGAACGTAATTACAAAAAGTGTTCAGTTGCCTGATGGAAGAACCATCACAATTGAGACCGGAAAAGTTGCAAAACAGGCTGATGGTGCTGCGGTTCTCCGCATGGGTAACACAGTGCTTCTCGCAACTGTTTGTGCAGCAAAGGATGCAGTTCCGGGTACAGATTTCATGCCTTTGCAAGTAGATTACCGTGAGCAGTACAGTGCTGCTGGTCGTTTCCCTGGTGGTTTCACCAAGCGCGAAGGCAAGGCTAGCGATGAGGAAATCCTTACCTCTCGCCTCGTGGACCGTGCTTTGCGTCCACTTTTCCCTTCTAACTACCATGCAGAAGTTTACGTACAGGTAATGTTGCTCTCAGCCGATGGTGTTGACCAGCCAGATGCCCCCGCAGGTTTCGCTGCTTCAGCTGCCATGGCTTGTTCAGATATTCCTTTCGAGCACTACATCTCTGAGGTTCGTGTAGCTCGTATCAATGGTGAGTATGTCGTTAACCCTACATTCCAGCAGATGGAAGAGGCTGACATGGATATCATGGTTGGTGCTACCAAGGATAACATCATGATGGTAGAAGGTGAGATGAAGGAAGTTGCTGAGCAGGATCTTATCGGTGCCCTCAAGGCTGCTGCCGAGGCTATCAAGCCTATGTGCGAGCTCCAGTATGAGTTGGCTAAGGAGAAGGGTACTGACGTGAAGCGTGAGTACGACCACGAGATCAACGACGAGGAACTCCGTGAGCAGATTAAGTCTGAGCTTTACAAGCCTGCTTATGATATCAACCACCAGGCTTTGGAGAAGCATGCCCGTCAGGATGCTTTCGACAAGGTTTTGGCTGACTTCCTTGAGAAGTATGACGCTGCTCATACCGATCTTTCTGAGGAAGACTTGGAGGAGAAGCACGCTGAGGCTACCCGTTACTATGATGACGTAATGCGCGATGCTATGCGCCGTTGCATCCTCGATGAGGGCTTGCGTCTTGATGGTCGTGCTACTACAGAAATCCGCCCTATCTGGTGCGAGGTTTCTCCACTCCCAATGCCTCACGGAAGCGCTATCTTCCAGCGTGGTGAGACCATGTCTCTCTCTACATGTACTCTTGGTACAAAGATGGACGAGAAGCTTATCGACGGTGTGCTCGAGAAGAGCTACCAGCGCTTCCTCCTTCACTATAACTTCCCTCCATTCTCTACAGGTGAGGCTAAGGCTCAGCGCGGCGTAGGCCGTCGTGAGATTGGTCACGGTCACTTGGCATGGCGTGGTTTGAAGGGTCAGATTCCTGCTGACTTCCCTTACACAGTACGTTTGGTAAGCCAGATTCTCGAGTCTAACGGTTCTTCTTCTATGGCTACTGTTTGTGCCGGTACTCTCGCCCTGATGGATGCAGGTGTTCCTATGATGAAGCCAGTTTCAGGTATTGCTATGGGTCTTATCAAGAACCCAGGTGAGGACAAGTACGCTATCCTCAGTGATATCCTTGGTGATGAGGACCACTTGGGTGACATGGACTTCAAGACCACTGGTACCCGCGATGGTTTGACCGCAACACAGATGGATATCAAGTGCGACGGTTTGAGCTTCGAGATTCTTGAGGAGGCTTTGATGCAGGCTAAGGCTGGTCGTGAGCACATCCTCAACTGCATGATGGAGACAATCTCTGAGCCACGTGCTGAGATGAAACCACAGGTTCCACGTATCGTAGCATTCGATATTCCTAAGGAGTTCATCGGTGCTGTTATCGGCCCTGGTGGTAAGATTATCCAGCAGATGCAGGAGGATACTGGTGCTACTATCACTATCGAGGAGACTGATGGCAAGGGTCACGTACAGGTATCTGCTCCTAACAAGGATTCTATCGATGCAGCTTTGGCTAAGATTAAGGCTATCGTAGCTGTTCCTGAGGTTGGTGAGGTTTACGAGGGTACTGTCCGTTCTATCATGCCTTACGGTTGCTTCGTAGAGATTCTCCCTGGTAAGGATGGTTTGCTCCACATCTCTGAGATTGATTGGAAGCGTCTTGAGACAGTTGAAGAGGCTGGCATCAAGGAAGGCGACAAGATCAAGGTGAAGTTGATGGAGATTGATCCTAAGACTGGCAAGTACAAGCTCTCTCACCGTGTGTTGATGGAGAAGCCAGAGGGTTATGTTGAGCGTGAGCGTCGTCCACGTCCTGAGCGCGGTGAGCGTCGTGGCGGCCGTCGTGATGAGCGCCATGGTGAGGGTCGCGGTGAGCGTCCTGCTCGTCAGCCACGTCGTTATGAGCATCATAACGAAGAGCAGGCTCCAAAGGATTTTAACGATTCTTTGGACCATAACAATGATGTAGAATAGTACATTATAAGTGAAATATGTTAGGGTGCATCTTTTCCGAAAGGAGGAGATGCATCTTTTTTATGTTTTGATGGGTGTGGAGTGGTCTGTTATAGTTGAATGGAAAAGTATATTGGGAAATAGATACAAAAAAAGTCATAAGATAAACTTATGACTCTTATTGCGCTTCAAGATGGGCTTGAACCAACGACCCCCTGATTAACAGTCAGGTGCTCTAACCAACTGAGCTATTGAAGCAATTTGCTATGAAAGAAGATGAGTTACGAGGCTAACCTGAAACTCTCTTGCGCTTCAAGATGGGCTTGAACCAACGACCCCCTGATTAACAGTCAGGTGCTCTAACCAACTGAGCTATTGAAGCGTTTTTTGCATCAAGAACATAACGTTCCTTATTTGCGTGTGCAAAAGTACTAACTTTTCTTCATTCAACCAAATTTTTCTCTAACTTTTTTTATTTTTTTCTTAAAAAAGTGCATTTTTGAGCAGTTTTCACTACTTTTTGTATCAAAGATGGCGGTTTTCAAGAAGAAATGAGTAATTTTGTAGGCGAATATATAATACAATAAAATAATGATGAAAAAACTATTGATTTCATTGCTTATGGTGCTCCTTGCAGCGCCAACTTTTGCACAAATAGATAAGAATCACGATTTTAAAGTGGCGAAGAACATGGATATATTCAATGCCATTTATAAGAATCTTGATTTGATGTACGTGGATACGCTCGATGCGGAAGAAGTGGTAGGCAATGGTGTCAAGGCGATGTTGGGAAGTCTTGATCCTTATACCACATACTATCCGGAATCGAAAGTCAATGAGTTGAAAAATATGCTCACCGGTAAATATGCGGGTGTGGGTGCTGTGATACGCTATAACTTTCAGTTACAGCGTGTCTGTATCAGCGAACCATATGAGAATATGCCGGCTGCTGAGGCAGGATTGAAGAAGGGGGATATTATCTTGAGTATCGATGATGAGAGTATGACCGACAAGGATGTGAGTTATGTGAGCGACCATCTTCGTGGTGACCCTGGTACGTCTTTCATATTGAAGGTAAAGCGACCAAGTACAGGCAAGATTCTCAAGGTAAAGGTTACTCGCCGTACCATCCAGATGCCGTTCATTCCTTATTACGGTATGTTGGAGGGTGGTATCGGTTATATCAACTTCAATTCCTTTACAGATAATTGCGCCAAGGATGTGCGTCGTGCCTTCATCGATTTGAAAAAGCAGGGGGCTAAGAGTCTTATTTTTGACCTTCGTACCAATGTAGGTGGTTCTGTAAGTGAGGCTGTGAATATTATCAATATGTTCTTGCCGAAGGGAAAGACTGTGTTGGAGATGAAGGGTAAGTTGCAGCGTTCCAATAATGTATATAAGACCAAGGTTGAACCTGTTGACTCTCTGATGCCAATGGTTGTGTTGGTAAGCAACAATACGGCGAGTGCCAGTGAAATCATGAGTGGTAGCTTACAGGACTATGATCGTGCAGTTATATTAGGTACGCGCACGTATGGAAAGGGATTGGTACAGTCAACCATGGATTTGCCATATAATGGTCAGATGAAGTTGACCACTGCTAAGTATTACATTCCTAGTGGCAGATGTGTGCAGGCGCTCAACTACAGGCATGCTAAGGGCGGTTATGTGGAGCACGTTCCAGATTCTCTTACCAAGGTTTTCTATACCGCCGGAGGCAGAAAGGTGCGTGACGGTGGTGGTGTTAAGCCTGATGTGGAAGTGAAGCCGGATTCGTTGCCTAATATTGCATTTTATCTGGCTGGTGCCCGTGATAGCAACGAGGTGATGCTCAATTATGAGGTAGATTATATTGCCAAGCATCCTACCATTGCACCAGCTAAAGACTTTGCTCTTACCGATGCTGATTATGATGAGTTTAAGGCTCGTGTACTAAAGGTAGATTTTAAGTACGACCGTGAGACGGAAAAGTATCTGAAGGATTTGGAGAAACTGGCTAAGTTTGAGGGCTATTACGATGATGCCAAGCCCGAGTTTGAAGCATTGAAGAAAAAGCTGAGTCACAATGTGGCAAAAGATCTGGATTACAACAAGACATATATCAAGCAGCTTTTGGAAAACGAGATAGTGGCAGCTTACTATTTCCAGGCAGGAGCCATACAGAATTCTTTACGTTACGATAAGCAGGTGAAGGCTGCTATGAAGTTGCTTCAATCACCTGAAGAATACGAAAAAATACTGCATCCAGTGAAAAAATAAGTATAAAAACCTGCACAATCAATTAAAAATGCGCAGGTTATGAATAAAAAACAGGAAAATCTTTGGAGAATTTCAAAAATATTCGTAATTTTGCAAACGTTCAGTGGAATGAGGGGCTCGAATGAGTTCCTCATTTTATTTTAATAAGGTATTTATGATTGATAAAAACGTCGTTAAAAAATTAGTTGAAGAATGGCTCCAAGATAAGGAATATTTCTTGGTTAGCGTTGAAATCAGTCCGGACAATCGAATCGTGGTAGAGATAGACCATGCTGATGGTGTGTGGATTGAGGATTGTGTTGCCCTCAGTAGATATATTGAGGAACGCTTGAGTCGTAATGAGGAAGATTATGAACTGGAAGTTGGTTCTGCTGGTCTTGGTCAACCATTCAAGGTTCCACAGCAGTATATCAACTTCGTTGGTAAGGAGGTAGAGGTGCTTGATGCTGATGGTGTCAAAGTAAAGGGCATCTTGAAAGCTGTGGACGGAAATGATTTCACAGTAGGCGTAGAGGAAAAGGTAAAGGTTGAGGGAAAAAAACGTCCTGTTAAGCAGGAGGTTGACCACGTTTATCAAATGGATAAAGTAAAGTATACAAAATATTTAATCAGTTTTAAATAAGCTATGGCTAAAAAAGATCAGGAAATTACAGCGAGTATGATTGATACATTCCGCGAGTTTAAAGAAACCAAGAATATCGACCGTACTACATTGGTAAGTGTGTTGGAGGAAAGTTTCCGCAACGTTCTTGCTAAGATTTTCGGTAGTGATGAGAATTTCGATGTTATCGTTAACCCTGACAAGGGCGATTTCGAGATCTATCGCAATCGTGTTGTTGTTGCTGACGGTGAAGTAGAGGACGAAAATAAGGAAATAACACTTACTGAGGCGCGCAAGATTGAGCCTGACTACGAGGTAGGTGAGGATGTAAGTGAGAAGGTTGATTTCAATAAGTTTGGTCGCCGTGCTATCTTGACTCTTCGCCAGACTTTGGCTTCTAAGATTCTTGAGTTGGAACACGATTCTCTTTTCAATAAGTACAAGGATCGTGTAGGACAGATCATTTCTGGTGAGGTTTACCAGGTTTGGAAGCGTGAGGTACTTATCGTAGACGATGAGAATAATGAACTTATCTTGCCTAAGACAGAGCAGATTCCTGGCGATATGTATCGTAAGGGCGAGACCGTTCGTGCAGTCATCGACCGCGTTGATAATGATAACAATAATCCTAAGATTATCTTGAGCCGTACAGCTCCTGCTTTCTTGCAGCGTTTGTTGGAGGCTGAAGTTCCTGAGATTGCAGAGGGCTTGATCGCTATCCGTCGTATTGCTCGCCTTCCTGGAGAACGCGCAAAGATTGCTGTTGAAAGCTTTGATGAGCGTATCGACCCAGTTGGAGCTTGTGTCGGTGTGAAGGGTAGTCGTGTTCACGGTATCGTACGTGAATTGAACAACGAGAATCTTGATGTTGTCAATTATACTGATAATGCCAAACTGTTCATTCAGCGTGCTTTGGCTCCTGCAGCCATTACTTCTGTAAACATCGATGATGAGAACAAAAAGGCTGAAGTGTTCTTGAAGCCTGATCAGGTGAGCAAGGCTATCGGTCGTGGCGGTATGAACATCAAGTTGGCTTCCATGCTGACAGAGTATACTATCGATGTATTCCGCGAAGTGGATGATAATGAAGCTGATGAGGATATCTACTTGGATGAATTCTCTGATGAGATTGACCAGTGGGTGATTGATGCCATCAAGGGCATTGGTCTCGATACAGCTAAGCAAGTACTCAATGCTCCACGCAACTTGTTGATTGAGAAGGCAGATTTGGAGGAAGAGACTGTCGACAATGTCATCAATGTATTGCGTACCGAATTCGAACAATAATTCCCTAGCTTGCTAGTGCTTGCTGGGAATCTAATTAAATTAAATAGGAGATAAATAAATATATATGAGCATCAGATTAAATAAAGCACTACGTGAATTAAATATAGGTCTTCAAACGGCAGTTGAATTCCTTGAAAATAAAAAAGAACTGGGAGAGGTGAAGGCTGAACCGAGCTTCAAAATCAGCGATGAGCAGTATCAGGCATTGAATGATGCCTTTAGCAAAGATAAGGAAGTTCGTGATCAGGCAGAGAAGCTCTTTACCAAAAAAACTAAGGATAAAAAACGTGCGCCAGAACAGAAGGACAATCGTTCCGAGAACGTATTGGAGTCGGGCAGACAGCAGTATAAGCCGCTGGGCAAGATCGACTTGGATAGTCTCGGTAAGAAATCTGCTGTTCAGTCTGTTGCTGATAAGCCAGAGGTGCATGAGCAAGAGACTGCTGCCGTCAGTCCTGCGCCTAATAAAGAGATAGTAAAGGCTGAAAATAAGGATGAGAAGAGACAACAGAATGTCTCTCAACATAAACAGAATATGAAACAGGAGAATCAGCAAAAAACACAACAGGCAAAATCGCATGAATCTAAGGGGCTGCAGAATGGCCACAATCAGCAGAAAGCTGCACATCACAAGGGAGACAACCAACCTTCTAAGGTAGATAACAAGACTCAGCAGGATCAGACTGCTGTAGCTTTAGGGGGCTCTAGTGTCTTTACTTTGAAAAGTGAGAAGAAAATGTCTTCTAACGAACCTAAGGTGTTAGGTAAGATTGACCTTTCTTCTTTGAATCAGAGCACTCGTCCTAAGAAGAAGTCTAAGGAGGAGCGCCGTAAGGAACGTGAGGAAAAATTGGCTCAGCAGCACAGCGAGCGTAAGAAGCGTGTTCGTATTAACAAAGAGCGTGTTGACATCAATGCCGAAGCAAAGAATAATAATGGCGATGGTGGTAATGGCCAGAATAGAGGTAATAATGGTGGCAACAAAAAGAACAGAAACAAGAACAGAAATAATAATAACAATAATAATAAGGGCAATAACAACAACCGCGGCAACCAGCGCCAGATAGAGGTGGACGACGAGGCTGTAGCACGCCAGGTTAAGGAGACTCTTGCCCGTTTGACCAGCAAGAGCCAGAACAAGAAGGGTGCTAAGTATCGTAAGGAGAAGCGTGAGGCTGTTCAGGAGAAGTTGCAGGATCAGGCTCGTCAGGAGCAGAAGGAAAGCAAGACCCTGAAGCTCACTGAGTTCGTTACCGTTAGCGAGTTGGCTACGATGATGGATATCAGCGTTACTCAGGTTATCTCTACCCTGATGGGTGTAGGTATCATGGTTTCTATCAACCAGCGTCTGGATGCTGAAACCATCAACATGGTGGCTGAGGAGTTCGGCTTCAAGACAGAATACGTAAGTGCAGAGGTTCAGGAAGCCGTGAGCGAGGAAGAGGATGATGAGAACGACTTGGTTCCTCGTGCTCCAATCGTAACCGTGATGGGTCACGTAGACCATGGTAAGACCTCTTTGCTCGACTATATCCGCAATACCAATGTGATTGCCGGTGAGGCGGGTGGTATTACCCAGCATATCGGTGCCTACAGTGTGACTCTGAACAGCGGTCGCAAGGTTACATTCCTTGATACTCCAGGTCACGAGGCGTTTACCGCCATGCGTGCCCGTGGTGCTCAGGCTACCGATATCGCCATCATCATCATCGCAGCCGATGACTCCGTGATGCCTACTACCAAGGAGGCTATCGCCCATGCTCAGGCTGCCGGTGTGCCAATGGTATTCGCTATCAACAAGATTGATAAGCCAGGGGCTAACCCAGACCGTATCCGTGAGGACTTGGCTAACATGAACCTGCTCGTTGAGGAGTGGGGTGGTAAGTATCAGTGCCAGGAAATCAGTGCCAAGAAGGGTATCGGTGTTCACGATTTGCTCGACAAGGTGCTCCTCGAGGCTGATATGCTCGACTTGAAGGCTAACCCTAACCGTCGTGCCACAGGTACCATCATTGAGTCTTCACTTGACAAGGGTCGTGGATATGTTTCTACCGTATTGGTTGCCAATGGTACCTTGAAGGTTGGTGATATTGTTCTCGCCGGTACTTCTTGGGGGCGTGTGAAGGCGATGTTCAATGAGCGTAATGCCAATATCAAGTCAGCGGCTCCTGCAGAGCCAGCTATCATCCTCGGTTTGAATGGTGCGCCTACAGCAGGTGACCAGTTCCACGTAATCGAGACAGAGCAGGAGGCTCGCGAAATCGCCAACAAGCGTGAGCAGTTGCAGCGTGAACAGGGCTTGCGTACTCAAAAGCGCTTGACCTTGGGTGATATCTCTCACCGTATCGCACGTGGTGAGTTCCACGAGTTGAACGTCATCGTAAAGGGTGATACCGATGGTTCTGTTGAGGCATTGAGCGACTCATTCATCAAGCTTTCTACCGAGAAGGTTCAGGTGAACGTTGTCAACAAGGCAGTAGGTCAGATTTCAGAGAACGACGTGATGCTGGCATCTGCTTCAGATGCAGTCATCGTTGGTTTCCAGGTTCGTCCATCTGCCGATGCTCGCAAGGCTGCCGACCGTGAGGGTGTTGAAATCAACACATACTCTATCATCTACGATGCTATCGACGATATCAAGAGCGTGATGGTAGGTATGCTCGACAAGGTGAAGAAGGAAATCGTTACCGGTCAGGTTGAGGTTAAGCAGACCTTCAAGATTTCCAAGGTGGGTACTATTGCCGGTGGTCTCGTTACCGAGGGTAAGGTACACGCTAAGGATAAGGCTCGCGTCATCCGTGACGGTATCGTAATCCGTACTGCAGAAATCGGTGCCTTGAAGCGTTACAAGGACGATGTCAAGGAGGTGGTTACCGGTATGGAGTGCGGTTTGAGCCTCGTCAACTACAACGATATCCAGGAAGGCGACGTTATCGAGACTTTCACTGAGATCGAGGTAGAGCAGAAACTTTAATAAAGTGAAGAGTGAAGAACGAAGAGTGAAGAATTCATTTGTCTTTTCGCTCTATCCTATATATAATAAGGTAGGGATGAGTCCTCAGTGGCTTATCCCTATTTAGGGTTAAAATAACGAAAGGTTATTCTAAATAAAATGGCAGAAATAGAGAAAGAACAGAATCAGGTTGTCAAGGATGTGATAGACCAGAAATACGAGTATGGTTTTACCACCGATGTACATACTGAAATCATAGAAAAGGGTCTCAACGAGGATGTTGTGCGCCTGATCTCGCAGAAGAAGGGAGAGCCAGACTGGATGCTCGAATTTCGTCTGAAAGCCTACAATTACTGGAAGACGCTCAAGGAGCCAAAGTGGGGACACGTTCACGTGCCACCTATTGACTACCAGGAGATTTCATACTATGCTGACCCTTTGGCAAAGAAGCCGAAGAACAAGGAGATTGATCCTGAGTTGGAGAAGACATTCGATAAACTCGGTATTCCTCTGGAGGAGCGTCTGGCTTTGAGTGGTACCGCCGTAGATGCCATCATGGACTCTGTGTCGGTAAAGACTACCTTCAAGGAGAAACTCCGTGAGAAAGGTGTCATCTTCTGCAGTATCGGTGAGGCTGTGAAGGAGCATCCTGATTTGGTAAGAGAGTATCTGGGAACCGTGGTTCCTTATCGTGATAACTTTTATGCAGCCTTGAACAGTTGCGTGTTCAGTGATGGCTCATTCGTTTATATTCCTAAGGGCGTCCGCTGTCCGATGGAGTTGAGCAGTTACTTCCGCATCAATGCCCGTAACACCGGTCAGTTTGAGCGTACATTGATTATCGCTGATGATGATGCTTACGTTTCTTACCTGGAGGGATGTACAGCGCCAATGCGTGATGAGAATCAGCTTCATGCGGCTATTGTCGAGATAATTGTCAAGGACAATGCTGAGGTGAAATACTCTACTGTTCAGAACTGGTATCCTGGTGATGAGCATGGTAAGGGTGGTGTGCTGAACCTGGTAACCAAGCGAGGCGACTTGCGTGGTGTGAACTCTAAGTTGAGCTGGACTCAGGTAGAGACGGGTTCTGCGATTACCTGGAAGTATCCTTCCTGCATCTTGCGTGGCGACAACTCTGTAGCTGAGTTCTACAGTGTGGCTGTTACCAACAACTATCAGGAGGCTGATACCGGTACCAAGATGATTCACATGGGTAAGAACACCAAGAGTACCATCATCTCTAAGGGTATTTCGGCAGGACATAGCCAGAATTCCTATCGTGGATTGGTTCGTGCCACATCCAATGCCGACAATGCACGCAACTATAGTTCCTGCGACTCTTTGTTGCTGGGCAGCGATTGTGGAGCGCATACCTTCCCATATATGGATGCCCATAACGACACAGCCGTGTTCGAGCATGAGGCAACTACCTCGAAGATTTCAGAAGACCAGCTCTTCTATTGTAATCAGCGAGGCATTCCTACCGAGGAGGCTGTCGGCTTAATCGTAAACGGTTATGCCAAGGACGTGCTCAACAAGTTGCCTATGGAGTTTGCCGTTGAGGCACAGAAACTCCTGAGTGTTTCACTCGAAGGAACCGTAGGATAGTTATCATAATTCTCGATGAAATCGATAAAAATTGACTAAAATTATGTTAGAGGTAAAGAATCTGCATGCTACTATTGCAGGCAAAGAAATATTGAAAGGTATCAACCTGACTATCAACGATGGTGAGATACATGCTATCATGGGACCTAATGGTTCCGGTAAGTCAACCTTGAGCGCTGTGCTCACAGGTAACCCTCTTTATACAGTAACAGAGGGCGAGGCTATCTTCAACGGCAAGAACCTTCTGGATATGAAGCCAGAGGACCGTGCCCGTGAAGGCTTGTTCCTCTCTTTCCAGTATCCAGTAGAAATTCCTGGCGTATCCATGACCAACTTCATGCGTGCGGCTATCAATGCCAAGCGTGTGTATCAGGGTTTGGAACCATTGAATACAAGCGAATTCATGAAGCTGATGCGTGAGAAGCGCGAGTTGGTGGAATTGGACAGCAAGTTGGCTCGCCGTTCTGTAAACGAAGGTTTCTCGGGTGGTGAGAAGAAGCGCAACGAGATTTTCCAGATGGCTATGCTGGAGCCAAAGCTCTCTATCCTCGATGAAACCGACTCAGGTCTCGATGTGGATGCGATGCGTATCGTGGCTGATGGTGTGAACAAGATGCATACCGACAAGACTTCTGCCATTGTCATCACTCACTACGATCGTCTGCTCGATATGATTAAGCCAAGTGTGGTTCACGTTCTCTATAAGGGTAGAATCGTGAAGACTGCCGGTCCTGAACTTGCCAAGGAGATTGAGGCTCGTGGCTACGACTGGATCAAGGCTGAAGTAGATGAGAAATAATAAGGAGGATGGCTATGCTTTCAGAAAAACAATATTTAGACTTGTATCAGTCTTCTTCGAGAATAATCAAGAAGAACAGTGCTGAGGTGCTCAATGCGGTGCGCGATGCTGCGTTTGAGGACTTCCGTCGTCTGGGCTTCCCTTCCCGAAAGGTAGAAAGATACAAGTACACAGATATGAGCGCCATCTTCGAGCCAGATTATGGCTTGAACTTGAACCGTCTGGAAATTCCGGTAGATCCATACGAAGCTTTCCGCTGCGATGTGCCTAATCTGAGCACTTCGCTCTACTTCGTGGTAAACGATGCTTTTTATAACAAAGCATTGCCTAAAGTAGAGCTTCCGGAGGGCGTAATCGTGGATTCTTTGAGCAAGATAGCTGCAGAAAGCCCTGAATTCATCGGGAAATACTACGCTAAGATTGCCAAAACCGACGAAGATGGCATCACCGCATTGAATACATTCCTGGCACAGGATGGCTTGCTGATTTATGTTCCAAAGAATGTAAAGGTAGAGCGAACTATTCAGGTCATCAATATTCTCCGTTCGGATGTTGATTTGATGGTAAACCGACGTGTACTCATCGTGATGGAACAGGGTGCTGAGGCTAAGTTCCTCTTCTGTGACCATGCAGCCGATGACAAGAACTTCCTCGCAACCCAGGTTATCGAGGCATTCGTAGGCGAGAATGCCAGTCTCGACCTCTATTGCCTGGAGGAGACTCATTACAAGAACCGCCGTGTCAGCAACGTGTATATTGAGCAGCAGGCTAACAGCCGTGTAAACCATAACGTCATCACCCTTCATAATGGTATCACCCGCAACCGACTCGACCTCGTGTTCAAGGGCGAGGGAGCCGAATGCTTCTGCAATGGTTGTGTGATTGCCGATAAGAACCAGGTGGTAGATAACAATACGCTCATTGATCATCAGGTGGGTCATTGTACCAGCAACGAACTTTATAAGTATGTGCTCGATGGTGAGGCACGTGGTGCTTTTGCCGGCAGAGTGCTGGTTCGTCATGGTGCCCAGAAGACCACTTCGCAGGAAACTAACCAGAACCTCTGTGCTACGAAGACAGCCCGCATGTTCACCCAGCCGATGCTGGAGATTTATGCCGACGATGTGAAGTGTGCACACGGTAGTACTGTAGGTCAGCTCAACGATGCCGCCCTGTTCTATATGCAGCAGCGTGGTGTGAGCCGTGAGGAGGCTAAGTTGCTCCTTCAGTTTGCATTTATCAACGAAGTCATCGACAAGATGGAGCTGGAGCCATTGCGCGATCGCCTGCATCATCTCGTAGAGAAGCGATTCCGTGGTGAACTCAATAAGTGCGAGGGTTGCAAGCTTTGCAAGTAGATAATATCCTTTTAAAGGAGCTAAGTTCTTAAAACTATGTATGATATCAATCAAGTAAGAGCAGATTTCCCGATTTTATCGAGAACGGTATATGATAAGCTATTGGTGTATTTGGATAATGCGGCAACTACACAGAAGCCATTGTGCGTACTCGATGCCATGCGCGACGAGTATCTCAATGTGAATGCCAATGTGCATCGTGGTGTGCACTATCTCTCTCAGCAGGCTACCGATCTTCATGAAGCAGCCCGTGAGACTGTGCGCAAGTTTATCAATGCGCCGAAGGTTGAGGAAATCATCTTCACCCGAGGTACTACAGAGAGTCTGAATCTTGTGGTTTCATCGTTCTGCGATGCATTTATGAGCGAGGGCGACGAGGTGATTATCTCTACCATGGAGCATCATTCCAATATCGTGCCTTGGCAGTTGCAGGCTGCCAAGAAGGGAATCGCCATCCGTGTGATTCCTATCAATGATAAAGGTGAGATTAACCTCGATGAATTCGCCAATTTATTTACCGAACGCACCAAAATCGTGAGCATAGCCCAAGTGAGCAACGTGCTCGGTACGGTGAATCCGGTAAAAAAGATGATTAAGATTGCCCATGAGCACGGTGTGCCTGTGATGGTGGATGGCGCTCAGAGTACTCCTCACTTTGCTGTGGATGTGCAGGACATGGATTGCGATTTCTTCGCTTTCAGCGGTCATAAAATCTATGGTCCTACCGGTATCGGTGTGCTTTATGGCAAGGAAGAATGGCTCGACAAGTTGCCTCCTTATCAGGGAGGTGGTGAAATGATAGAGAGCGTAAGTTTCGAGAAGACTACTTTCGAGAAGTTGCCATTCAAGTTTGAGGCTGGTACTCCTGATTATGTAGCTACCCATGGTCTGGCAAAGGCCATCGATTATGTCTCTGCACTCGGCATGGATAACATTGCCAAGCATGAGCAGGAATTGACCCGTTACTGCATGGAGCAGATGCGAACTATCGATGGAATCAGACTTTTTGGTGAGCAGGAGGGCAAAGATGCCGTTGTCAGCTTCTTGGTTGGTGATATTCATCACATGGACATGGGAACATTGCTCGATCGTCTGGGCATTGCTGTCCGTACCGGTCATCATTGTGCTCAGCCTTTGATGGACCGTTATGGCATTCTGGGAACTGTTCGTGCCAGCTTTGCCTTGTACAATACCAAGGAGGAGGTTGATGCGCTTGTAGCAGGCGTAAAACGCGTTTCTCAGATGTTCTAAAAGCTTTTATATATAATGATTCCCCATTTCTATGATGGAATTGGGGAATTATTGTTTTTATATTAAAATAAACAACCTAAAAACAAACAAATGAAAAGAATATTATTAAGTACTTTTCTGTTGATTTCCTTGAGCCTTTCAGCTCAGAATATTGATAGAAAACAAGTAGTAGAGAGGAATAATCCTCATGTGGTGACGATGGATTCGCTGAATTCCTTGTCTGTGGGTAATGGTGGCTTTGCCATGACTGTAGATGGAACTGGTCTTCAGTCATTCCCTAAGTCTTATTCCAAGGGCGTTCCTTTGGGTACGATGAGCGATTGGGGCTGGCATTCGTTTACCAATCCTGAGAATTATAAACAGGAAGAAAGTTGGCGTTATTATGATTATGGAAGAGGAAGAAAGGAGCCATACGCTACCCAGATAAAGGAAGATAAGAGAAAGAAGGCAGCAGGAGATTGGTATCGTGTCAATCCTCATCGTCTGCATTTGGGTACATTGGGACTTTCTCTGGGGGCTGATCCTAAGAATATACAGCAGGTTAACCAAATTTTGGACATGTGGGATGGAATGATTAAGAGCAGCTTTATTTATCATGGTCGTGCTTATCAGGTGGAGACCACTTGTCATCCTGAGCTGGATATGATTGCTACTCACGTCCAGTCCAAAGGTCCTATCGCATTTGATATCCGTTTTGCTTATCCTACAGGCGGTCATTGTGACGATGCTTGCGATTGGAATAAAGATCATCTTCATTCCACAATGCTTGTTTCACAAGATAAGAATTCTGCCGTATTGAAACGAACTATCGATGAAACCGTCTATTTCGTGATATTGAGATGGCAGGGTATAGCCAAACTCAAGCAGAAAGGCAAGAATTTCTATCAGCTGCAGTCAAAGTCTGCTGACTTGAAATTGACCTGTGAATATGCAGAGCAGTTATCTTCTGAGAGCAAGACTTTTGCTGAGGTTGCGGATGCAGCTAAGGCTTATTGGAATAGCTATTGGCAGAAGGGAGCAATGGTGGATTTCGGACAGTGTAAGGATCCTCGTGCTCAGGAGATGGAGCGCCGTGTAGTGTTGAGCCAATACCTGCTGGCTATTCAGGATGCAGGTGACACTCCTCCACAGGAAACCGGTCTTACTTATAATTCCTGGTTTGGCAAGTTCCATTTGGAGATGATTCTCTGGCATCAGGCACAATTTGCCTTGTGGGGACATCCTGAATTGTTGGAGCGTTCTTTATCCTGGTATTTCAAGGCAGAGCCGAATGCCCGCAAGATAGCCCAGCGACAGGGATTCAAGGGAGTAAGATGGATGAAGATGACCGATCCTGGTGCTGGTGAGGCTCCATCAAGTGTAGGAAGTTTCCTGATTTGGCAACAGCCACACCTCATTTATCTGGCAGAATTGCTTTATCGTGCCAATCCTTCGCCTGCCATCTTGCAGAAATATGCGAAACTGGTCGATGAAACAGCTGAATTTATGGGCGACTTTGCAGAATATGATAAGGAGAAAGACCGTTATATTCTTCGCGGTTGTATTGCTGCCCAGGAAACCTTACCTGCCGCTACAACCGTTAATCCTCCATTCGAGCTCAGTCAGTGGCATTGTGCCTTGAAGATTGCGCAGGAATGGCGTGAACGACTGGGTAAGGCTCGTGATGCTCATTGGGACGATATCATTGCCAAGATCTCTCCTCTTGCATCCAAGGACAGTTTATACCTTGCTGCAGAGACCGAGCCTGATACCTATACCAAGGTTCGCATGTTCAGTGATCATCCAGCCGTGATGGGTGCCATCGGTCTGTTCCCATATAATAGTAGAATGATTGATTTTGCCAAGATGAAGAAGACCGAGCAATGGATTTGGAAGAACTGGAAGTGGAATACTTCCTGGGGCTGGGATTATCCGATGATGGCAATGGGAGCTGCCCGCATGGGAGAACCTGAGAATGCAGTAGGTGCTTTACTGATGCACCAGCAGAAGAATACCTATTTGGTAAGCGGTCATAACTATCAGGATGCCCGTTTGCGCCTTTATCTTCCTGGCAATGGCGGTTTGTTGATGGCTGTAGCCATGATGTGTGCCGGCTGGGACGGCAGTATTCATCCTAATCCGGGATTCCCGCAGGATGGCAATTGGAATGTGAAATGGGAAGGCTTGAAGCCTTTGCTTTAATAATATGATGTATCATCAAGAATAAATAATATGTTGGAAAGTCATTATTATAAGGATATGATAGAGGCTGGCTGTGATGAGGCTGGCCGTGGATGCTTGGCGGGTAGCGTCTATGCTGCAGCCGTCATTCTTCCTCCTAATTATCAGAATGCCGATTTGAACGACAGTAAGAAGCTCACCGATAAGAAGCGCAAGGCACTCCGCAAGCAGATAGAGCGTGATGCCGTAGCTTGGGCTGTGGGCATTGTTACGCCTGAAGAAATCGATAAAATCAATATTCTCAACGCCAGTTTCCTGGCTATGCACCGTGCCCTGGACCAGCTCAAGGTTCGTCCAGAGGCTGTTATCGTGGATGGTAACCGGTTTAAGCCTTATAAGGATTTGCCTTATACAACCATCGTAAAGGGAGACGGCAAGTATCTGGCAATTGCTGCGGCAAGCATCCTTGCCAAGACCTATCGTGATGATTACATGGATGCGCTGGCAGAAGAATATCCGCAGTACGACTGGAAAGGCAACAAGGGTTATCCTACCAAGAAACATCGTGCTGCCATCAGGGAATTTGGAGTCACTCCATATCATCGCATGAGTTACAATCTTTTAGGTACTGGCGAATTGAGTATAGATTTCAAGGATTAGAGGCTACAGATTTGGTCCTTTAAAACAAAGTCTGTTTTTTCTGTCGATTATTATAAACGAAAAGGAGGTAAATGCCGTCGATTGGTATTTACCTCCTTTTCGTTTTTTCTGACAGATACGGAGAATGTCTAATCTGTCTTTTATCATCAAGACGATATTAGAAGTCAAGAGTAATACCCTTTTCGTCAATCTTCTTGTATGTCTTGTCGTTGACAATTACATTCTTTGAATTCTTGGCATCGAAGGTGTGGTTCTTTGCACTAACCTTGATGTTTTCGAGCTTCACGCCATCTGTACGGTTGATGACGATGCCATATTCTGCATTGTTTACCTCCATATCCTTGATGTGGATATTGCTTACCGGCATCTCAGGGAGACCGTTGAAGTAAGCGGCACGACGGGCTGTGCGGCAGATGACATGGTTGATGTCGATATTGCGGAAGCAAGGAGTTGTCTCATCTACCTTGAACTTCTGTACCTTCTGACTCTTAGCCTCGTCGCCATCGTTGAGAACTTCAACGGCAGACTTGCCACCGTAATAGAGATCGAAGGTGATGACATCGGTCTGGATATCAAACATTGACATGTTGTCGATATAAATATTCTCTACTACGCCACCACGACCGCGTGTACTCTTGAAACGGAGCCCCACATCAGTACCGAGGAACTGGCAGTCGCTCACCTTAATATTCTTTACGCCACCGCTCATCTCGCTACCAACAACGAAACCGCCATGACCCTTGAATACGGTACAGCCGTTTACGATGACATTCTCGCAAGGAATGCCGCGCTTTCTTCCGTCAGCATCCTTACCGCTCTTGATACAGATACCGTCATCGCCCACGTCGAAAGTAGAATTGACGATGAGTGCATTCTTGCAGCTCTCCAGGTCAAGACCATCACCGTTCTGGGCGTATGAAGGGTTGCGAACCAATACATCTTCTATAAGAACGTTTTCGCACATCAGCGGATGAATGTTCCATGCTGGTGAATTCTGGAAGATAACACCGTTGAGCCAAACGTTCTTGCAGCTTACGAGACTGATCATTACAGGACGGAGGAAACGCTTGATCTCGTTCCACTCTTCTTCTGAAGTTGGAGTCTTAGGCACATTCATGTTGGCGCTGTTGTCAGCCTTCAATGCACCCTCTGTTGGGAACCAGTAGTCAGCTCTCTTGAAAGCACCGCCACGAGAAGTAATCTGCTTCCACTGTGCATCTGTAACCTTCTGCTTCTTCAATGGACGCCAGTATTCTCCGTTTCCGTCGATGCAGCCCTGACCGGTAATTGCCACGTTGGTAAGATTATGGCCAGAGATAGGTGACTGGCAGCGGCGCGTATCCAAACCTTCGAATGATGTATCTACAAAAGGGTAGAGGGCATCGTCTGGTGAGAAAAGGATGACAGCACCTTTTTCGAGATGCAGGTTGATATTGCTCTTCAATACGATAGGACCTGTGAACCATACGCCTTGTGGAACGATGAGTTTACCTCCGCCTTTCTGGGTGAGCGCATCGATAGCCTTGGCAAAGGCTGTGGTACAGAGAGAAGAACCGTCGCCAATAGCACCAAATTCCTTGAGGTTTACCTCATTGGCAGGGAACTGTGGACGGGTCACCTTTTCCATCTGGAATGGCAGATTCTCATATAGAGCATCATACTTCTTGATGTCGGTTGCCTGGGCGCTGAGTGCCAGCAAGCAAGCCCAAACCATGCTAAAAATTTTCTTCATGACTGTAATTATGTTTTTGTTTGATAAATCATTGTTAGCTTCCGTCTGCAAATTTATGAATAATATCTGATTTCACCAAACGAAAGTATCAGATTATGCCTATAAAACATCGCAAACGTTTTCAGTAGGAAAAAGTCGCAATAGTCTTAGCTGGTTGTAAAAGGGGACGTTTCGCTTTCTGCCTTACTATGGCACAATATTGCCCCTAGGCGGGCAACTTTTTGCCATTGGCAGATAAGAAATAATACGTCGGGAGAAAGATTCCATCAGGTCTATCTCTGTCATTTACTAGGTGCATTCTGGCAGTAGGTTGAGTAGTTTTGCTTGCGAAAAAAGCTACTCTCGATTTTACTCTTCACTCTTCACCTTTTCGCTTGAAACCCCGATAAACACTGGGGTTGCGAGTGGTGAAGAGCTTCGCCAACCCTTCACCCACCCTTCACCACCCTTCACCTCAGCAGAATTTTGAACTGCTTAAAGGGAGGATTCTGTTACTCTGGGAATAGGAATAAGACTTCAACTAAGCCCCATGTAAATCTCAACTAGGCTCTACGTAACCTTCAATTAAGCCCCACGTAAACTTTATCTAAGGCTTAAACCAGTTTCAAATAAGGTTTAAATCATCTTCAAAGAAGGCTTAAGCCAAGCTTAATAGAAGCTTAAAGCCACTCATAATAGAAGACTAAGGCCACTCATAATAGAAGCCTTGGAGCAAGCCTTAATGGAAACCCAAAAGCAGAAAGGTGAAGGGTGGGTGAAGAGTGGTGAAGAGTTGATGAAACCCTTCACCGTTATAAGTGTCTTATATATAGTGCTTTATGTTATGTTGGTGAAGGGTGAAGGGTGTTTTTGAGATTGTTGGGAAATCTGTCGGAATGAAATAATCCTAACTTTTTGTGTTTTTTCCAGCTTTAGCAGATACTTTTTCATGAAAGCAGGGGATGGATAATGTATATAACGAAAGAAGGTTGATAATCAAAAGACTATCAACCTTCTTGTTGTACCCAGACCCGGGATCGAACCGGGATGGATTGCTCCACTGGTGTTTGAGACCAGCGCGTCTACCGATTCCGCCATCTGGGCAAATAGCACTTGGCTTATTTGCGGTTGCAAAGGTACTAATAATTTTTGAACTGGCAAACTTTTTGAGAACTTTTTTTCGAAAAAAGTGCATTTTGCGTGCCAAAAGGCTAAAATATTGTTGTATTTGCCCCCTCCAATCTTAAATTAAGAGAAAAACTTTGGCGCATTCAAATATATTTTCTAATTTTACAGTTGGAAATTTAATTTAAAAACTGCAAACATATGAATCAAAATATGACGGTTAACGTAAATAACTACTATTGTGTGATACTTGCAGGAGGAAAAGGACGTAGACTTTGGCCTTGCAGCCGCAGTAACTATCCGAAGCAATTTATCGATTTCTTTGGAGTAGGACGTACTCAGTTGCAGCAAACCTACGACCGAATGGCAAAGATTGTTCCTGCTGATCATATATATATCAATACGAACGAGGAATTCGTACATTTGATTAAGGAGCAGTTGCCAGAAGTTTCTATGGATAACATTTTGGCAGAGCCTATTCATCGTAATACGGCTCCGAGCATGGCATGGGCCAATCATCGCATTTCCATGATAAATCCCAATGCCTGTGTGATTACCACTCCTTCAGACCAGGCTATCTTCAACGAGGAAGCTTTCCGGGAAAATGTGCTGAAAGGCTTGGCTTTTGTAGCAGAGAACGACCGGTTCCTTACCATGGGAGTGAAGCCAACCCGTCCTGAACCGGGTTATGGATATATTCAGATGGGCGATGTCTTTTGTGACAATATGTATCAGGTTCAATCCTTTACGGAGAAACCGGAGCGTGATTTTGCCAAGATATTCGTTGAGAGTGGGGAGTTTTATTGGAATACTGGTCTCTTCCTGAGCAATGTAAAGCATCTGAGAGAGTGTTTCTGTAAGATTCTGCCTCCTGTGCTCCGTGATTACGACAAGCAGTATCCGGAGTTTAGCATCGAGACGGAGAATGCCTATATGAAGGAGAGTTTTTCTTCTTATCCTAATATCTCTGTGGATTTTGGAATCCTTGAGAAGCCTTCAGATGTATGCGTGATGAAGTGTGATTTCGGATGGGCTGACCTGGGAACATGGCACAGTATCTATGAGGCGATGCAGAAGAGCGATGACGATAACGTGGTGATAGACAGCGATGTGATGATGGAAAACTGCCACAACAATGTGATTAAGTTGCCGAAGGGCAAGCTTGCCGTATTGAACGGGCTGGATGGTTTTATCGTTGCCGAGAAAGACAATGTGCTGCTCGTCTGCAGGAAGGAAGATTCTTCCGCATTGGTTCGCAAATATGTGAACGAGGTGCAGATGAAGCGAGGTGAAGACTTTATTTAATGGGCGATTTAGTCAAATAAATATAATATGTATGAAAAATGAGCTGCAACCCTCTGCAGCTCATTTTTTGCTTTATAAGCGGATGTGTGGTTTACACACATTCTACAATTTCTGGAATTCAGTATAAATCTTATCAGCGATTTCCTTGAACTCTTCCTCAGAGAGCTTGAGGTGCTCCTTGCGGAAATTGACATCAGCTTCGCTGTTCATTGGGATGAGGTGGATATGGGCATGAGGAACCTCCAGACCCAAAACAACCTGCGCCACTTTCTTGCATGGGAAGGCTGCCTTGATAGCCTTGGCTACCTTCTTGGCGAAAACCTCAAACTCAGCCAGGTCTTCGTCTTCCATATCGAAGATGTAATCAACCTCCTTACGGGGAATCACCAAGGTATGACCTTTGCCGATAGGGCTAATGTCGAGGAAAGCATAAAACTTGTCGCTTTCTGCACACTTGTAGCTAGGAATCTCTCCTGCTGCAATCTTTGAAAAAATGCTTGCCATAATCGCTAATCAATTTATAATTAATAATTTATAATTTACAATTCATATTATCTTATTCTCTTTTTGATGTCGTTGCATCGGCTACTTTCATTTTCTGTAGAGTATATCGGGTAGGCTTACATATAACATAAAAGGAACCGTCATACGGGCATTGCTGCCGATATGATAGTTCCTTTTATTCCGTTTTATTCAAATGAAATCTTGTCGATGCGAAGGTTGATGGTGCCGCGAGGAATCTTGATTTCTGCAATCTCACCTACCTTCTTGTTGAGCAATCCCTGTGCGATAGGAGTCTTGATGGAAATCTTGCCTTCCTTCAAGTTTGCCTCGCTCTCGCTCACGATGGTATAGGTCATCTTTGCCTTGTTAGCCATGTTGGTCATCTCTACCTTCGACATGATCTGCACGCTGTCGGTGCTGAGCTGCTTGGTATCGATAATCTTGGCCTCGGCAATGGTGAGCTTCAGGCGATTGATCTTATCTTCCAGATGAGCCTGTGCCTCTTTAGCGGCATCATACTCAGAATTCTCACTTAAATCACCCTTGTCGCGGGCTTCAGCAATTGCGGCTGATGCCTTAGGGCGCTCTACAGATACGAGCTGTTTCAGCTCAGCTACGAGATTGTCGTAGCCTTCTTGTGACATGTAAGCCATAATTTTTCTTGTTGTTTAATGTTATTAATAATATGTTCTTAGAGGCATAAAAAATAAAGAATTCCAGTGCCAGTGGAGCACCGGAATCCTATATCTTATATGTGTCTCTTTCTTATCCTTATGTTTATAATTCGATTGCAAAGATAGGACTTTATTTCCGTATCACCAAACTTTTTGGATGAAATTTTAAAAATAACCTCCTTTTTCCTTCACATACTCCATTAATTCACTAAAAATCTGATTATTGCGTAATATCTCCGGGTTGCCGGTCATAATCATCTGCTTCCTGGCTCGGGTGATGGCTACGTTCAGTTTGCGGTCGATGATGGCACCGTCTTCTACGAAACTGTTGCCGGCAAGAAAGTCGAGTTGCCAGATGTTCTGGATGGTGAAACTGTAGATGATGACATCTCGCTGGCTGCCCTGATAGCGTTCCACGGTATCGATGCTGATCTTCTCCAGTTCCGGGATGCCGAGTTTTTCGATGCCCTTGCGTACCATGGCTATCTGGTTGCGATAAGGTACGATGACGCCTACGGTCTTCTGCGGGTCGAACTGTGCGCCATAGAAACGGTGGATGCGACGGAGCATGTCTACCACGATTTCTGCTTCGTTGGCATTGATCTTGTCGGATACATTCGGTTCCTTGCAGAACTGAGATGGGAGGAAGATCATGCGATGTTCCTTCAGGAGGTCATCAAGCGCATCTTCTGATGGGAGGGTATAGGACAGTTCCTCTTCCAACTGGTGTGGACAAGGTACGGGTTCCAGTTTCTCCCGGCGGTAGAACATCCGGTTCGGAAACTCGGCTATCTCCGGGTGCATTCTTCCCTGACGGCGAAGTATGCCGATAAAGTCCGTGCGTTCCTCGTGGTCTTCCCAATGAATCAGGCGCTCGAAGAGGGAACTGCGGCAGTTGGTGAGGCAGATGTCCTGTAAGAGACTCATGTCTACAACTCCATTCTTCTGGCTGTCATGGATGGTAGGAATCGCAGAATCCTTCTCGCTCTGCTGCACTACGGCAGGCAACTGCTTATAGTCGCCGATGAGGATAAACTTATCCACGGCAGACAGGAGCCCGATGAGATTTGGCTCCAATATCTGGCTCGACTCGTCGATGATGGCAAGCTTGAAGTGCTTCAGGGTGAAGATGAACGGCTTGGAAGTCATCATCGAAGTAGTTCCTACGATTACGCGCGTACCTATTATATATTGTTTGATGGCTTCGAGCTTCGGACAGTCGCTGATAGCCTTCTCTATCAGATAAGGGCGGAACCGTTCATCGCAGGAGTATTCGCTGCCCAGACGCAGGAATGGGATGCCGGAATCTACCAGCATCTCGCAGATTTCATCTACGGCTCGGTTGGTATACGACATCAGGAGTATGGAGGAAGCGGGTTGCTGAGCTGTCTTGCCTCCGGTGACGATGCTTTCTGCTGTAGGCATTCCCGTTCCGTCGTTCAATGCTTCTTCTACCATAAACTTCAGGGCACGACTGGTTTTTCCTGTTCCCGGAGGCCCTACGAGCAGAAAGTAATCCTGCGCCTGTTTGGCACGGAGGATGATATCGTCCAAGACATTGTCGTAATGTTTGGTCAATGCCAGCGAAGTATCTCTTTGCGGAGCACGTTGTCCCAACAGCAAGTCGCGTTTCTCCTTTGGAGCACAGATAAACTGGTGCAGGTTGCGGATGCTTCCACCGGTCGATGCATCGCTCGTTCCGTGTTCGATGGCGTATGGCAGGTTCGTTTCGAAGATATCGGCGTTCTGCTGTCCGTCAGTGAGATGCACTACTATCTCATGGCTGTGAATCTCCTGCAATACACCTTTATATAATATAGCCTTTCTCACGTCGGGTTCTTCCTTCAGCTTGTAGGTATAGAGATACACCATGTCGCCGATGCGGAAGTTGGGCAGGAAGTCCTTTCCCTGGTCGGGCACACTGAGGGTGATGGTATCAAATCCACTTCCTGCGCTGCTCTGTTCCTTTCGGATGATGTGCAGGTCGGTATAGATATTGCCGGCATCCTTCTTCTCGGTGAGCGGCATGGTCCAGAGGTCAGAACTCGATGTGTTCGTTCCTTCCTGTGCGCCCACCTTGCTGATCATCTGTTCCCGTAAGACAAAGGTCATCATGCGGCAGAAGTAGGCTTCCTCCAGTGGAGAAAGGTCGTGGAGCGGGTTGGTGATGGCTTCTATCTGTGGTTTCAGATACTTGTTGTAGAAGAAATCCTGGGTACCTGCCACATTCAAAACTTCGGGGGTAAATTCATTCAGTGTATGCTCGAATCCCTCCTTGGCTATCTCGAAGGAGGCGGCAACGAGCTGGTTGCGGTATTCGATGGCCTCCTTGAAGAGCTTTTGGTAGTAAGCTACCACCATCAATCCGTCTTGCGGCTGATACTTGGAGTAGAGCAGTCGGATATTCACGCGGTCGTTGCTCAGCTTGAAGTTGTGCTGTAACACGCCATAGTAGAGCAGGAGCTGTACATAGTGAGGCTCCAGCTGATAACTGTGATAAGCGGGATCTACCTGATGGGTTTCGATATTCATGTTGCGTCCTGATTTCTGTTCCACCAGCAGCTTGCAGTCGGTGGTCATCAGGTCTACACGTCCCTGTATGCCCAGAGCTTCGCATACGAACGAAGGCTCCAGGATGGCTTTCTTCCTGTCGTAAAGACTTTCGCCTCGGAATGCTGACATCTTTGCCTGCGATGCGGTACGCGGAAAGAGAATATCCACTACCTGCTGCAGATTGAATGCCTGCAGGCTGGCATCGGTATAAAACTTCTTGGCGTCAAACCAGGGACAGGTACAGAACTCCAGGGCTTTCTCCCGGAAGTTGCTCTTCACGGTTTCGTTCACCTGATACTTGCCGTGTGAGTTGATGATGTCGTCGAGCGCAGCACCGGCAAAGTTACCGAGCAGGGTTGCCTGGGTGTTGGCACGGGGCTTCATCAGGTTTAATAGATAAAGCAGAGGATGGTGACCGAAAGCCGTGAAACAGGTAGCAATACTACTGATATCTACCAGATAATCGGGCTCTACAACGATGAGTCGGGGCGTGATGATGGGCTGCTTCACCTGACAGTCGAGCAGATTGAGCTGCATTCCTTCCTTCAGCAGGTCCCAAAGATAGGTATGGTCGATATGGTTTTCTTCGTCTTTCAACCGCACGAGATACTCTTCTTCATCGGCATCCTGATCGATGTCTACACGGATAAAGTCGCTGTCCCAGTTCTTTATAATGCAGCGGATGCGCCGGTTGTTGATTTCCAGTCCCTTCTGGAAGGGACGGTTGATATGCGGGATGAGTACATTGACTTCATGCGGTATTCTCTCTTCAAACACGGCGGAGATGAAGAGGGTGAGGGCACGGGCATCATATTTCAGGTCTTCGCCCGAAAGAGGTTCCTGCGAATTGCTGTGTCGGCGCATGGTCTGGATGGCAATCTTGTCTGCCACCTTGATGCCACGGGCCTTACAGAGATAATCCACTTGGGAAAAAAGGTTACCGAAAGCCTGTTTGGTATCCTTCACTCCTTCGTGGCAACAGAGGATGAGCGTATCGTGCATCATCTTGTTGCGAGTCTTCGGTTCCAGGTCGGGGAGCGTCAGGAGTTCCCTTACCCGCTGGAAAAGTTCTGTGGCACTGATATTGTTCTGATTCATGAATTGTTGCTTAATCTTGAGAGATGTTTACTTCATCTCTTTCCTCGAAAATGCGATTATTGGCTGCTTTTATTCCCATTATGGTAAAATATTGTATTCTCTCTTCAGCCAAAGCTCGAAGACAGGATCGACGAATGAGAAATCTTGAAGATGTTTCTCAACGAGATCTTTCTCTACTAATACTTTCTTGTTACGTGTGATGCTCTGTGGCTGCCCCAGACCATACGTCTCTACGACATCCTTGGCATTGAAGTGCTTTTCGCCAGAAGCGATGGCTTTCAACATGCCGATTTGGGTGGGAGTGAGCTCGTCCATCTCTGTCAAGAACAAATCTTCGTTGGTGTCCAAAACCAGTTGGAGCTGGTTGTCGAGGAGTTTTTGCGTCACCTCTTTGTCTGTGTGTGACCATAGGAAGAAGCAATATTGCTGTACGTACCAAGAGTTATACTTCACTCTTTCGCATAGACATTCTGCTTGGCTCTCAGAGATAGTTTTTCCTGTCTTCTTAAAATTGCTCATGATATATGGTATCCAATATTCCTTGGCTATTCTCTTCATGTTCATCAGTTGTCCGAACTTAAAGAAAGGACTGTTCGCCTTGTTGAAAATATCTTTCATCATGTGCATCTTGCTGCCGTAGAGACAATAGGTGGTATGGTGCTGCAACTGCCATTCAGCCCTCAGCATAGCTTCAAGGTTCTTCCATTTTGGCAGGTTGGCGAGTTGCTGAAACTCATCGATGCAGACGATAATCTTGATGCCTTTAGCCTCGGCTATCCTTTCGGGGAGTTGCAGAATGTTTTCAGGACTTTCCTTTACGGGATTCACCTTTAGGTTGACCTCTACGCTATTCATTGGGTCGGAAGCTATCGTGATGCTTGGGGTAAAACGATTGATAAATTTCACCAAGTCAGATAATTTCTGTTCCAATGTGGAAGAAACTCCTTGTATCACGATGGAGGCAAATTTGTTGTAGAATTCTTCCTCCGTATGAATCTTGGAGGCATCCATGAAGCAAACCTTTGTCTTGGATTCTTCCTGCATTAATTCTTCCATAGAGGTTCTGACAAGCGAAGATTTTCCCCATCTTCTTGGAGATACCAAGATGACGTTGATGCCGTGGCGAAGGAAATTTTTCAGTTCCCTTCGGTCTTCTACTCTGTCGATAAAACTCTCTTTCTCAGCGAGTCTTCCATAAATAAAGGGTATATCCATAGTCATTTTTTTATAAGTGATGGCGCAAAGTTACAAAAATTATAAATACTCTTATAATAAATGTATTTATAATTATGGATAATTAACGAGGTGATGGAAAAAGAAGTATTCCATTAAGTATTTTTTTCGTATGAAAGCCTTGCCGTATCAATTCTTTTTTGTATATTTGTAGCCCCAAAATGAAAGATGGGATATTATTAATCTAAAAAATTAAAGGAATGACAAAAGAAGAATTGATGCATAGAGCTATTGAGCTCTCAAAGAATAGCGTGAAGACGGGTGGCGGACCTTTTGGTGCTGTGATTGCCAAGGACGGTATCATCATCGCTGAGGCTTCCAACAGCGTAACCATCGACCTCGACCCTACTGCACATGCCGAGGTGAACTGTGTGCGCCAGGCTTGTTTCAAGCTGAAGACCTTCAATCTGGAGGGCTGCGAGATTTATACCTCCTGTGAGCCATGCCCGATGTGTCTGGGTGCTATCTATTGGGCACATCTCGACCGTATCTATTATGCCAACGACAGAAAGGATGCAGCCAAGATAGGTTTCGATGATGAGTTTATCTACGAGGAGATAGACCGCAAGATAGAAGACCGCCATAAGCCGATGATTGCCCTGATGCGCGATGAGGCGCTGGGCGCTTTCCGCATGTGGGAGGAAAATACAGAAAAGACAGAGTATTAATGAGATAAGATAAAAAGGGAAGGTTGCACAGAATATGGACAGCAGCCTTCCTTTTTTCGTAGATTCTTCTTGTATTCTATCATGCCGGATAGAGAAAAATGGAGAAAAGGAACAATTTCTCAGATTTTCTTTGTAATTTTGTCGCCAAATTCAGAAAGCCCCTGAATTCTCGATGAAGGAAATTCTCTAATTATTATAACGACAATGGAACAGTCAATAGAAACTCTTTACAAATTAGACGGCAGAGTGCCCGTTGGTAAAGCACTCCCATTTGGTCTTCAGCATGTATTGGCAATGTTTGTCAGCAACATTGCACCAATCATGATTCTTGCCGGTGCGATAGGATTGGACAGTTCGGTGAGCGCCGTGCTTATCCAGAACTGTATGGTCATCGCCGGTATCGGTACCTTGGTGCAGCTTTATCCGGTATGGCGTATCGGTTCCCGTCTGCCTATCGTAATGGGTATCTCCTTCACCTTCCTTTCGCTCGCCATCGCCATTGCCGGTGCTCATGGTATGGGTACCTTGGTAGGCGCAGTTATCATCGGCGGTCTGGTAGAAGGAACACTCGGACTTTTCGCCAAGTACTGGATCAAGCTCATTCCGCCTGTAGTAGCCGCTACCGTGGTAACAGCCATCGGTTTCTCGCTGCTTCCTGTAGGTGCCAACTCTTTTGCGGGTGGTCAGGGTGCTGCTGATTTCGGTAGCATGAACAACTGGGTTGTGGGTTCTGTCACTTTGCTGGCTTGTCTGCTTTGTCAGATTTTCGCCAAGGGTTTCTTGCGTTCTCTCTCTGTATTGGTAGGACTGCTGGTAGGTTATGTTCTGGCTCTGTTTATGGGAATGATAGATTTCAGTGGACTTTCTGGTCTCTCTATCGTAGCTTTGCCAAAGCTTCTTCCATTTACACCTGAGTTTAATATTGGTGCTATTCTCTCAGTTGTAGCTGTATATCTGGTTTCTGCCACAGAGACGATTGGTGATACTTCTGCGCTCTGCAACAGTGCGTTGAAGCGTGATCCTAAAACCAAGGAGATGGGTGCGGCAGTCTGCTGCGATGGTTTCGTAAGTTCGGTTTCCGGTCTTTTCGGTTGTACTCCTATCACTTCTTTCAGTCAGAACGTAGGGTTGGCTGCTATGTCGGGAGTAGTGAACCGCTTTACTATTGCCATGGGTGCCATCATCATGATTATCGGTGGTATCTTCCCAGCTATCGGTTATGTACTTACTACGATTCCTCAGGCTGTATTGGGCGGCTGTACTATCATGATGTTCGGTAGCATCCTCTTTGCCGGTTTCGGCATGATGGCGCGTACCGGCTTCTCTCAGCGCAACATGGTCATCGTGAGTCTTTCTCTCAGCGTAGGTCTCGGATTCACATCTGCAACAGGTATGTTCAATATCTTCCCGGAGATTGTGCGCACCGTTTTCGCAGATAACTGTGTGGCAGTAGTCTTCCTGCTCGCCGTGATTCTGAACCTCGTATTGCCAAAGAATATGGATAAGGCATAAGAATCAAAGATATTTATATATAAAAAAAGTGCAACTCACAAGTAAGAAAGTGAGTTGCACCTTTTTTATTGGTAATTATTAATTGTACATTATCAATTATAAATTAAATCACTGTCCTCCCAGTCTTTCGAAGAAGGTGATGATTTCTTCGAAGGTCTTGAATTCATCACTGCCATATTCTAAGGTTGTACCCATGAAACTGTCGCATGGGCGAGGGTCGATGAAGTAGTCGCCGTAGAGCAGGTTCTTCTGGTTGCAGAAGATGATGTGGTTGTAGGCTGGGGTAGAGAGATATTCCTCTACCCAGGTCTGCACCTTCGCCATATATTCATGGTCGTTGGTTGGCGCTGGGGCTACGATATATACGTTGTAATGCTCTATCAGCATCTCGTAAGCCTTGTGCATCGAACTGGTTGCCTTCATGTAACTGTCGTGCAGGGCATCGAAGTCGATGTATACGATAGGGCGCTCCTTTCCGTTCTGCTTGTCGTCTATCCAGCGGATTACCGGACAGAGATAGTGGAATGCAACCTTGTCGATAAGTCGGTGCTCGCCATGGAATGGGATGGCTTGCGGATAGTGCTCATGAAAGAGGTCGAAGGTGTGGACCACCGGATCTGCATCGCCGAAGAGACCATAAACACGTTCCTGTTCCTCGGGAGTGATATCCTGGAAGCATCGCTCGGTGAAGTCGCGGTATTCCTTGATAAGACCTTTGGTAACCATCAGTTCGTTCACTCCATCCTTTCTCGGGTTCTGGAATTCCTGCTTGCCGGTCATGCTGCTCATCGTATTGCCCATCTCGAAAGCTGGGTTTACGAGGATGCGGTCGAATCCTTTCAGCAGCTCGGTGTACATTCCGCCCATCGAAGTACCGATGATGAGGTCAGGCTTCTCTGTCTCCGCCATCTTCTGTAGCATCTCTATGGCCTCTTCCGGACGTACCGGGATGTCTTCAGCCACGAGGGTGGCATTCGGCATCAGTTCCTGCAACATCTTTACGGTGCCGCTCTGTGCAGAAGAGAGGAAACCGTGAACATACATGATTTTCTTGCCCGACATGAGGTCGGGGAATTGCTTGATATATGGATTCATAATCTTATAATTTTTATTGGGGGTAACTCCTTAACTTCTTTCACTCCCAGTTATTTTCGCTGCAAAATTACGGTAAATTGCAGACAAAACAAAATTATTGGGTGATAAACTTCCTTGTTTGCGAAAAAAGTAGTAATTTTGCACCCAATAACCATATTAAAGTTCAAGTCATAATGGATTTACTGAAAGAAAGAATAATGCAGGAGGGCCGCTGCTTTCCTGGTGGAATCTTAAAAGTAGATAGCTTCGTAAATCATCAGATGGACCCTATCCTGATGATGGACCTGGCTAAGGAATTCGTGCGCCTTTTCAAGGACATCAAGTACAACAAGATTGTTACTATCGAGGCTTCGGGCATCGCTCCAGCCATCATGGTGGGTTATCTGACCAATCTTCCTGTTGTCTTCGTCAAGAAAAAGCAGCCTAAGACCATGGAAGGAATGATTACCTCAGTGGTTCACTCTTTTACCAAGGATCGTGACTATACGGTTTGCGTGAGCAACAGCTACCTGACTCCAGACGATCATGTTATCTTCATCGATGACTTCCTCGCCAACGGTAACGCTTCCAAGGGTGTGATGGACCTTTGCGAGAAGGCTGGCGCCAAGATCGAGGCGATGGGTTTCATCATCGAGAAGGCTTTCCAGCATGGTGGTGACTTCCTGCGCAAGGAGGGAATCCGTTATGAGGCGCTCGCAACCGTAGAGAGCCTGGATGATTGCAAGATTGTCTTGAAGTAATACACCTATTATTATATATTGTAAAAGCCGCCTGTTTATATGGGCGGCTTTTGCTGTTTTTTATATCGGCTATTTTACAATGTCTGCTGCATAGATTCCCATCGCCTTATAGCCTGTTGGGTTAGGATGGAGCCAGTCGTTGCTGGCGTATTCCCGCTTCATTCTTCTGTCATCATTCGGGTCTTGCAGGAGCTTGGCAAAGTCGAGAATGCCGTCTACGTTTCTTGCCTGACTGCGAATCCAGTCGTTTACATAGAGTCGGGCAGCTTCGTGGAAGTGGGTATAATATCCTGCGCCCTTGAATGGGGTGATGGTGCCGAGATAAACTTTCATTTTCCGGGCTTTCGCCTTCTTCACCATTCCCTGTATGCTCTCAATAATCTGGCGTGCCACCGTTTCGCTGTTTCCGCTTCTGGCTGCACCGATGTCGTTGATGCCTTCAAAGATAATCACCTTCTTCACGCCGTTCTGCATCAGGATATCCCGGTCGAAGCGCTCCTTGGCGAGGGCACCGAAGCCACCCGGAACGGTTATGCGGTTGTTGCCGATGCCCAGGTTCAGCACACCCTGATTGGTTATCTTATGCTTCAGCTGCAGCATCTCCGACATCACGTCGGGCCATCGGTTCTGAGCATTGTCGGTAGAGCATTTGCCGTCGGTGATGGAGTTGCCGATGATGGCGATGGCACTCATGTTGTTGCTCATCGTATAGACATCGATGCCGCTGATGTTGTACCAATGGTTCTCTCTGAAAGCCTTCTCAAAGTTGGAGTGGGCATTGGTTACTCCCTTCATGATGTAGGAGGTGGTGCGGGAACCCATGTGAACGGTCGGCACTTCGGGAGCCGAGGTATAATTGATGGTGATGGCTACACGCTCCAGATTTCTGAGATTGAACTTCAGGGCATCGCTCACAATCTGCTTGCCGGCAGGGATGACGGTCTTGTAGCTGTTGCCGAACTTGAAGTATTGTGCCGTCTTGGCATCGATGGCGAAGGAATCCTTGGCATGGGCGATGTAGATGGAGCGGATTTCCACGGGTTGCATCGAATAGATGTTGCTCAACTTGAGGCGAATCACGTCGCCTCCTATGCTAACCTTTACCACCTGGCGTACCGAACGGTTAGTCATGCAATTGTTATAGGGCATAAATGATCTGACTACAGTTTGCGGAGCTGTGGCCCAGGTGCCTACCCAGTTCTGTGCGGAAGAAACAGTTGATATGGCACAGAATACCATTAATAAAACTAATAATCTTTTCATCATAGATGCAAAGTTAGCCACAAAAACCAACAAAAGCAAGAAATTTAAAAACTTTTTTCATAAAACTTTGGAGAATGTGGAGAAAAGTTGTATCTTTGCCTAAATTTCTAACTAAAATAATAGTCTATGCAACCAACAAAAAGTTTTGCGATTCCATTGTCGTTCATTGGAATCATGTTTTTCTCTTTGGGCTTTGCCCTGGGTATTAATTCCTTGCTGGTGCCTGTATTGCAGGGTTCGCTGGGTATTTCCAACGCTGCCTCTTATCTCATCATCGCAGCCACCTTCATTCCGTTCCTTATTTTCGGTTATCCTGCCGGACTCACCATCAAGGCTATCGGTTATAAGAAGACGATGTCACTGTCGTTTGTCATCTTCGCAGCAGCATTCTATCTCTTCATCCTTTCTGCCGATGAGAAGAGTTTTCCTCTGTTCCTGCTTGCATCTTTTGTAAGTGGTGCTGCCAATGCCTATCTTCAGGCATCTGTCAACCCTTACATTACCATCCTGGGTCCATTGGATAGTGCAGCCAAGCGCATCAGTATGATGGGTATCTGCAACAAGCTGGCGTGGCCAATCCCATCTATGTTCATCGTATGGCTGTTGGGTAAGGATGTTCATCTCATCGGAATCGAGGATTTGTCCAAGCCATTCTGGATCATCATCGGAGCCTTCCTTGCTTTGGGTGTTCTGGCATTCCTGGCTCCATTACCAGAGGTGAAGGCTGCCGGAGAGGATGATTCTGAGGAAGAGGAGTCTGCTGCCTGCACTTATGCTGCAACCAAGACCTCTGTCTTCCAGTTCACTCACTTGCTTTTGGGCTGTCTGGCACTGTTCCTGTATGTAGGTGTTGAGACGGTTTCTCTCGGTACATTGGTAGATTATGCCAATTCCCTGGGTTTGCCTGGTGCTGCTAACTATGCCTGGATAGCTCCTATCGGTATTGTTATCGGTTATATCTGCGGTATCATTCTGATTCCTAAGTACATCAGTCAGGCAGTAGCCTTGAAGCTCTGTTCGTTCCTGGCAATTGCCGGAGCTTTACTGGTGGTTCTTACCCCAGCCGAGATTTCCATCTATTTCATCTCATTGATGGCATTGGGTTGTTCTCTGATGTGGCCTGCTCTCTGGCCATTGGCAATGGCAGATCTGGGTAAGTTTACCAAGGCAGGTTCTTCATTGCTCATCATGGCGATGTTTGGTGGAGCCGTTCTTCCTACGCTCTATGGCAGTCTGAAGGATGCAGTAGGTGCTCAGCAGGCATATTGGCTCTGTCTCCCTTGCTTCCTCTACATTTTGTATTACAGCATTCACGGCTACAAAATCCGTTCATAGTATCGTTTCTTATCAGCTGAGATCATAAAATAAGGTGTATCCTCTGTTGCCTTCGGTGATGAAAGGCTAGGGGGATACACCTTATTATATTATAGTCTTTTAATTTCCTGCTCTGTCAAACCAGTAATTAAAGCTATCTGTTCTATGCTCAATCCATTAGCCAGCATTTTGCGGGCAATGTTATTTTTTTCTTTGGTTCTTCCTTCTTCCATACCTTCCAATCTTGCATTTCCCAAAACATCATTTTGAATCATGATGGCATTGATGTGCTCATCGTATGCATAACGTTCTGCATCCGACATGGAATAGTATTTCAGTTTCTCACGAGCTTCCTGCAGACCTGGTGCCTGGGTGTCTGGAGAGATGAATCCATTTTTCAGGTATTCAACCCATTCTTCCAATGGTGATTTAGCCACCTTATTGAATTCATTAACTCGAACCAGAATATAGGTTGAGAATATCTCTGAAGGCGATTTTCTAACTATCGTATCTTTCTCCTTAGTACTGATGATCAGGTGGTCTTGGGTATGCAAGCCCACGAAATTGTTCTGTCCCACATAGATGTAGTCTGATCCCTTGCCCAGATCAAAGTACAGAATGCTGATTGAATATACCTTCTTCACCTCTTTGTAGGTATTTCCCAGATTGATATGTTCTGTTATGGCTTTGGATACTCCATAGAGCACACGCTCCAGATAATATAGCTCACTTGTGTTCTGTATCTCGACGATAATGATTTCTTCCTTGTTATTTTTCGCCTTGATATCAACCCTGTTGAACTTATCATCAGCCTGCTGCTGATTACCTTCACTTTCCAGGATTTCAACAATCTTGATAGGTTCATTCAGAAACACAGTCAGGAAGCCCTCAAGCACCCCAAAGTTCGCCTTCTGGCGAAGCAAACGCTTGATAGCCCAGTCAAAACGTATGTATCTATCTCTTAGCTCTGTCATATTTACCTCCTTGGTTTTAATGATTCACTTATCCTTCTGCTGCAAAAAAACTTTTATTATGCTTGATAATAAATAGTATCTTCTGCATTTGACGGTTTGTATATACCAGCATCTGCGAACAGTCCTTCAAAGCATAAATCTTCGTCTAATTCAGGCCAATGAATACCATATCTACTCAAAACGAAAGCCTTGCGCTGGGCAGGTGTGGCGTTAGCAAGACGATTCCAACGACTGAAAGGATAGTTAGCCTTCCAGCCATTTTGGGTTTCTGCCCAAATATGGGCATCGTCAACCCAAACGCGATTTACTCTATATTGCTCCATAATATCTTATTTTTGATTAAAATACTCTTTCCATCTATCTATAATGACCGCCTCATTCTCAGAAATAATAGATTCTATCAAGGCAATATCATGCTTTTTGAATCCATGATTATAAATCTGGGTTAGAGGAGATACATTGTATTTTGCTTCATTTCCATCCTTGATAACATGGACATGAATTGGTTCATGATCATTAGAATAAAACATGAATCTGAATCCGAAAAATATAAATATTGTTGGCATCGTTTCTTTTTTCTGCAAAGATACGCTTTTCTTCTGAAAGATGCAAGGAATTATTGAAAAATGTTTGAGGGTGAGGGAGATAAAAAGAAAAAGGTGTATCCCGCTTGCCCGATATATTGGGCAAGAAGGATACACCTTATTATATTATACTATTCCGAAAGATTTGATTAGTTAATCTTTGGAGCAGTTGCATCAGCATTGTAGTCGGTCTCGTTCAGAGGAACGCCCCATGTCCACTTGTTACCATCCTCTGGGTTGATAGTGATAGCAACAGACGTATGTGCATTACCACCTTCTGCAAATGACTTGCGGACAACAGCCTTGTTCCAACGCTTGAAGTCGCTCCACTCGAAGCCCTCACCCCAAAGCTCAAGACAACGATAGTCCTGAATCTCTGAAAGAAGCTCCTCTCCAGTCTTGGTGCAGGTATATTCTGGATTACGACCAGAAGTTGCATTCAACTCAACCAATGCAGCCTGAGCCTCTGCTTCATGATGCAAGAAATAATTTGCCTCAGCCTCAATCAATACCATCTCGCTAGAGCGGATGAATGGCAAGTAGCTGACACCTGGCTGGTCGGTTACAAAGAACTTCAAGTTTGCATCCAGATAGTAGAAACCAGCCTGATAAGGTGCATTTAATCCTTTTACAGCATGAGCCTTAACAATAGAGTCTGCCTGTGCATAGATGTCATCGTCCTCCCATCCAAGAATACCATAAGTATAATAATAAGGAGACTCCTTAGTGAGGTCAAGGTTAGGGAACTTATCCTCTGTCAGGAAGTTCTGCTTACGGGCATCATTATTAGGGATGCGGGAAATCAACTCATGACCGATGGTTCCAGCACCTGTATTGTTACCTTCTGCTGTAGCATAGTAACCATTACAAGCACCCTGTGTACCGTAAGACCAATACCAGTTGTTCTCAGAAGCATCACCATAGCTACCCATAATCCACTCTGATGTTGGCTCACAGAAACCAGCCTTATAATCAGCATTGCTCATCAATGGATAACCCTGCTTAGCAAGTTTAGCCTGATCAAGAGCAGTCTGGTAATCCTGGCGGAACAAAGCTGCACGTGCATAAACAGCATGAGCAACGTTTGCATTAGGAATCCAAACCTCAGAAGCAGGACGGTCGATGCCACTTTCGCCAAATAAGGTAATCGCTTCCTGGCAATCCTTGTAAATCTGATCTACGGTTTCTGCCAATGTTGCAAATGGAGCATCTCCTGTAGATTCATCAAGACGAAGAACCACGCCCTGTGAAGCACCATTGTTACTGTCCTGCCAACGATAGCAGTAGTAGTGAATCAACTTCTCGTAGCTGTAAGCACGGAAAGCCAAGGCTGCAGCCTTGATAAACTTCTTGTCAGACTCGCTTCCTGCTGCTGCATCAATACGAGCGATGATCGTGTTAGCCTGACCGATGAGCTGATAATAATAATACCAAGCATATCCATCATAGAT
Source organism: Prevotella sp. LCP21S3_D2 (assembly GCF_052118345.1). NCBI lineage: Bacteria > Pseudomonadati > Bacteroidota > Bacteroidia > Bacteroidales > Prevotellaceae > Prevotella > Prevotella sp. LCP21S3_D2. The sequence goes on along the minus strand of NZ_JBQKHJ010000004.1, from coordinate 28,206 downwards.
AGTATTTGTTCTATTATGGAACTGCTGATTATGGATAGGTGCCCAACCAGATGCATAGGCATTATAATTATAATTCTGGCTTGGCAAGTTCTCATAAAGACGCATAATAGCATTCTCACCAGCAAAGCCCTGTGTGAAAGCATAATGCTGAGTAGTCTGGCAACGAGCGATACCATTCAATGCCTTGTAAGCCATCTCTGTTGTTGCTACCGCATCCTCAGAACCAACAGAACTTGTCGGTTTGGTTTCGAGATAATCGCTGCCACAAGATGCCAGCATTGTTGCAGAAGCTAAAATAGCGCAACCGAATATCTTATTTATATAATTTTTCATTTTATTTTCTCTTTATTTTATTATTCCCTTAGAATGTTACAGACAAACCGAAGTTGAATACACGTGCACTTACGTATGTATCATCAGAACCACCACTGAAGCTGTACTGAGGGTTCATACCCTTACGGGCTGTAAGTGTGAACAGGTTCTCTGCACCAGCCTTAACCTGCAAGCCCTGGATACCCATACTCTGGATCCATGCCTTTGGCAAGTTGTAACTCAGGTTGATATTCTTGAAGATGAGATAATCTGCACTTGTCAACCAGCGGTCACTTGTATCGTTGTTGTAGGTACTGCGGTTGAAGTCGATGACAGGAATTCCATTAGGATCGAGACGGTTTGGAGATGTCTCTGTCATACCCTCAGGCACACCATTCCAAGACTTCAGGATGTCCTTATGATTAGCTGATGCTGAAGAAGCAGAAGCTGTGCTCATCAAGCTCATGTAAGAAGCATCGAAAACCTTGCCACCCAAGCTATAGGTAAACAATACACCGAGGCTCAAGTCCTTCCAACGGAGGTTTGTACCGAATGAACCATATACAGATGGGAGAGCTGTACCAGCCCATTTACGCTCAGCATTGGCTGTCTCTGTTGTATAGTTCTTGCCATTAATGGTTACAAGTGTACCATCAGCCTTAGCTGCCTCAACATTGTCATCGGCAATATCATACAAAGAATTACCTGTCATCTGGTCAACACCTGCGAAGTGATAGGTAAAGAACTCGTATGCAGAGTGTCCCTCAGAATACTTCTGTACGCCATGAAGAATATCCTTACCTCCAGGCAACTTGATTACCTTATTCTTCAAGGTTGTAGCATCTGCAGACACAGTCCAGTTCCAATCCTTGTTCTTGATAATTTCACCACTCAAGGCGATTTCAAATCCACGGTTCGAAATGGTACCAATATTCTGATACTGTGACATATTAGACATGTTCTCATTATGAGGGTATGAACCTGCTGAATATGGCAAACGAACCTCGAAGAGAAGATCCTTAGAACGCTTGTCGAAGTAACCGATGCTGAAGTTCAAACGGTCGAACAGCTTACCCTCTACACCGAAATCAACGGTCTGAGTTGTCTCCCACTTAATGTTTGAAGCAGCCAAAGTTTGCTTGATCAAGGCAGTGTTACCACCATTCTTATCAATCTCATAAAGAGCCTGATAAGCGTAGAGGTCTACACCGGCATTGTTACCTACCTCACCATAAGAAGCACGTACACGCAAGTCGTTCAACCATTCTACATCCTGCAGGAAGTTTTCTTTCTTGGCATTCCAGTTCAAACCGAATGAATAGAAATCACCCCAGCGGGCATCCTTTGCAAAACGGGAAGAACCATCACGGCGGTATGAGAAGTCTGCGAAGTATTTCTCATCATAGTTATAGCGGATACGACCCAAATAAGACTCAGTCTTATCTACATCATCAAATCCCTCGAAGTATGAGTTTGTCAGGAAGTTACCCATCACCAAGTTGCCTGCAACAGCCATATTGGTATTCATACCACGGGTCAGCTTTCTCTCCCAGCTATAGTTCTCATGACCTGCAAGAACATCTACATTGTGCTTACCGTAGGTCTGATTCCATGTCAACAACTCCTGAGCAGTATAGGTCGCATACTGGTATGCATAGCTAGACAAACGACCATTGTTTGCTGCACCATCACCAATGTTTGGGTTGTTGTAAGTCTGGCGGTTAGATGTACTGTTATTACCATTAGCCTTTACCATCACAGAGAAGTTGTATGGCAAATTAATCTTACCATAAACCTGCGCATCGATTACTGCACGACGGGTCTTGTCCTTGTCAGCAGTCATCTCGTATGCGATGTTACGGTTAGAGAGGTATTCAGAGGTTACATCAAACTGCTTCTCTCCATTCTCATCAAGCGCATAGCTGCCATCTGCATTATGCATATACATAGGATACACAGGCGCCATGTAACGGGTGATATAGAATGGGTTAGCATAAGCATTACCAGAAGCATTGTCGTTGAACTGACGGTTAGAAACGTTGGCACTCAAGTTGATACCAGCCTCGAACCACTTGCTTGGAGTGAACTTAGAGTTGATACGACCAGTGAAACGCTCGAAAGCAGAGTTCTTGGTATAACCCTTTTCGTTCAAGTAACCGGCAGAAGCATAAACATTGAACTTCTCGCCACTTACAGCACCAGAGACGTTGTACTCCTGGCGATGACCTGTACGCTCAACACCATCCTGCCAATCGAGGTCGTCATAACCTGGGAGTCGAGAAGCTATCAGCTTACCATTTGCATCAAACAGAGCATCATTCTTTGCATTGTAGATGTTTCGCTTTACATAGTCGCTAATCAAGTGAGTTGTAGCGTATTGAGCTGCAGCTGTAGCATCCAGGCCCATAGAACCAGACATAGCGAAGTTCTTCATTGCCAACCAAGATGCCTCCATCCACTGGTCAGCACCCAGGCGCTCATACTCACCGATACCACGAGTATAAACACCATTGTTGATCTGGAGATTGATAGTAGGCTTGATACCATACTTTGCACGCTTGGTAGTAATCAGGATGACACCATTGGCAGCACGGTTACCATAAAGGGCAGCAGAAGCTGCATCCTTCAATACAGACATGCTCTCGATATCATTAGGGTTCAACTCTGAGATGTTACCATCGAAAGCTGCGCCATCTACTACATAAAGAGGCTGGTCAGCACCGCTTACCAAACTTCCTACACCACGGATGTGGATAGAAGGAGCGGCACCTGGCTCACCATATGAATTGTTAACCTGTACACCAGGAGCAGCACCTTCGAGCGCACCTGTTACAGAAGTAGTGATACGGTTCTCGATTTCCTTAGAATCAACAGCAGTAACAGAACCAGTAATAGACTGGCGCTTAGCTGTACCGTATGCCACAACAACGACATCATCCAGAGAATGATTGTCTGCATCCAAAACTATCTTCATGTTAGAAGAAGCCTTGGCTGTCTTAGACTGCATACCGATGTATGTAATCTCCAACTTGGCTCCGGCAGGAGCGTTCAATGAGAAGTTACCGTCAATGTCGGTAACTGTACCTGTGTTAGTTCCTACAACCTTGATAGAAGCACCGATAATAGGGCTACCATCTTCAGAAGCAGTAACTTTACCAGAGATTTGACTTTGTGCAAAAGCCATGCTCGTGCTGAGAGCAAGACCTGCAACTACTGTCATGAGTCTTTTTTCCATAAATCTCTCTCGTTTTAAATAAATGAATATATAATGTTTATAATTTCTTTCTCTCAACTTTTCTTATATGATCACTCACAAGGAGTTATCATCATCTTTTTGCCCCCTCCTCTTGCCCCAAGGTGGAGGGGGAATCGCTCTTTATACCTAATATTATATAAGAGCCTGTAAGTCTAAAACTTACTTAATTTTAAAGAATATTTTTAATCGGGTGCAAATTTAAGCATTATTTAGGAAACCACCAAACTTTTTTCAGAAAAAGTTGCACTTAATGCTACATTTTGTTATAAATATCCGATTTTTATGCACTTTTCCTTATAAAATGTAAAGAAATGGGCGACAGTTCATTTAAAAACCATCGCCCATTCAGGATTTTAGCTTTCTGCCTCCAGCTCCTTTTCGAGAATAAAGAGCATATAGAGAGGAATATTGAGCGTTTTAGCCTCGGCATTACGCTCGTATGGCAAGAGGCTGGTACGGAGAGTCCATTTTGGTGCTTTTTAGCCTCTTTTGCAAAAGAGACTCATAATCAAAGGATTACGTATGAAAAATCACATTTTCCGAAGGAGTTTTCGGCAAATCCTCACATTTTCCGAAGGAGTTTTCGGCAAATTCTCACATTTTCCGAAGGAGTTTAAAGAAAGTTTCCTTTATAGAGGAAAGTTTTTTAGGAAAAGTTTCCTCTATAAAGGAAATATCTTACGACTTTTCTTCCTTTATAAAGGAAAATGTTGTAACTTTGCACCCAGATTAACATAAAACGGAAGATGTGGACAAGAGAATAGCAAAACTGCTGATAGCGGAGAACCAAAGGATGATTCAGAATGTGGAGATGGTGAAAAGAAACATCAGCTTCGAATCTCATTCTAACTATGTGCTGGTAGGACTAAGAAGAGCCGGTAAGTCTTACTTGCTATATCAGCGTGCCCAAGAGATGATAGCTCAGGGACATTTGCCAGAGGAAATCCTTTACTTCAATTTTGAGGACGACCGATTGGAAAATCTCCAGCTTTCCGACCTGGATGCCATCAAGCAGGCTTACGAGGAGATGTATGGGCATCAGCCTATCTTCATGCTCGACGAGATACAAATCATTGATGGGTGGGAGAAATTTGCACGCAGACTTGCTGACCAGAAATATAGAGTATATATCACTGGTAGCAACGCCAAGATGCTGAGTAGCGAGATTTCTACTACGCTTGGTGGCAGATATATGGTGCAACCCGTTTTTCCTTTCTCCTTTCAGGAATACTTGACAGCCCAGCATATCTCCTTGCCTGCGCAGTGGGAGTATCTGCAAAATTCTGACCTCAAGAGGGCTTTTCTGGAGTATTTTCATCTTGGCGGTTTGCCAGAATTTGTGATTGTTGATAATCAGTTTAAGCGAGAGTGGTTGGGCAATCTATACAGCAAGATTTACTTTGGAGATTTAATTACCAGATACGGAATCCGTAACCCTCTGGCGATGAAAACTTTGATACGTAAACTTTCTGAGAGCGTAAAGCAGCCACAGTCTTATAACAGACTGGCTAATCTGGTTTCTACTGTGGCTGGAAAGGTAAAGCAAGAGACGATAGTGGACTATCTGAGATATATCAAGGACACTTGCCTGGTCTTCTCCATAGAAAACATTTACGCAAAATTACAAGATAGAATGTCGAACCAGAAGTATTACTTTATAGATAATGGTTTTCTGAGTCTATTCCTCTTTGATCCAGAAACATCTCTCTTGGAGAATCTGGTAGCCATTCACCTGCATGAGAAGTATGGGGAAGATCTCTTCTATTATCATGATAATGTGGAGGTGGACTTTTGTCTCTTTGAGCATCAATGTGCTTTCCAAGTGTCGTATAGTATCAAGGATGCTGCTACTCGTGAGCGGGAATTGGGGGCTTTGAATGCTTATCAGAAGAGGTATCCAGGAAGTAGACTTTTTGTTATCACGATGGATGAAGAGGAGACGATAGAACTGGATGACTTGAAGATTGAAGTGATACCTGTATGGAAGTGGTTGCTTACCTCGTAGTTGTTGTTTGATGAATAGAGAGCTACTTTCAAAAATACTCTTCACTCTTCACAAATACGACATAACCAACTGTGTATAAGAGGTTTGCACGGGTGAAGAGTGGCTATGCACTCTTCACCACTCTTCACCTCTCTTCACCCTGTATTTTTTGAGGCTCCGAGATCATTCCATGTTCCCTGCTTCAGCCATCATTGAAGACCAGCGCTGGTCATCAATGATGACCGAGCCTCGTGATAAGTAAGCGGCTCAGCGTTTATCCTCTTGCATCAGGTGAAGAGTGGTGAAGAGTGGTGAAGAGTTGAGCTCACTCTTCACCACTCGCACCCCCAGTGTTTATCGGTGTTTCAAGCGATTTGGTGAAGAGTGAAGAGTGAAATCGAGAGTAGGATTTTTACGGGCAAAACAGCTCAAGCTGCACCTCCTATTCAAAATCACGATGATAGTCCTGCCGAAATTTTCCTCCCGACGTATTATTTTGTGCCCGGCAATGGCGCAAAATTGCCCCAGTAGAGGGCAATATCGTGCCATAACCAGGCAATAACTGGAATGAGGCTACTTTTTCGAAAAAATCTTTGGTATATTCCATTTTTATTCTTATCTTTGCAGCGCAGTCCCGGTAAGGCCCTCTCCCAGATTATTCGATGCTGGTGATGACCCCGGTTTTTTTGTTTTTGCAAAAGTACATAAATATTTTGATAGTGACAACAAAAAAGCCTTTTTTCTTTGCTTTTTTTGTTATCTCCCTCACTCTCAAACATTTTCCCCAAAATCATTGCATCTTTCAGAAGAAAAGAGTATCTTCTCGGGTTGGAGAAAGTATCTTCTCGAGTTGGAGAAAGTATCATTCAGGGTGCTAGAAAGTAACTTCTCTATTGTTGCTACTAGGCTAGGCAGCTCTGCTGAGCCTAGTCAGCAGGTCTGCAGACTGCAGTCAGCACCTCTGTCGAGCCTAGTGGGAATACCTTGTTGTCGTACAACTATAACCCTTTTAGTCGTACAACTATAACCCCTTTAGTCGTACGACTATACACTCTATAGTTGTACAATCGTAGCTTTATAGTCGTACAAAATGCGATAAAGCTTCCTAAGGACTGCTCGAATAGATGCCCCTACTTAAAATTTATGGCACATGTGCCACTTTTTTAAAGTAGAAGCCTATTCTAATATGTTTCGTTGCAAAAGAAAATCAAACAAGCTTATGAACAAGATGCCTGCTTCATTGTGATGAGAAACAATATTGTCCTTTACTATGATTATCTTCTGGAAGTTATCTGAGATATGTTTTAGTGATGCTGATTTTTGTTCTATCTTTTCCTTATCAGGAAGAGCAAGGGCAGACTGGATGTAATAACGCTTAGAGCCATTGTTGACTACAAAATCTACTTCCAATTGCTTGCGTATCATTCCTTGTTGCGGCGTTCGGGTACGAGTTTCTACCATACCAACATCCACAAGATAGCCACGGCATCGTAATTCATTGTATATCACATTTTCCATGAGATGGGTTTCTTCTATTTGACGGAAATCCAGAAGGCTATTGCGCAGTCCTAAGTCTACGAAATAGTATTTAGACAATGTACCGATGTACTTTTTCCCCTTAATGTCATACCGCATCGCTTTCTCTATCAGGAAGGATTCTTGCAAGAATCCTAAGTAATTGTCGATTGTTAACGGAGACAGGTCTGCATTGCTTACGCTCTTGAAAGTGTTGCTCAATTTATTCGGATTGCATGGTGAGCCTACCGATGATGCCATTACTTTAACAAGAGAGTCGAACTCCAAGTTTTTCTTGACATTATTTCTGTCTATCAAGTCTTTTAGATACACCGTAGTATAGAGATTACGCAGATAACTCACCTTCTTTTGCTGGGTATCCAAAGACAAGATTAAAGGCAAACTGCCATACGTAATATAATCTCGCCAAGCATCTTCTTTGTTGCCATCGTAAGCCGATACATATTCTGAAAAAGACAGAGGGTAAATACGTATTTCATCACCTCTTCCTCTGAACTCTGTGGCAATGTCGGAAGATAGAAACTTAGAATTGCTTCCTGTTACGTAGACATCCACATTGTCTATATGAAGAAGACTGTTCAAGGCTCCAACAAAGTTGTTTACCATTTGAACTTCATCCAATAGGACATAATGAATTTCAGAATCTTTGATGTTACCTTTAATATAGTGTAGCAGTTTCTTGGGGTCACAGTATTCATCGTTCAGTATATCATCCAAAGCCAGAGATATAATATGATCTGGAGAAATGCCATCTGCCAGGAGATGATCTCTAAACAACTTGAATAGAAGATATGATTTGCCACATCTTCTGATACCTGTAACTATCTTTATCAAGCCATTTTGTTTGCTTGATATGAGTTGGTTGAGATAATATTCGCGCTTAATTTCCTTCATGCTACTTAAAAATTCTGGCACATGTGCCACTTTTTTTAAGTGCAAAGATATGCGAAAGTAGAGTTCTAACCAAAAATTTTTAGATTTATTATACTAATAAGGTGTATCCCCCTAGCCTTTCATCATCGAAGGCTAAAGAGTATACACCTTATTTTATATAAATACGATATACTCTTTCTAGAATGTCGTGGAATACCCACTTTCTGTTAATGCCGTTTCGGAAACAGTAAACGAAGTGGTACTGCTATTATTGAAGAAATTACCCTCGTAACGGGTTAACTTACCCTTTACCAGATGCACATTGTCAAAATTGCACTCCTTGATGACCTTGCCATTCTTGTCCTTAGCCTGCGACTTTACATGAAGATTCTCTACATCATCAGCCTTCAAAAGCGTATAGACCGTGAAGAATAAATGATTGTACTGGTACTTCTTGGCATCAAATACTCTTTCGTAATGGATAGGAGCCTCAGTCTTGCATGTGCCGGTAGCAGGATTGAATACCACACCGCAATCTCCGGAAATCTCTATGGATTCGCCGGCTACATTTAATGGAGTTTCAATAGTGCTCCTGAGAACGAAGGCACTCACGCCCCGTGACAATGTGGCATCAAAATTCTGATTGCTGGCTTGAGGACTGACCGTAATATCCTTATAGGCATACACCATATCGGTGACCTGATCATTCGGAAATCTGACTTCGGTAGCCGACTTGATGGTAATACGATTATCTAAAGGCATAGGGGTGACTGCGGCTACAGCAACCATGTGGTAAGTGCCTTCAGGAACATCGAAGGTTACCTTGCCGAAATCATCGCCCAGACTGTCCTGTCTTATGACATAGCCTGAATCATTCTCGGAATCAATAGGTATCAATGCTACCTCCAGTTCTGAAAACCTGTGGCAGGCTGCCAAGGTCGTTTTGTTATCAGCACGGGTGGAATGCATACGTGCCGATGAGACATCTGAGGCAGAAGAGATATCTTCTATCGTTTTCTCGAAGAAGCTAATGCTTACCTCATGGTTAGTTACCTGTGATGATTCGTTCATCACGTTTTCCTTGGAACAACTACATAAAAGTAGTATAGCGGAGACCAGCATCAGGCCTATGCTTTTACTCTTGTTCATCTTCTTCTTTTCGTGTGAGTCAGACGCCGGAACCCCCGGTATTATCGGCTAGTACGCATTTGAATGATACAAGCAAATGGCTTTTGTACTAACGTTGCACAAAAATAGTGAAAATATGAATCCGTTGTACTTTTATTGACTTATTTCTTTGTTTTCTTAACAATTTATAACGAAAGAGGGCGATACACCACTGAGAATGCATCGCCAGAGAGAACATTGGCAATGTCGCCATCACTTTCTACTACGAGGGTAGGGGCGATGAGTGACTTCAGAATGGGTTGCTGTTACCATTGTCAGAACCATCGGAGTCGATGATGACACCATCAATAACGAAGATAGGTTGGGAAGTGGCATTCAAAGAGTTGGTACCGCGGATGCGCATGATACCATAACCTACGACGACAACTTCGTTCAGAGCCTGGTCATCTGATTTCAAAGTTACATCAATAGGACCATTGCCAACTTTAATTTCTTTATCCTTGTAGCCAAGATAAGAAATCTGTAAAGTTGCACCTTTAGGAGCCTTCAATACGAAGTTACCATCTAGGTCGGTGACGGTAGCTGAGTTTGGTTGCCCCTTAACACGAACTGTCGCTCCAATTACTGGACCATCGTCTGCGACTACTGTACCTTTTACATTACCGTTTTGAGCCACTGCAGTCTGATATGGGAATGCAACGAATATAAACAGCAAAGACAGGTACTTTAAAGCATTACCTGCATGTTTCATGATTAATTGGTTTTTATGATTTAATTGGTTTAAAACTCGTTCGTTGGTTTATATACGAATTTTGTTTTTATTGATTTTCTGCTGCAAAGATATGCCCTTTTTCGTAAAGTGCAGTATTTGTATCTTACGTGTTTTTAAATGTTTCATGTACGATAAAACAGACATATTTAGGTGAAAAAAAGGGGGATTTGCAGCCGCAAATCCCCTTTATACCTTATTATATATAGACGTTTTAGTATTCGTATAGCTTGATGTGGAGTATTTTATTGTCGCCACATGAGATGCGGGCATGGCGTCCCTGGTGGTCCTGATCGCCATTATCACGGCGGATAAACTGTAATTTACCGTTTTTGTCTACTTCAACCTGGTCAACATATCCGATACCGATACGCTTGCCTTTGAAAGTAGCGGTTTGTTTCTTTGTTTCGGTTCCACCGTTGTCAACAAATCCGTCCTCACCGAGTTTCTTTTCTTCAGCTTGCGCTTTTTCTGTCTTACTTTGGAAAACTACGACGATACCATTACCAGCTATGATGTATTCGTTCTTGGCTAGTTTCACGATTAAGCCACCGCCTTCTGGCCATTTACTCCCATCTGTAGCGCGAGGATCCCATGGTAGCGTGAAGAAATGGCGGCAGGTCATGGTAATATCTCCATCTTCAATGATGCGCTCTTTATCTTCCTGGTCGAAGAGTAATCCCCAGTTTTTACCCTTTCCCTGATGCTGGAGCAGGAGAGGAGAGAGCTGATTGATAACCTTGTATGAACGTCTGAGACTGTTCTTTACCTTGAAGTTAGCTTCATCGAGAGCAAACGGACTGAAACTGATGGCATCTGTTTCGCCGAAGGTATAATATGCCTTTACGCCGCTATTGATATCGCATTTCACTTCTGGAGTGAAGAAAGGATTGTCGACACGCTTGTATTTCTCTACCCATCCCTTATAACCGGTATCATAGATATCTGGTGCAAAAATATCGATACTTGGTGCACCACATTTCCAGATGTCAATCAGATGGGCAAGTGGGCCGGCAGAAGGGTATTCGCCTGGTTTTCTGCCACGGCTGTTCATTGCTGCATTTACATACATCGGAATATTGTAGATGGCTTTGCCGGCTGAGGCTAGCTGCTCTACATACTTGGCATAATAATATGCTTGGAATTTCTCGTCAGCATAACGGTCTGTTCCGAAAACTTCTGCCCATGTACCTTTCTTCTTGAGCTTGAGTGCCTTGAGCAATGAAGCAGGAACGGGTTGTCTGTAAGCTTTTTCGGCAAGAGGAGAATGATCGCGGGCAGATTCGAGCATGCCGATTTCGTTTTCTACCTGCATCATGATGACGGTATTCTCTTGACTGTCTACAGCTTTGATGTGTTTCATCAGTTCGCAGAATGCTCGCTTGTCTGCTTGAAGCAGGTTATCGCTGAAGGCTGTGCATATCTCTAATGGCTTACCGTTCTCTGTGAGTGAACGAGGGAAACGCTTGGTGTTTTCCTTTACCCATAGTGGAGCATAGCAGCTCATGGAGTTCTTCCAGGCACCGAACCATAGGAAGACAATCTTCAAGTCATGCTTACGGGCAGTTGTGATGACGCTGTCTACGAGTGCAAAATCATATTTGCCCTCATTAGGTTCAACAAATTCCCAATATGCAGGAACGAAGACGGAGTTGACTCCGCTATTCTTCATCTGTTTCAATGCTTTCCTGATGTCGGCAGGACTCGTTGCGGCAGAGTTGCTTAACTCACCAGCCAGGAGAAGCATCGGCTTGTCATTGACAACAAGCTGGGTTGCAGAGCCTTGCTTCTGCAGTTTCACTCCTGCTTGTATATTGATGCAGCATAATAATGCTAGAAAAGATAATACGATCTTATTCATAAATCTTCATTTTAGAGAATGTCTGAAAATACTTGAGACAGGTATTGCGCCATTCCTTGGCGTTTTCCAACTGCACATTGAGCAATGAATCGGTATGTTGCCATTCCTGTTCATGACCCTTCATATACTGTTTGGCTGAGGTGTGCCAGAAGTCGCGATATACTTCAACCATCGCTACACCCATGTTGTACTTCATGCAAAGTTCCTGCCAGAGGGTGCTTCCTGATTTCATCTTGTAAGTCCAAGGCACATGATGGAACCAGAGGAGATATTCCTCAGGGCAAGTTGCGATGTTGTCATACAGACTGCGATATGGTTCCGGATACTGACCTACGGCATCTGTACCTTTGGATGAGCGGTCGAAACCTACACCCTGAGCATCTGCCTTGTGATAGTATACTGGGCACCATTCCAGAGGATAACTTGCAATGAAACCATCAGGTTCCGGACCGTAGTGGTGATCGAACTTGAAGATATGATGTAAGCCCAATGGCATCATATAGTTGACGCAAGCTTCACGTGAGGTCATCATCATCATCTCTACAGGTTTGGTGAACTTCTCATCCTGGTTTTCGTAGGTCTGTACGAGCCATTCATGAGCAATCTCTTCAGCTGTAAGTGAAGGATTCCATGCCAATCTGCCGAAAGCATACCAGTTTGCCTGTGAGAAAGGATGACCACACCAGTTGGCATCATCACCGATATTGGCTACACCTGAGATTCCAACCAGTCTGTCTGGATTGACAAAATCAAAGAATTCCTTCCACATTGGGGCGAGATAGGTGAGGTGCTTAGACTGACCAAGATATTCCTGGGTAATCTGAAGTTCTGCTATCTGTGGAGTCTGTTTGATGTTGTCGAAGATAGGAGCGTATGGCTCACGAGGCTGGAAGTCGAGCGGACCGTTCTTTGACTGTAGGATTACGTTGTCACGGAACTTGCCATCCATACCTTTGAATTCGCTGACAGCTTGTTTTACACGGTCTTCTCCCTTATGGTTGGCACCATAAACAAAGCTTCGCCACATGATGATGCCTCCGTATGGTTTGACGGCATCGGCAAGCATATTGGCTCCATCGGCATGGGTGCGGTGGTAATCGCCAGGACCAGGCTGTCCTTCAGAATTGGCTTTTACCAGGAATCCGCCAAAGTCAGGGATGGTAGCATATATTTCCTTTGCTTTTTTCTTCCACCACAGCTGAACCTTCTTATCCAGTGGGTCGGCAGTCTTGGTATAGCCCAATGCCATAGGAGAAGCAAAGTTGATGCTGAGATAAACTCGGATTCCGTATGGACGCAGGATGTTGGCGATGACCTTCACCTTATTAATGTATTCAGCAGTCATCATTTTTGGTGATGCATTTACATTGTTCAGTACGCTTCCGTTGATTCCGAGCGATGCGTTGGCACGGGCATAGGTGATGAGACGGTCGTGAAGACTCTTGCTGATGCTGCCACCCTTGCCGTTTTTGCCGAGTTTGATTTCTTCCCATTTGAAGATGCTCTTGCCGGCATAGCCACGTTCGATGCTGCCATCGAGATTATCCCAATGGTTGAGGATGCGGAGACCCACTTGTGGTTTCTCGGTCTCATCGATAGCTTTACTGAAGTTCTGTTGATTGCCGCTACCTGTGTTGTAGGCATCGGTGTTCTGAAGTCGAATCAGCTCGTAGGCACCGTAGAGCAAACCGATAGGATTGCTGGCGGTGATAGTTGCTTCGTACTGAATGTTGTCGCCTTGCTGTGCAGGACGGGCGTAGATGTTATAGCCCTCGCCAAGATTCAGAGCTTTGTCTATCTTGAGCTCAACATTCTTGCCACGCCAGTTGTTTTCCAACTCCTGCTTGGCAATCTTGGCTGTTGCATCATCAGGCAACTGTGAGATGACTTGGCATGAGTTAGCATACTGCTTTCCGAGCCATAACTGTGAACCGTCACTCTGTGCAGAAACATGGAGTGATGTAAGTACCGTAAATAATAAAATGAGGTATTTCTTCATATCTTTGCAGATCGTTAGTTTGTATTGTTATTGTTTCTGCTGCAAAGATACGAAAAAATACCTTATTCTCTTCTATTTGTTGTTTATTTCTTATTTCTCTTTGTTTCAGCATATTCACTTGGTGACATGCCATAGTGTTTCTTGAACACTGTAGAGAAATGGGTCTGGTTGTTGAATCCCACAGAGTAAGCTACTTGCGTGATATTAATCTGTCCTTCTTCGATAAGACGTGCAGCTTGCTCCAATCGTAAGTTACGGATGAATTCACCGGCAGAGACGCCTGCTATTTCTTTCAGCTTACGGTGCAGTTGGGCACGGCTGATGCCTACATCCTCTGTCAGTTTTTCAACGTTGAGGTCTGGGTCGGCCAGGTGCTCGTTCATATATTTCATCACTCTCTCAATGAGAGCGTCGTTGTTGCCCTTCACCTGTATCTGCTCTATCTTAGCTTTCTGTCCCTGTGCGCCGCTGTATTTGCCACGGATGCGTCGGACATTGTCTACCAGGTTGTCGATGAGAATATGAAGTTCTTCCATATTGAAAGGCTTCGCCAGGAAGGCATCAGCACCCTTACGCAATCCCTCTAGTCGGTTTTCTACTTCGCTCTTGGAGGTGAGCAGGATGACTGGAATATCGCTTACGTTAGTGTTACTCTTTATCTTCTTGAGCATGGTAACACCATCCATTTCCGGCATCATCACATCGCTTATCACGAGATCATATTTGCTGGTGAGCAACATCTTGAGACCCTCCTTTCCGTTGCAGGCATGTTCAAATCGATACCAGTCGCTCAGTTCGGTCTTGATATAATGTGCAATCTCTGCATCGTCATCTACTATCAGGATGTTGAAATTGCGGTTGGCTTGCGTTCTTTTACCGGTGGATTCGGCAGTTTTTGTGCCATCCTCCTGCAGGATCTCCTCTGGCTTGAGGTGTTCCTTGCCCAATGGAATGTTTACCTCGAAGCAGGAACCCTTGATTCCATCGGTGCGATTATAGGCTCTGATAGTTCCTCCATGCATCTTGACGAGGGCTCTGCAGAGGTTCAGACCAATTCCGGTTCCCTCGATATGAATGTCGCTGTTGTTATTGCCTTGATAGAAACGGTCGAAGAGGCGGTCAGTCTTTTCTTCCTTCAGTCCGATACCTGTATCTTCAACCTTGATGATGGCACTCTTCTCATTCTTTCCTATGATAATCGTAATATCACCGCCATCCGAGGTATACTTCATGGCGTTGGAGAGTAAGTTGGAAATAACCTTGTCAAAGTTGATGCGGTCTATCCATACTTGCAGGTTGCCTTCCTCGTTTAGGGTCTCGTCCTCCTTCAGGCTAAGAGTGATGCTACGTTCCTGGGCATTGAAGTTGTAGAGAGATACTATGCCACGCAGGAACTCCTTAAGGTTGGTCTTCTGGCAATGCAGGTGCATCTGGTTCTTGTCTATCTTGCGCTCGTCAAGAATCTGATTGACCAGGAGCAGAAGTCGCTTGGCATTGCGGTCTATCATGTCGATATCCTGTTTGCTCTCTGCGTCTTCTAGTCTATTCTTCAACTTGTTGAGAGGTCCCATAATCAGGGTCAACGGTGAACGGATGTCGTGAGTGGCATTGATGAGGAACTGCATCTTGGTTTCTTCTAAGTCTGCTTTGCGACGGCGTTCGTAAGTATAGAATACGTAAAAAACAGCACTCACGATGGCCAGGAAATAGAGAAGATAGGCCTCTGGTGATGCATACCAAGGGTTACACACCTTGATGTTGATGACAGTTGGCTTCTTCGAATATTGACCATTGCTGGTGGCTCTTACTTCCAGCTTGTAATTGCCAGGCTTCAACTTGTTGAAGGATACGGCATTAGTTCCCTCGTTGGTGCTGCTCCAGTTGCCGCCATTGATGCGATATTGGAAACTGATATTGTCAGTGTTCTTATAGTTGAGCAGAGAGAACTCCAATGTGAATGAGTTTTCTGAGTATGGTATCTTGAAGTTGTCGCTGAGACAATTGGTTGCCTTTCCGGCTTTGATGAAGTTGGTAAGGTATACGTTACCCATCTCCATCTTGTTGGCTCTCACTACGTTAGGATAGAAAGTGGTGATGCCGTCGCTTGTGCCGAAGGCTACCATGTCATCGGATGTATGCATCATGGAACCTAAAACATATTCACGTGTGGTGAGTCCGTTGCCATTGATGTGTCCGATGAATCGTTTGGCGTTTGTGTCATATTGCCAGATTCCCATGGTTGTGCTAACCCAATAGTCGCCCTTGTGGTCTCTTACGATACCACATGTCTGCTTGCCTGTTAATGCTTCAGCGTGAGGGAAGTCTACCACCTTGTTCTTTTTGCGGTCGAAGAGATAGAGTCCTTTTTCAGTACCCATCATGATGTCTCCGTCCTTTCCTTCGCAAATGCCATTTATCTGCTTGTCTTTTAGGATATTGTGCCATCCGAAATCCTTGAAGCTGAGTGTCTGCGTGTTGAGGCAGGATACACCGTTGGCTGTACCAATCCATAGATGTCCGGTGTGGTCAAGAGCCATACTGCGAACCCAGTCGTTGCAGAGGTAACCTTTTTTACCACGGGTACTCATATTGAGGATCTTTACGTTACCGGTTTCCACATTATATATATATAGTCCCTTACTGTAGACCGAAATGTAGAGGTTTCCCTGGTTGTCATCAGTCATACAATAGATGCCGGCACTGGTAAAGCTGATTTTCTGCTGGTAAGCTCCAGTATATGGATTATAGCTGTAGAGTGCACTACTATTGCTGATCCAATAGCTGCCACGCTTGTCTTTGTAGATGATACAGGTTCCGGCTGGTGATTGAGGATGAGCGATAATCTTTCCTGAAGCATCAAAGCAGAAGACGCCACTGTTTTGTACGGTACACCATGTTTCTCCTCTATCGCCTGGCGCAATAGAGGATACACTACTACCTATTATATAGTTTTGTGCTGAGAAACTCCATGAGTTGAAAGCCTGTTGGCGTTGGTTGATGAGATAGAGTCCCTTTTTATAGCATCCTATCCAGAGGTTGTTGTCCTTGTCTTCGATGATGTCATTGACGAAGGCGGTGGATAGATCGAAGTTACTGTTGCTGCTTTCCAGTTGCTCCACCCGGTTGCTTCCTTTCCTGATCAGCAATGCTCCATGCTCAGAGGTACTGATATAGAGATTTCCCTCATGGTCGAAGGTTGCATTATTGATGGTTACGTTATTGGCGTAGGTGCCAAAGTCGTAGCCGGCATCTGCTATTCTGCCCGTCTTATAGTCATAATAGATGATGCCATACATACATACAATGAGCAGGGTTTGTGGACGATGCTGTATGAAAGCCACTGGCGCTCCGTATGGCGATTTGAAGTCTTTGCGGTTCACCTTTCCCTTGTTTTCGATGAATCGGGTAAAGGTGGATAGGTGACTACTCTGCCATAGATAGTGGTGCTGGTCTTCATAGATATGGGTAAAGAATACGACGGAGTCGCGCTCTGCGTATTGTCTTTCCTGCTTAATCAGGAACTGCTTATCTGCTGCTTTGTCAGAAGCTGCTTTCTTTACGGAATAAAGTCCGTAGCCGGCAGTTCCCAACAGAATATCACCACAGTGATTTTCTACGATAGAGTAGATGCGTGGCTTTCTGCCATCAGGAAAATTGAGACGAGTGAAGTCATTCGTCTCATAATTATAGCGCATCAGTCCCTTGGCACTACCTATCCACAGGTCACCTTTCTTATCAACAAGGAGATCTGAAATGATATTGTCTGTGATGGATGTCGTATCCTTCTCGTCGTGCAGATAGTTGGTGAATCTGTAGCCGTCAAACTTGCTCAGTCCATATTCCGTACCTACCCAAATGTATCCGTACTTATCTTGTACGACACAATTGATGAGCGAACTGGACAGTTTGCCAGATGTGAATAATTCGCCACCATCAGCCCATAGCATGAGTGAGGCGAGGAGTGCGATAAGTGCCGCAAGGCATTTCCTGGTATACTTCATATTTTTGGTCGTTTACTTGTTCTTGTTTGGTTATTGTTGCTGCAAAAGTAGTAAAAAACTGCGAAAGCAACAAATAAAAATGCGATAATATGTTTCGTTTCCTTTTGTTTCTTTGTCTTTTATGCTTTTATTTTGTCTATGAAACAAATAGAAACGTTCTGGTAACTAGATATTAAAGAGCTTTCAATAGTTTTTTGTACATTTGCATCGTGAATAGCGAATTGTGACTAACAAAAATGTAAAACAATGACTAAACAAACAATAAAGATTTTATTGTTGGCTCTCTTGCTGGCAGGAAGTAGTAGCTTGGCTTTCGCACAGAAAGTGTGGAAGGGTTCTTGGGCGACTGCTGTTGAATGGACTGGTAAAGGAGATATGCCTAAGGAAAGCTTGAGCAACCGTTCTTGTCGACAGATAGTTCATGTTTCCTTTGGCGGAGAGGAACTCAGAGTGAAGCTCAGCAATGAGCAGAGCAAGGAACCGGTGGAAATCAAATCGGTGTATATTGCAGATACTGATGTTCCAAGCAATTGGGGAATTCTGACCAAGACGGTGAAGTATCTTAAATTCAATGGCAAGAAGAATGTAACCATTGCTCCAGGCAAGGCTATCTTCTCAGATGATTTGAAATATGCCTTGAAGAGTGGACAGCGCCTTACGATTACCATCGACTATGGCAAGCAGACTCCAGTGAATGCAACATCCCATCGTGGTTCACGTACTACCTCTTATATAGTAAGTAATGTAAAGGGCAAGGCGGTGAAACCTGCAGATGCAGCTTTCGATAAGCAGGAAAAGGCTGACCACTGGTACAATCTTTCTGCCATTGATGTGAAGACCGATAAGGCTACCCCAGTGGTGGCTATCCTCGGAAACTCTATTACCGATGGCCGTGGAAGTACAACCAATCAGCAGAACCGTTGGACCGATTTCCTCTCGGATGCTCTGAATGCAGAGAAGCCATACGGCGTATTGAATCTCGGTATCGGTGGCAACTGCGTGGTGCAAGGTGGATTGAGCGAACCAGCCATGAAACGTTTCGACCGTGATATCCTGGGACAGACAGGTGTAGATAAACTCATCATCTTCGAGGGAACCAACGATATCGGTTGCTGCAGTGGAAATTATGAGCATGTAACAGATACCCTGATTGCCTGCTACAAGGTGCTGATAGCGAAAGCCAAGGCAAAGGGAATCAAGGTGTATGGCGGAACCATTACCCCAACCAAGGGCAACGGATGGTATTCTTTCTGGCATGAGGCTATGCGACAGACCGTGAACGAATGGATCAGAAAAAGTGGTGCCTTCGACGAGGTCATCGATTTCGATGAGCTGACCCGCGATCCGAAAGACCCTCAGCGTCTGAAGGCTGAGTATTCTGACGACTGGCTGCATCTCAATCCGAAGGGATATGAGGCAATGGGCAAGTTTGCCGCAGAGAAATTGAAGTAAATATATTATATGCATCTTTTATGTTATATATATATAATAAGGTGTAAACTTAATGACTGAATAAAATATGGAACAGACAACTGTATCACAGGAATCTAAGGGATTCTACAAACTGAATTGGCTACAACGCATCGGATTCGGATCTGGCGACTTGGCACAAAACCTCATCTACCAGACCATCTGTATGTATTTGTTGTTCTTCTACACCGACATCTACGGACTCAATCCGGGTGTGGCTGCCACCATGTTCCTGGTGGTTCGCCTGGTCGATGTACTTTGGGACCCATTGGTGGGAACTTATGTAGATAAGCATAATCCACGTTGGGGTAAGTATCGTTCATATCTCGTCCTGGCGGGTTTGCCCCTCACCGTACTTGCCATCCTCTGCTTCTGGAATGGTATGGAGGGACAGACAGAAACCATCAAGCTCATCTATGCTTACGTAACATACGTAGGCTTGTCAATGCTCTATACATTGATTAATGTGCCTTACGGAGCCTTGAACTCTTCGCTGACTCGCGATACAGATGAGATAACCATTCTCACCTCTGTACGTATGTTCATGGCAAATGTGGGTGGACTCTGTGTATCGGCAGGTGTTCCAATCCTGGTAGCCATGCTCGCAGCAGCCAAGGATCTCCCTATCGAAATGGCGCTCTTCATGGGTTTGGGTTCTCTGCCATCCTTCATCTTTATGCCGCTGGTGCCTGCCATCAAGAAAAAGGTAGGCAAGAAGAATATGTTCTACATCTTCCTTACTGTGGCTATCGTGGGTATGGCGATGCTTTATTTCATCAGCAAGATGGGACCAGTAAAGGATTATATCACGCTGGTTTATATTGCACAGTTCATCAAGTCAACAGGTGTTATCGTGGCTACAGGTTATATGTGGGCTTTGATTCCTGAGGTTATTTCCTATGCTGAATATACCAGTGGCAAGCGTATTGCCGGTATTGTCAATGCCCTGACCGGTATCTTCTACAAGGCTGGTATGGCTTTGGGTGGTGTTGTTCCTGGTGCAGTCCTTGCATGGACCGGTTATCAGGCTGCGGCAGCTCAAGAGAGCAACTCGCTTCCTATCGATGGTAATGCCTGGTTTGTTGCCATGCTGATCTATGCTCTGGTAGGTTTCGCCCTTCTGGTATTCTGCTTTACCCAGACCAAGGAGCGTGTGGTAATGGACGAGAAGGAAACCAAGAACGTTAAGGTGAGCGACCTGTGGACAGAATTTTTCCATAACCGTCCTCTCCGTATCGTGGCTCTCTTCTTTATTACCGCCTTCGCCATGATGTCGGTTGGTAATGCTGCCGGTGCTTACTTCATGAACGATTTGGAGCAGCAGAGTGCGCTGGCACAGGAGGGTATCCGCTGGCTGGTATGCGTGATTCCTGCCATCCTGCTGGGTTTGGCGATGTTCATCATCTCTAAATATGAGTTGACAGATGAGGTCATCGACGATATCAACAAGAAGATTGAAGCTCGTCATCAGGAAAAAAAATAAGATACTGAATTTTAGCATATTAGGAAGTTAAAGGAGTTAAGGAAGTTAAGACGTATGTCTCGCTGCTTAAAAACTGCGCCAAAAAGACTATTGTCTTAACTCCTCAGCGACCGTAGGGAGCGATAACTCCTTAACTTCTTTAACTTCTGAACTTGCGAAACTTGAATAAAATAATAAGTGTACAATGAAAAGAATATCGACTTTTGCCTTGGGCTTGATGCTTGCTTCTGCAGCTTTTGCCCAGAAAGGTAATAACGCTCAAATCCCAACATTCCAGGAAACTATGGGCAAATATTTCCTGGTTGGTGCAGCTGTTAATACTTCTCTGACTGACGGACAAGACCCGGCAGGTGAGGAAGTAGTGAAGAAACAGTTTAACCAGGTGGTTGCCGAGAACTGTATGAAGGGTGAGAAGAATCATCCGGAGGTGAATCGCTTTGATTTCACCGATGGCGATAAACTCGCTGACTGGGCAGAGAAGAATGGCAAGACCTTGATAGGTCATTGTCTGGTTTGGCATTCTCAGCCACCTAAGTGGATGTTTACCGATGCTAAGGGTAATCTGGTAAGCCGTGAAGTGCTCATCGGCAGAATGTATAACCACATCATGACCGTGGTTACTCATTATAAAGGTAGAGTAAAGGGCTGGGACGTAGTGAACGAGGCATTCGAGGATGATGGCTCTTACCGCAAGTCTTTGTATTATAAGATTATCGGTCCGGAGTTCATCGAGTTGGCTTTCCGCTTTGCGCATGAGGCTGATCCTAACGTAGAGCTTTACTACAATGATTATTCTACTTCGAAGCCAGCCAAGCGAGAGGCTATCTGCAAACTGGTTCGCGATTTGAAGGCGAAGGGTCTCCGCATCGATGCTGTAGGTATGCAGAGCCACAATGGTTTTGATTATCCTGACTATGCTGAGTATGAGAAGAGCATCGAGGCTTTTGCTGGTGAAGGCGTGAAGGTGATGCTGACTGAGCTGGATATGAACATGCTTCCTAATCCGGAAGGATTCGGCGGTGCGGAAATCAGCCAGAAGTTTGAACTTCAGAAAAAGTACAATCCATACGTGAAGGGTCTTGACAAGAAGGCGCAGAAGCTCTTCAACCAGCGTTATCTCGATCTCTTCAAGATTGTAGAGCGTCACAAGGATGTCATCAGTCGTGTTACCTTCTGGGGTGTCAACGATGGTCACTCTTGGTTGAATGGCTGGCCTATCCCAGGCAGAACCAACTATCCGCTGCTCATCGACCGCAACAACGAGGTGAAGCCAGTGGTGAAGGAAATCGTCAATCTCTTTAAATAAGATCTCTTCAAATAGAATCTCTTAAGATAATATTATCAATCTCTTTAAATATAAGATAACAATGAAAGCAAGATATTTGTTCCCTAAGGATTATATGGCAGATCCATCTGCCAATGTGTTTAACGGTCGCCTGTATGTTTACCCATCTCATGACTGGGATAGCGGCGAAAGCTTTGACGATGATGGCGGTCACTTCCAGATGAAGGACTATCATGTTCTCTCTATGGACGATGTGATGGAAGGTGAGGTAACCGATCATGGTGTGATTCTCGATGTAAAGGATGTGCCATGGGCTGAGAAGCAGATGTGGGACAACGATGTAGTGGAGAAGGATGGCAAGTACTATCTTATCTTCTCTGCCAAGGATTATAATGGTGTGTTTCATCTCGGTGTGGCTGTGGCTGATAAGCCTGAAGGTCCTTTCGTTCCGAATGCCGATCCAATCCGCAAGTCATACAGCATCGACCCTTGTGTGTTCAAGGATGATGACGGCAAGATTTACTGCTACTTCGGTGGTATCTGGGGCGGTCAGCTTCAGTGGTACAAGGACAACAAGGCACTGAAGGATGAGCATCTTCCAGAAGGCAAGGAGAATCCGTTGCCATCCCGTGTAGCCATGATGACTGATGATGTGCAGCAGTTTGCTGAAATGCCAAAGCCTGTTGTCATTGTTGACGAGGAGGGTAAGGTATTGCCAGCCGATGATCCTCATCGCTTCTTCGAGGCTAGCTGGATGCACAAGTATAAGGGCAAGTATTACTTCAGCTACTCTACCGGTGATACCCATTATCTCTGCTATGCAGTAGGTGATAATCCTTATGGTCCGTTCACTTACAAGGGCGTCATCCTGGAGCCGGTTGTTGGTTGGACAACCCACCACAGTATCTGTGAGTACAAGGGACAGTGGTATCTGTTCCATCACGACTGCGTGCCATCAAATGATACAACCTGGCTTCGCAGCGTAAAGGTGGCTCCTCTCTTCTATGATGAGGAGGGTAACATCTTGCCGGTAAAATAGAATTGATTTTTAGGTTTTAATAGTTTGATGAATAGTTGATACATGAGTTAGTGTTAGTTAGAAACGGGCAGCATCTTCGTGACGAAGGTGCTGCTTTTTTATTTTTTCTTATAACTTTTTGTTTCTTCTTGTAAATTGTTTCTTATCTAATGTTATTTTTAAGTTATTTCTTTCGTTTTGTTATAGATTTCTAAGTTTTTTGTTTACCTTTGTGCCCGTAAACCATTGAAAAGAATGAATTATGTTGAAATTACTGTTAAGGTTGTGGTGGCTGCAACAGCGCCGTAACTTCCGCAAGAGAGACGCCTTCGTGGCTTGCTACATCATCTTCCTGTATGTGGTGGTGGGCTTCAGCTTCTTCCAGGGCTTTACCGAGAGTGGAGGAGAACTGAAGGGAGAAGATATGCCGGCATTATTGGGTGCGGGCATCGTAATCGGTATGCTGATTCCTGACATCATCATGAAGATGGTGATGAAGCGGGATATTACGGCAATGGATGATTATGTGAAGTCGCGCCCTGTGCCTGAGAAAATCTGGAACAAGTTCCTGCTCACTACCAATCTCGTGAGCTTCTGGAACTATGTGCTTCCGGTGCTTACGCTTCCGGTGTTCATCTATCTCTTGCCGGCAAGTGAGGCTGTAGCCAGCTTTTTCCTGTTCCTGGAGTTCTCTTTCATCAACGGCATCTACATCACCTGTTACCGCAAGGCTACGGAGTGGATTCTGAAATGGCCCTTGATATTGGGATGGATGGGAATGTTTGCCGTGCTGATAGGATATATGTTTGTGGCTTCCTTCTTCCCGGTATATATGGGATGGATAGGTCTCTTCTTCCTTGCAGGAGCGGTATTCACCGGACTTACCGCCTATCTCTATCACGAAAAGATTTATAACGAGCAGAAACAGAAGGTTTCCAAGTTCCGTGGATTCAGCCATGTCAACCTCTTCAGTCTGCAATATATCGGCACATTGAGAGCAAAGCGTGTCCGTACGATGGTGATTATGATTACCGCCATCTTCCTCTTCGATGCCTATCTCTTCGCCCTGATGCCTTTAGAACCAGGACAGGAAATGGGGGATAAGGTGGCTACGACTACCCTCTATGTGGCAGGTGCCATCCTGCTGCCATCGGTGGTGTTGTCGCAATGGACCTTTGGTATTGAGGCAAACTTCTTCCATGGTTTGATGACCAAGCCGGTAAAGGTGAAGCAGATGCTGCAGAATTGCTTCTATTATTATATGGTAGTGAGTGCTGTCGCCTTGTTGCTCACCCTTCCGTTCCTTTTCCTGCAGGCAGGAATCGGAATCCAGGTGCTTATCAGCGGTTTCTGTCTGGCAGTATTCATCAATCTCTTCAATCTGCCTACGGCACTCTTCTCTTCCCGTCTGGAGATATTTCAGACTTCCATGTTCAGCATGCAGGGAGCGAATCTGAAGATCAATCTTTATGCCATCGCTTTCCTCTTCCCGCTGGCAGGCGTCTGTGCCATCTATCATTTCTTCGGTGAGACGGCATGGTTTATCACCTGCGTAGCGCTGGCAGTCATCAGCATCGCCATCCACAAATGGTTCATCGCCAAGATTGCTGCCATCTTCGAGAAGAACAAGTATAAGCGCATGGAGAAGTTCATGAGTTAAGTGAAGAGTGAAGAACGAAGAGTGAAGAAACAACGTTCGGCGGCCGAAGGGAAAGCCAATTCAATAGCTTTACTAATCATAAAGTTCAAAATTCAAAGTAATCATAAAGTTCAATGTTCAAAGCTCAAAGTTCAAAGTAACAATAAAGTTCAAAGTAATATGATTAAGATTCAGAATCTCAAAAAGATATATAATGGCAATACCGTACTCGATATTGATAATCTGGGTGTTGCAAAGGGCGAGCTGATAGGACTCGTAGGTAATAATGGTGCGGGCAAGACCACCTTGCTCCGCCTGATTCTCGACCTGATTCAGGCAGATGATGGTTTCGTGGAAAGCAATGGACAGAAGGTGAACGAGAGTGAAACCTGGAAGGAATATACCGGCAGTTACATTGACGGCAGATTCCTCATCGACTTCCTCACCCCTGAGGAATACTTCGATTTCATCGCTGATGTCTATAACATCGACGATGAAACCCTGCAGGAGCGACTGGCGCAGTTTGAGGGCTTTATGCACGATGAAATCATGGGAACCAAGAAGTATCTCCGTGATTTCTCTCAGGGCAACCGACAGAAGATTGGCATCATTGGAGCGATGATCATCAATCCGAAGGTTCTTCTCCTGGATGAGCCATTCAACTATCTTGACCCATCTTCTCAGATGACTATCGCCCACATGATTCAGCGCATCTGCAAGGAGCAGGGCACCACGGTCATCATCTCCAGCCATAACCTCAACTTCGTTGCCGACATCTCCTCTCGTATCCTCCTGCTGGAAAAAGGCAAGCTGGTGAAGGATCTTCCGAATGCTGATGGCGCTGCCATCGCCGAACTCAACGAGTACTTCGGTATTCAGGCGGAATAAGAACACGATATTACATAGATAAATCTCCCTCTCTGAATCGCCAGCGAAGCAACAGAATTGCTTCCTGGCGATTCTTTTTTTAAAAACCCAGTTTATTTACTCAGCCAGTAAAGTATGGAGCATCAACGAATGAGCCTTATTTAAATTCGAAAGAAGGCTTATTCCACTTTTTGCCTGGCTATGGCACAAAGTTGCCCTTAACTGGGGCAATATTGTGCCATTGCCAGGCAAAAAATAATGCGTCGGGAGATAAATTTCAATAGGACTGTTACTACGATTCGGCAGAAGCTTTCTGGTTGCAGGTGGAGTCGGTTTGCGTGAGAAAAACCCTACTCTCGATTTCACTTTTCACTCTTCACAGATTCCCCTGAAACCCCGATAAACACTGGGGTTGTGAGAGGTGAAGAGTGCTTGTTCACTCTTCACCACTCTTCACCACTCTTCACCTTATTGCGAAGCTCGGTCATCTTTGATGGCTGGAGCTGGTCATAATAGATGATTGGGGCTGGTCATAATAGATGACCGAACCATTGCTTATATGATGCGTTTAAAAAAATGATGAGGGTGAAGAGTAGTGAAGAGTGGTGAAGAGTCAGCTCAACTCTTCACCGTCATAAGTGTCTCATACACAAAAGATTACATTATGAATGTGAAGAGTGAAGAGTATTTTTGAAAGTAGCTTTCTATGCACCGGGTGCTTGTAAATGGTTAAAAATTCGTGACTTATGGGCTGTCGGGCAGTTTGTCCGGACAAATTCAATTTGTCCGTGTTATTTTCTTTGCCTTTTAACTCTATGTTTTCCACTTCGGAACTCATAGACTTCGGAGCCATAAAACAATGAGTTGTTTTTGTTAACATTGAAATTTTTCGATGAAAACCTTTGCATATATGCATTTTTCTTCGTAACTTCGCAGCGGAATATAAAAAAGAAAAGCTATGGAAGAGATTAGAAAATATCCGGTGGGCATACAAACCTTCTCTGAGATACGAGAAGAAAACTATGTGTATGTGGATAAAACTAAGTATATTGTGGATTTCATAAGAAATGGATCCAAATATCTGTTTCTGAGTCGCCCAAGACGATTCGGAAAGTCTCTTTTTGTCTCTACGCTTCAGGCTTATTTTGAAGGAAAAAAGAATCTGTTTGATGGGCTTGCCCTTGGGGATTATGAGAAGGAATGGGTAAAGTATCCGGTTTTTCATTTTGATATGAGTACGGCAAAGCACATGAATCCTGCTGACTTAATCAATGAATTGGAAGGTAAGCTAAGCCAGTTGGAACAAATCTATGGTACGGAAGATTGGGCTATTAAGGCTAATCAGCGTTTGGAATGTCTGGTAAAACGTGCTTATAAGCAGACGGGGCAGAAGGTAGTCATTCTCATTGATGAGTATGATGCTCCATTGCTGGATGTCGTGCATGAGAAGGAAAATCTGGTAGAACTCCGTTTGATCATGAAGAACTTCTATAGTCCTATTAAATACTTGGACCCTTGGTTGCGATTCGTCTTTATTACTGGTATTACCAAGTTCTCTCAATTAAGTATCTTTAGTGAAATCAACAACCTGGATAATATCAGCATGTTCGACCAGTATTCTGCTATCTGCGGTATTAGTAAGACGGAACTTCTGAATGATATGAAGCCAGATGTGGAGTTGTTGGCAAAGCATTTAGGCAGAACCTTGGAAGAAACAATAGGTGAACTTACGTCATATTATGATGGCTATCATTTCAGTGATCATTCAGAAGATATATTCAATCCTTTCAGTCTTGTGAAGGCCTTGAAGAACAAAAAGGTTTCGGCTTATTGGTTCAGTTCCGGTACGCCAAGTTATCTCATCAAGACTTTGCAGAAGTATCATGTGGGAGTGATGGATATTGAGCAGAAAAGTGTAGGGGTTGATGACTTTGATGTTTCGCCAGAGCAGATGACTTCAGCGCTTCCTTTGCTCTACCAGAGTGGTTATCTTACCATCAAGAAGTATAATCCGCTGTTGCAATGCTATCAGCTGGACTATCCTAACAGGGAAGTGCGCATAGGAATGTTGAAATCGCTTGCGCCAAACTATCTGTCTCCAATTCAATTGGATAATAATAGTTTTATCTTTGCCTTTCTGGAACAGCTCTATAGCAACAACATGGATGGTGCCTTGCAGAAGATGCAAGCTTATCTTGCTAGTATCTCCAACCGTCTGTCTAATAAAAACGAGAAGGATTTTCAAACGGTGTTCTATCTCATCTTCAACCTCTTGGGTGCTTATATCCTGGTGGAAGAAGATAGTGCAATAGGTAGGGCTGATGCCGTTCTGCACATGCCTGATACTGTGTATGTGATAGAACTGAAATACGATAAGTCGGCAAAAGAGGCTCTGAGGCAGATAGACGATAAGGGATATCTGATACCTTATTCGGCAGATGGAAAGCGATTGGTTAAAGTGGGAATCAATTATGATAGCCAAAAGCGAACGATTGGGGATTGGAAGATTGAAGAAACATAAAAAATAGAAGATTTTGAAGGAAAGCCTCGGCTACTTTGATGTAGTCGGGGCTTTTTGAAACCTACATCATTTTTACATAATAAACTGGGTAACAAATATTATGTGAGAAATGATGTAAAACGTTTGGCGGTTTGAGCAATTTTCGGTATTTTTGCACTGAGATCATTTTAATTTACTGAGCCCTCTTTAAACAAGCCTTACTTT
>NZ_JBQKHJ010000003.1:0-229170 GCF_052118345.1 Prevotella sp. LCP21S3_D2 | reverse complement strand
AGCAAGTGGGTACACCCCGAACCGAACTTTAATTAGCAAGATTTTCAAAGATCTCTCGTGCTTACAGCGTATAGCTGCTTAGCACATTATTGAATTATTAACGAACTATTGAATGAAGAACTATTTAATTTTATATAAATAATGAAAGATTTTCGTAATATAAAAATAGCAGTAGCCGGTACTGGCTACGTCGGTCTGAGTATAGCAACGCTATTGTCCCAGCACCATCATGTAACAGCAGTAGATGTAATCCCAGAGAAGGTGGAGAAACTCAACAATAAGATTTCTCCTATCCAGGACGATTACATCGAAAAGTATTTGGCTGAAAAGCCATTGAACCTCGTGGCAACCCTTGATGGCAAGTCAGCCTATAAGGATGCAGACTTCGTAGTGATTGCAGCACCAACCAACTATGACCCAGTGAAGAACTACTTCGATACAACCCATGTAGAAGAAGTCATCGACCTGGTTCTGGAGGTAAACCCAGATGCAGTGATGGTCATTAAGAGTACCATCCCTGTCGGTTATACCCGTAGCCTCTACTTGAAGTATGCCAAGAAGGGTGTGAAGAAGTTCAATCTTCTCTTCTCTCCAGAGTTCCTTCGTGAGAGCAAGGCACTCTATGATAACCTTTACCCAAGCCGCATCATCGTAGGCTATCCAAAGATTATCGAGCGCCCTGAGTTTGCAGAGGAGAACGAGGCTATCAAGTCAGTAACCGATGTCGAGATGTTGAAGGAAGCAGCCAAGACCTTCGCCGCTTTGCTTCAGGAAGGTGCCATCAAGGAGAACATCGATACCCTCTTCCTGGGATCAATGGCAATAGCCCATCTTCCCTGTTTAGCAAAGAAGCGCTTGGCAAGTGATACATTAAGTTTGAGCCAGTCAATGCTTTTCGACTTTTTTAAGCCGAATGCGTTGCGATAGGTTTGCTCAACATGCGAGCCATACCTCCCCATTTGGGTGAAATTTATCTTTCTTGGTATTACCATGAACAAAATTATCACCTCGATGAGTATTTTCTCGAAACTTTTTGTTAACTTTGCAGCCGAATCTTCAACTGCATCTTTAAAGATATCCATATATTGGTCAAGTCCTGTATTCATATAATTTTGCGTTTGTCGTGATTTGCAAAGTTACTGAAAATCAGCGACTTGACCAACTTTTTATAGTTAAGTTTTCATAAGCATTTCTTAATATAAGTTATTGATTTACAGACGATTAAATATTAATTTAACGCAGTATTGTTTCATACTACCTACTTGTTTAAAGTAGCCAGCCAATCAAAATACAAATCAGGCTCCTCTCCATTACAATATTTTGTTGAAATTTTATCAAGAACAGACTTAGCATTTTCTTCCGAAAAATGATATTTTCTCATCAGTAAATCAGAATGCATCTCATAACGATTCTCACCTATGGAAGATATTGGGAAAATGGAAGGACCAAGATCTAAGCCTAGTAATGCTCTTCAAAAAATGCCCATGATCAAGAATCGCTACTATCTCAACCACATTTTCCTCCTTTTGGGCATCATTAAGATTCAAGAACTCCCTTCCTATATGAACAATCATCTCAACAATTTATTAATTTCACGAATTAGTTCAAAAGATTCACTAAACACTCCAAGAGGCCATTCATCAAACTCACCTTTCTCATCAATATGAATTCTCTGCAAGGTAGAGCCGTCCTCTAATTCTTTTACGAAATAGATGGCAATATCGTCAGGATCAAAATCAACTTCTTTATCTACTATCATTTTTTTGAATCCCAACAACATGTTCTTACTGTGCGATTCAATAACAAAAGTGCTATGATTTTGCTTGGCAGATGTTCCTATAAGTTCAGCCACATGAGCATGAGCTGCTGGATGTAAGTGAAGTTCTGGCTGCTCCATCACATTGATAAAGTATGCCTTTGATGATAGAGCAGAGGTAATAACAGGAAGAACTTGCGCAATACCCTGTCCCACTTCTGCAATATTAACATCAGCTCCTTTTCTTTTCACCCAAAGAGTATAATTGCCTGAGTTATTAGAGCTGTTTGAGAAATCAATCCTTTGTCCCTCAAGATGACTCTCCATCCAGTTAGAAACCTCTTGGAACAAAGAAGTTTTTTTAATATAAGAGTTCAAAAGAATGTCATAAGCCCCACTTCCATCATAATATACTCTGTTTTTCGCAGAAAAGCCATGAAAACGAACATTACTAGGAGCCATAATTCTAAGAGGACCAACATAATCAAGATGAACCTCCAAATCATTCTTCGATAAATGATTCGCTGTAAAGAAAGCTTTTGCTGGAATTTCAACAGTTCCTTGACGCTCCATTTGTCCTTTCTGTTCATTTTCTGCATAAGACAGCTGGTAGCGATAGATATGTAAGCCATCAGTATCATTCATATACTCTACCTCTATAGCCAGTCCGTTTTCATAAACAAGCCCAAAACTTAAACCAGAATTAGACTTACTTTAAATTAATCTTGATATGAGCCACCATACGAAACACCATTGATATTAAGAGATGGTATCCAATTATCTTCATTTATCATAGATGTTAACAGAGGCAAAAGCTTTAATACAGAAGACTTTCCGCTGCTATTTTTCCCTATGATCAAAGTTACAGGACGTAGCTCTAACTCTTCTTGACCAGAAAATGCCTTATAATTTTGAAATTTAATTTTCTTTATCATAGTATCTGTTTTTGAACCAATAATCGTAATAAACCGCAAAAGATTGCCGCTTTAGGGGTTCAAACTTATGAATTTCTGCTATTTTCATACTTCCATCCTCTTTATGATTTATAATGATTTCTGGAATATAAAATGTCTTGATGCCATGAAGCCTAGCCAATCTTCCCAAATGCTCTTCTTCGTTAAAAAGAAACATCGTTTCCAAATAAAAAGGAAATAATTTCTTTACCGTATCTTTAGAAAAGATCACAAAAGCTCCATGTGCAGAGAAAACACATCTTCTACATTTCCAAAAGATATAATATATGCATTTCTTAAGACGTGAACTCATATAATAAAGCCACATCAGCTTCCTATGGTTTCCAAAGTAACACCATTTTTTATATTTTTCTGTCAACAAACTTGGAATAAAAGGACAAGAGGGATTCTGATTTTTTCCAGAAAGTGTCAGAATTTTAGGAGCAAAAATACCCTCTCCATATTTTTCCAATTCTGCAAAATCCAGTTTTTTAATTTCAACATCAGCATTCGAAATCACGAGATACTTGAAATCATAATGTTTCAAAGCATATTCCACTCCCCGATTATTCCCTGCGCCATAACCTTTATTGGGCACAGACAAAAAATCAGCATGATTAATTTCTGAAATTTGCTTGAACTGCTTTTCTGATTCTTCATCATAAAAGCTATTGACAACAATCACCTTTGTTCGCTCCAACTTTAACGAAGCGAAAAAATCTATCAAATCAGATGTATTCCTATATACTAGGACTACAAATATAAAATCATAAGTCATACTTCTTTTTTTTATTATAAAAATAAGTCCATGCTAGCACAGAACTACAACATTGAAATATCGCAATTAACAAATAAACATATGCATATTGAAGAAGCGTATGAAAATACATAAACCCTGCAACTAATATCACAAAACTAACAGCAAGCATTATAGTATTAAAAGGAAATACAGAAACTGCATCATTAGGATTTCTATATAATAGATAAATCGACTGAGGTAAAATTGAAAGTACGATTACTTTTCCTATATTACTTGCTACCAAATACTTATCTGCAAAAAATAAATGTATAAAAACATCTATGCCAAAATATAAAATTCCCGTAAAAAGTAAAGCTAAGACTATATAAGCCAAAGCTAACTTAGAAACAAGACGATTAGCCTCTTTTACTTGATGAGTTACCATCATTTTAGAGACAGTTGGCAACAACACTACTCCCAAGAAAGAATATATAGGTGTTACCATTGTTACCAATGAGATTCCTACGCTATAATAGGAAGTTTGCTCCAAGCCTAAAGTCGTGCCTATATAAATAGCTGGGAAAGCCGAATAAGCAAACAGAAAGAAATCACCAAACAATCGAGGGAAAGAATAGATAAACAGCTCTTTAAATCTAGTAAATAGCAAGTTTACATTTACCCGATAATGTTTAACCAATACTGAATATTTACGAAATTCCCTTATAGCCGTTCCTACAGCAAACAAAAAATTAGTCAAAGTCCAAACCACTATAATCGAAAACAATTGTTCAACCCTAAATATCAAAGGTATCAATAAAAGCAATTGAACAATTATCTGGGATATATTAAACAACTTAAACTTGCCCAAGCCTCGATAGTAGGCATAAATGTAAGAAGTAATCGCAACCGTCATAGCATAAACCAAACATAAGATATAGAATTTTACATCATCTGCTCCTATTACCAACGTAACTAATTTACGATAGAATAGTATATATACAATGCTAATAAAAAATGCAATAACAAATAAATAAAGCCAAGAGGCATATAATAGTCCTTCTAAATTTCTAACTTTTCCTTTACTTGCATAAACCGGCAAATACCGTGGCATAGCAATGCCTAATCCGCCCAAAAGCATAAAAGACAAAACAGTTGTACTCCGCCGAATAACATTGTATCGCCCAAAATCTTCTATAGACAATACGTTGCTCAAGAACTTGTTGATTATCAACAATACTAACATCAGGAGGACTTGTCCTATGAGAGTCCACAAGACATCTTGTCCCAAACCTTTTGAGAAACGGCTTTTAATACCTATAAAAATTTCACGCATTCTCTTTATCAACTTTTTGAGTGCAGAAACATAATATAAAATAAAATGCAGCAAACATGCATATATAACTCGTATATACAAAAACAGAAGTGACAAAACTCCAAAATGTCATAAACAGAAATGACACACAAATTGCAGAATTTATTCTGTAATTAGCAAGTAGAAGAAGTTTTCTATATATTCGCTGTATAAAAACACCTAAGAAGAAAAACAATATAGGACTAAGAATGATTCCAAAATCATCAATAATGACACGAAAAACGGTATAAACATTAGTTGCTGCACCACCTGTTGAGATTACCATAAAGTCCGAATAAAGACCTTGTTCACGCTTTAAGATTCCTAAGAAGTTCGTTATTCCAAGAAAGAATTTAGCTCCAAAGGTTAAAGTATCAGAAACCCATGGTTGCTTGTCAAACCACAAATCAAAAGCAGGTAAATGTCCAAAAGCATAAGCTACAAATTTATCGGTAACTATATAAAAAGTAGACAAGTCAAATCTACCTATTCGAAACATCATCGAAAGCAATAAGATTGCAAACAGAACAACAATCCCTAACACAAACTTAATGATCGTGGAAGTCTTTATTATAATTTTCTTCCCCAGAAGTATACAAGATACATAATAGCCAGAAATAAAAACAAGAATTGAAGTTATGATGCACATTTTCACTCCTTGTGTTAAACCAGCAAACAATAAAGGTAACAATGATGCACAACAGATCCACTTTCCCTTTTTAGAAGCTAATGCTGGTAAACAAAATCCGCCCAACAAAGGTGCTGTATATGAAAAAATCAAAAAGAATTGAGTAAACAAACCATTTGATGTATCTTCTGTATATCTACTTACTGATAAACTATTGTTTACTTTGAGTAAACTAGAGAAATCTAATAAGCTGGACAAACTAAATCCATGAGAAACGATAGTTTGAATTGGATTATAAAAACCTAAGACAATAAGAAGGACCAGTAAGGCTAGCAATCTCTTTTCATGAAAAGTAATATTACATTTCCGTTCTTCCACATAATCCACCATTCTCTCCGTTTGTACAGACATTGGTCCTATATTAAAACATAAAAGACAAACTAAAATAAATAATATTCCAGTATATTTAAATATCAAGAAGCTATATCCTCCTATCGACAATAGCAAAATTTGTCCAATCCAAAAGAGGGAGAAAATCTTACCAGGAGCTAAATCATGATATATGTATTTGAGCATCACGAGAAGACACAAAGAGAATGCAACACAAAGAATTAACAACATAAAAACACTTTTATTTATCTAAATTAGATTATAGAAAAACTCTTAGTCTCTTCTAAATATATCCCTGGTATATACTCTATCCTTCACATCGTCCAGACTGGCATCGTAGCGGTTGGCGATAATCGCCTGGCTCTGTGCCTTGAATGCTGCCATATCATTTACTACTTTGCTTCCGAAGAAAGTGCTGCCATCTTCCAAAGTTGGCTCATAGATGATTACCTCTGCACCCTTTGCCTTGATTCGCTTCATGATGCCCTGGATGGCTGACTGGCGGAAGTTATCGCTGTTACTCTTCATCGTCAAGCGATAAACTCCTATCACACAGTTGTGCTCCTTGCTTGCATCATAGCTATTGGCATCGGCATAACTGTAATAACCTGCCTTTCTGAGCACGGCATCTGCAATATAGTCTTTTCTTGTACGGTTACTCTCAACGATTGCCTCTATCAGATTCTCCGGAACATCGGCATAGTTTGCCAGAAGCTGCTTGGTATCCTTTGGTAGACAGTAACCACCATATCCGAAACTTGGATTGTTGTAATGGGTTCCGATACGTGGGTCAAGACCAATGCCATCAATGATTGCCTTGGTATCCAAGCCCTTGACTTCTGCGTATGTATCCAACTCATTGAAGTAACTTACTCTTAGGGCAAGATAGGTATTGGCGAAGAGCTTGACGGCTTCAGCTTCCTTCATGCCCATAAAGAGGGTATCAATATTTTCCTTAATGGCTCCTTCCTGGAGCAAAGCGGCAAATGTCTTGGCTGCTTCTTTCAACTTTTCTACATCAGTAACCTTCAAGATTGCCTCGTTCTCATCTCTAAACTCAGGGCGTTCTATCAACTTAGGATAACCTACTATAATGCGGCTTGGATAGAGATTATCATAGAGAGCCTTGCTCTCTCGGAGGAACTCCGGGGAGAAAAGAAGATTGAATTGCTTCACTCCCTTCTGGGCATACTTCTGATATAGGCTTCGAGTGTAACCTACAGGGATGGTACTCTTGATTACCATCACTGCATCGGGATTAACCTCCAGGACCAAGTCGATAACTTCTTCTACATGAGTGGTGTCGAAGAAGTTCTTCACTGGGTCGTAGTTTGTCGGTGCTGCAATGACTACAAAGTCTGCATCTTTGTAAGCTGACTTGCCGTCCAAGGTTGCTGTGAGATGCAGAGGTTTCTCTGCCAGATATTTTTCGATATACTCATCTTGTATCGGTGATATACGATGATTCAGTTTATCTACTTTCTCGGGAATTACATCTACTGCTGTTACCTCATGGTGTTGGGATAAAAGCGTAGCAATACTAAGTCCTACGTAACCGGTTCCGGCTACGGCAATTTTTAATTGATTAAAATTACGCATTGTTTTAAGTTCTTGAATAATAAGCATCCTGAGCCTCTTTCGGTGGGTCAGTTTCCGAAAGAGAACTGCAGGATGCGTTATGGGTGATTATGTAGCGCCCACACTACTAAGCTACTTCTCGTTATATATATTTTTTTGTTATTTCTAACTATATAATTGGTTCGTATCGGAAATGAAGGACATAGAGTCCCTGCCAGATAAGAATCGCTTTAAGGGTATTCTTATCTGAATATTGATTGAGTAAAAATAGTCTGAATTTGATATTATAAGAGATATTTCGAATCCCTCCGTCTCCCTTTAGCCAAAGGGAGCTCCACCTTTCTCACCAAGCCTCTCTTTCCTCAGGAACGAGAGGATGTAGCTGGCGACGCTATAGCTCTGCCAGAGTTTTGGTCAGCCAGCGGAGCCTGTGCCCTAAAGGGCTGGCTGAGATTTTTTACGCAATAAAATTGCGATTGTTTGGTCGCCTAGCGGAAGACTTTATGGCTATACCTTTCTTTATTGCATTTGCTGATTGCTACCGAAACTTATGGATTCCATCACAAAGCACTTATAATTCTTTCTGAAAATAATCTATATCAGGAGATATGTGCCTCCTCTAATAAATTCAAAACATCCTGTTCATTAAGATGGTCGTAATTGTATTTGGATAAATGACCATCACGCTTGATAAAAGCTGCAATTTGATGAGGGGCTACCGTAATACCAGCCAGGTTCTTTCCCTCAGTATAATCTAAATATAAATAGCCTCGGGCATCAGGGAACAATACCCAATTTACCAACTCCTTATCTGAGGAAAGCATTATGACTCTACGAAGGAAATCTTGTATTCCAGAATCGATAGAAACACTGTTTTCTCCATCCCAGCCCTCTTTCAGCAAAGCTAATTCTTCCAAACGCTTGAGCAGCTTACCCTTGATTGGGGTCGCTGATTGATTGGTGAGATTAGACAGAAATACCAAACAGTTATATAATGCACTCTGGTCATTCGTGGTATATACTGCATCCATTACATGATGGCGCAATGTCTGTATATCCGTATTTGGAGAAATACAGACTCCCACAGGATCCGCTACCAAACTTGGCGCTGCCTCTGGAACTTGATACGATTTTGATTTACTCATAGCTTTACCATCAAATTAAAACATGGTGCAAATATAAGGGAAATATATGATATAGCCAAGATATTTCCGGTTTTTAACACATCGATGTCCCATAGAATTCACAGATTCACACAGATTTCTTTGCGGCCTGGGCGGCCTGGAATTTGAAAGGGTCACGCAGATTTCGCAGATGACGCAGATTTTTTTTGACCTATTCGGTCAGATTCACACAGATTATTTGCGAACGTATGCGGTTCCCCTTATAGGGGACAGAAACCTAAAGGGCTGGCTGAGAGTGCTTACGCAACAGAGTTGCGATTGTTTGACGCCTAATCGGCGAGTGTTTGACGGCTAGCGCATTGAAGGGTTCTCATACGAGAGATTCTGTTCATTCGTCACCACTTATATACAGAAGGATATTTTACTTGGACAAAGCTGAAATTATGCCCAATAACGGAAATCTCCTTGGCTAATGTTCGACTATTCGCAGAGGGAGTCCTCATAAACGCCAACATATTTCTAGCGGCATCTCCACGCAGAGGAGTTACGTCAGGAGCATCATAATCTCTCCAACCAAACAGGCAGATTTTCTTAGGAAAAGTCAATATGTAATGAGCCATCAATGGATCTAACAATAATCGTTCCAAGGATTTCCTCATCTGTGAAGAAGCCTTGGCTCGCTTGCCCAAAGGATACTTGCCATCATTGGGATTGACATACTTCTCTTCGGAGCAAGTCAAATCACAAAAGGCAATTTTGTTATGCTCGTCCGTTGCATCGACTAATAAGTAATCGCACCTATCCCTCATCGCAGCTGCAGTATTATCAAATTGATTGACATACTTCTCAAAATCCACAATGACTACAGGACTGGCAGATGTATCCAGTCTCAAATTAACCCTGTCACATTGAGCACGACGTGGACGGTGTCCTTGACAATCATCACAAGCCTTGGAGTCTGACAATTCGACAAGCCCTCTATGGATAGTCATATCAACAACCACCCCATGGGTATCCAAGTCATACTCCTGAGGATAATGCACTTGCAGCAATCGGTCTATCAACAATTCGTCTCTCATCTGCTCAACTCGTTAAACTCATTGTATATGGCAGACATCATCTCTGTCAAGTCGTATGTATCAACCAGAGCTTTTCCTTCCTCATCCGTTGCCATGAGAGTTTGAGCATTTCCATCGTATATTCTATATACTGCCAAATTCTCAGGCTCAACTCTCGCACGCTCCTCAGCCGTTTGACGAATCAAAACGTTCAAGTAGTTCAAGATATAAGGACTATGTGTAGCCATTATAATTCCCATCTTACGGTCATTGGAAGAAGCTGCATTAACTGTCTTCACCAAATCATCTATTAAGCGGCATTGAGCATCAGGGAAAAGACTAAGTTCAGGCTCCTCTAAATGAATATGCACATACTTTGGCAAATCTGCCAGTTCGATAACCGGAGAAAACTTTGTCAACAATTCGTTGTCATAAAGGTAGTCAAGCACAGACCGACGGAAAGCCTCCTTAAAGGAATAATCCTTGGCAAAATGCTGCACGATGACGGAAAGAGGAGTGGATGTTTGGATACCAGATGAAGCCTGGGTAAGCTCTATTGGAGCATAGGCATCGTTAACAGGCATAACAGTTAATTTAACAGGACGCCCCTTAGGATGCTTCACGGAAAGTTTCAGTCCCAAATAAGAGAGATCATATTCCTTGTCATCCTTCACCGCCTGGGCAAAGTCATTCATAGTCTCATGAAAATAAAATCCCAAAGACGCATTCTTATTCGTCAAGGCATTAGCCGTCCATGAAGGGATGACATTTCTGTTCTCCGAGACAAAAGACTCTTTCCAAAAGGTCAAATCTTCTTCACTTATCTTTGGCAAAAGCGTACGCTTAATCTTGGAATTGTCATACTCTATGCTATACACATTACCAGAATCTGCATGCACCTCATATCGTATATATGAATTACTCTGAAAGAAAGCCACAAGATTAGTTGTCTTTAGCAAAGACTCGAAGCGTATTATGAAAGGAGAGTTTGTAATTTTCGAATGTTTTAAAAAAGATCGAATATTAGCTAGCTTATATAGATAGCGCATCAGGACAAGTACCTTCATCAGTGTACTTTTTCCGATGGCAGACTCACCTATAAGAACTGTAAGAGGCAGAATCTCCAACTGTTCAATATGGCGAAGCGGTCCAACATTGTGTATGGTAATATATTCCTTCATATACTTTTTCTGATTGTATTCACTAAAAAAACATTTTTATGGCTGCAAAAATACACTTTTTTATTGAAACGACCAAGCAAAAGAAGAAAAAAGACCGAACAGGTCTAAAGAATCCGTGAAATTCGTTACGAAAATCATTTCTCTCGCCCATCGGCGCCACCTTATTAATAATCGCTTTGAGGGGATTCTTACCTGGATATTGATTGAGTAAAACTAATTTGAATTTGATATTATAAGAGATTTTTCGAATCCCTCCGTCTCCCTTTAGCCAAAGGGAGCTCCACCTTTCTCACCAAGCCTCTCTTTCCTCAGGAACGAGAGGATGTAGCTGGCGACGCTATAGCTCTGCCAGAGTTTTGGTCAGCCAGCGGAGCCTGTGCCCTAAAGGGCTGGCTGAGAGTGCTTACGCAACAGAGTTGCGATTGTCTGTCGCCTTGCGGAAGACTTTATTCTGGTTGTTCTTGCAGATATTTCTCTATCCAAGGCTTTAACTCTGGAATATCACATTCTATTGTATCCCAAAGACTTTCCGGATCTACAGTATAATAGCCATGAATAATACTTTAACTCTTTCTCTCATAAATCAAGAACTTGTCGTTATTTACTGAGTCTAACGCAAAAGGTAAGAGGCGACTGGCTTCTACCATATCTACCTTACGATGAAGTAAATCTTCTAAATTGAGCATCATGGCAGCAATCTTCATCAATGAAACTCTGGAGTTCTGGCGATCATACTCTACAAGAATATCGACATCACTATCCATACTCTCTTCGCCTCTTGAGCATGAACCAAAGAGCCAAGCCTTCTTGATGGGTTGGCTTCCAAAGAATTGCTGAATCTTTGGAATCATATTTTCAACATTCTTACTAATCATAATCGAGTACCTTTTTATTGTTTACATGCTGCAAATATAAGGGAAATATCTGAAATAGCCAAGATATTTCCGGTTTTTAACACATCGATGTCCCACAGATTTCAGAGATGAAGTAGCTGGCGACGCTATAGCTCTGCCAGAGTTTTGGTCAGCCAGCGGAGCCTGTGCCCACAAGGGGCTGGCTGAGAGTGCTTACGCAACAGAGTTGCGATTGTTTTACGCAATAAAATTGCGATTGTTTGTCGCCTAGCGGAAGACTTTATGGCTATACCTTAGACATTTATTGACCATGACTTAAATGAATAGGGTTTTAATGGCTATGACGATATACATCGCCAAACTGATATTCCACAAAAATGACTTGAAAGACATTCTCCTCTCTATAACCTAGGAACACATGATTGTCACCTGTTGCCCTAAAGACCAAGAGGCTTACCATTCCTTCGGGAACGTGGCTTTGTGCCGCACGAGTCATATCACAGACATTCATCTTTTCCAAGCCATAAGAATGACGGGCAGAGACATTAGCCGTATTCCAATCAATGGAACTAAGTTTTTTCAATCTGTCAAGAAAAGAAATGAAAAATCCCGAGTCATTGTGACTATCAACATAGCTATATGGGCGCAACTCTGAAAAACCAAAGACTATTCTGTCCTTGGTCTTACCAATTTCCGTAATCGAAGGCTGTCCCTTCTTAAAAGAGAATCTCTTACCCATAGCCGACAAGCATTACTGAATCTGGGTCTTGAAATAAGCCATCATACTCTCTTGGGTGATAACCGTACCCCTGTCATGTGGCACTGCATCGAGCCAAGGACGCTCTGAATGGGTGCGATTCATCAAGCCTATGGCAGAAAACTCACGATAGGCATCATATACCTCGTTGAAAAGTTCTTCTTCATCCTCTGACAAGGAGACTGGCTCCTTAACCTCTGGCAAGGCAGAGGAACCATAGGCAGAATACTCGTCATACACAGCAGGCACAACAGGACCATACATCCATGCCTCAACGTCCTCGGCAAACAATGGTGTGCCAAAGAATGCGAGATGGAATCCCTGCTGATAATAGAGTAGCTTCTGCAACTTGAGATTGGTCAAACGCTCACCACCATTAGGCTCATCATTCTGAGCCTTGAATATCAGTTTTTTTGCTATATCTAATGCTTTGTATGCCATAATCTATTCCATTTACATTTATATCTTATGCAAAAATAAGACTATTTCTTGTATCTCTGTTTCTTTTATACTTATTTTTATATATATTTAAACTTTCTTCGACTCCCCTGTCTCCCTCTTGCAAAGAGATTTGTTCTAAAATCATCCTTCAATTGCTGCTTTGCCAATGTTGACCAGGTGATTTTCATTTCCATCCTAATTCCTCCTTCACGACATTCAAAATCTCTGAATGAGGAATCGTTTTCTGAGACAAAGACTCCTTATAGGCGAAATCGGCAGCGACCTTCATTGCTGTTTCGTCTAAGTTATCGATAAATGATTGCATCTTATTGTATATGAATAATATTAAGCTATACTTTTAACAGAAGGTACACCATAGCGTTTTTTATACTCTTCATAGAGTACATCTACGTTCTTTCCTGTAAGAATTTCTTCTTTATTCTTTATTCCTAACATAACTTGAATGTATTTATAGACATTGCAAAGATAATATAAATGACGCAGATTTTTTAGGACTGCGTTACTAGCAAAGGGCTATTTCAGAACGAAAGGAGAGGACGTAATCTGCAGCTTATGCTTTGCCAAACTCCTATACTGCGGTGAAGTCTTTGATATGCATACCTTGCCGGATGGAATCCAATAATGCAAATGATCGCGCCTGATTTCAGCAAGTTGACATCCTTTATCCTTGAGCCAACTTTCAAGCCATTCTACTTTCTTCAACATCTCCTTGACATTGCTCGTATTCGCAGGATGAACTTCCACAAACCAGGCTTTTTGCTCATACCCTATCGCATAATCCCACCTTGAAACATTCGGATAAAGACCCTTTGTACAATCGTCAATATCCACACTTCCCAAAAGATTCTGCTGCTTGCTTACTGATACCTTCAAAGAATTACCCTTTAATGCCTGCAAGCCTTTACAATAACCATCCTTCAAATCTACAGTATTATCCACCGCAGACTTAAAGACATTCGTGTCTGATTTTACATTCTTTTTCTTCATCTTCTCACATTTCCGGTTCCTGATAATACTTTCCTACTACTTCCGAAGCCTTGCCTGAGAATGCCGACAGGCCTCCCCATTCCGCAATCAACGGATTATCATTTTCAACATCCAGAGATGAAATGTCGGTAGAGGTTACTCCACCACCATCTGATGAGAAGAAATATGTCTTCAACTCCTTTTCCTGTAAACCTTTCATTACCTGAACGGCTGTAGATTTCTTATCTATGTCGAATAATTCACTAAGAGCCTTTTTAAAACGTTCCGCTGGCAAATTCTTGAGAGACTCAAATACCCAGGCAAACTCCAACAACGTAGGAGAATGAGTAGAAACTATTACCTTATATCCCGCCTGCATCAATTCTATGATTTCCCAAATAACGGTCTGGA
This sequence comes from Prevotella sp. LCP21S3_D2, assembly GCF_052118345.1. Lineage (NCBI taxonomy): Bacteria > Pseudomonadati > Bacteroidota > Bacteroidia > Bacteroidales > Prevotellaceae > Prevotella > Prevotella sp. LCP21S3_D2. Next base: position 214,962 of record NZ_JBQKHJ010000003.1, on the reverse strand, counting down.
TGGCACGGGGATGCAATCCCATTTCCGGCTCCTCAATGATTACCCACTTGTAATCTTCCTTATTGATTACAGATGTTGGAGGTCCTGAGAGACAATACATTGCCAGCAGAAGAGGCATGAACTCCTTCTGCCCTGCACTCCATGTCATAAATGGAAGACTGACATTATTAATGTTCAGCTTCATCTTTCTTTGACCTGAACTTTGATCGATAACGACTTTTGCGCCATGAAAAACGGATTCGTCTATAGAATCCTTTACCACACCCTTCAGACGATTACGCATCGGGAATATCACATCAGGATTACCTAAACCACTCTGTATGAACACACGCAGTGTTTCACTGAAGTTTTTCAAGACAAACGGAGCAGAACCATCAAACTCCATAAAATTCTTCGGGCGACCATCTGATATTCCTAAAATTCGTTGAGCAGGAACATAAAAGACGGATTCCTTGGTATTCTGCCTGTTCTTCGATGGCTTCAATAAATCCGTGATTGCAAATTTCTTATCTGAAACTTCTATTTTTGTATCTCCACTGAACAACGTATGCAAACCCTCTCCAAAATAATAATCCAAGAGAGGTTCCACATCTGTCTTTGACAAAATATAATTATACTTTCGTAATGTCTCGATAATGCTATTCTTATCCATGACTAACTTGAACAGCTCCAGAAACAAGCTTTTTCCACTTGCTTGAGGACCTATCAAGATATTCAAGTCACCTAGACTTACATCTACTGACTTGATGGGACCGAAATTCTCTACCTTCAATTTTGTCATTGCCATTCTGTTATTTTATTCAATTATCCGGCAAAAATACAAATTATTTTTGAGAAATCAAAAAAATTAAGAGACTTTTACGTTATTAGCTTTCTCTTGTCCCACAGATTTCTGTGCGGCCGAGGATAAGAGGACCACGCAGATCTCGCAGATTACGCAGATTTTTTACGTTTCCTCCGGTTCCCCTTATAGGGGTATATGTTTGGGTGGGTGTGAAGGGGGTGCATAAGAACTTTTGTATATACATCGTGCGCAAAAGATAAAGAGAAAGGGTATCAGATAGTTATGCCTTCTTTTTAACACTCTTTTCACGCTAAAGTTCATATACCCCCTTCACACTTCACACTTTGTTTGCTAATCTATTCAAGTTTCGCAAGTGAGGGAATTGATTGAAGTTAAAGAAGTTATCACTCCCTACGGTCGTTCGGGAAGTTAAGGGACAATAGTCTTCTAGCGTAAAACGTAGGACATTCGTCCCTTAACTTCCTTCTAACTTCCCTAACTTCACTTAACTTCCCCATATGCGAAAGTTCAGTAATCTAAAAATCGATCATTTCGGCGACAATGGTTCCAGCAACCCGTCAATCAGACGAAGCAGCTCGTCTCTGTGAGCCTCGTCAACCAACGACTCCATCCAACGTATCGCGCCCCAGTAGTCGTCGATGGAAACATCACGGTCCATCGCCTCCAGACTCTTGGTGTACGCATCAGACAGCTGGAACTCCTTGCGGATGGCTGACTTGGTGGAAGCCCAATGCTTCTCCTCCTCGGTAAGACCACCCTCAAAACGGTCTTCCTTCAGTTCTTCACGCATAGCCCAGAACACGTTGTGGACTAAAAGATTAAAACACTTGTGGACAGAAATCATGCCCGTCTGTAGTCGTAGGAATCCTTGATTCCCATGACTTCACTTTTGATTTTTTTGAAAAACATTTTAAATAATTTTATGTTATGTTCCAAAATCGGAACTTTTTGATTTCAATGCCAAATTTTATGCTTAGCTTTGCAGCGGAATCAATATGATTCAATTTTAAACAACTTCATATAATTTGCTTAAAAATGGCAACAACAGAACAAAAACAAGAAATGGTATTACCATCTTTCTTCTATGCTATCGCCTGCAGCGAAAGCAGACAACTCGTCAGTCTTGATGAACTGCAGCGAATCATCACCCTCGACGCCATGACCCAGGCTCGTACCGAAGACTACCGCAAGAACATGCGCATCAGCAGCGAGCTCGCTCATCAAACCAAGGTGATGATGCCAGGCATCACTACCTCCGTGCTCATGGACGGACGGGGCAAGGAACTGCGCAACGTGGTGAAGACCACCCAGATGATTGCCGTGGACCTCGACAAGATTCCTGCAGAAAAGATGAAGGAGGTCGTACAGAAGGCGGACGCCGACCCTCACACCATGATGAGGTTCATCACCGTGAGCCAACGGGGCCTGCGCATCATCTCCAGATACCTGCCCATAGATGACGACGAGGTGACCGCACTGGAACTTTTCGATGTGATCATACGCAAGGCGATGAGCTATTACAGTAAGTTGCTAGGCGTGCCTGCCGACGAGCAATGCGCAGACATCACCCGGATGTGCGGACTCGCACACGACCCTACCGCCTACTTCCATTGGGACGCAGAGCCTTTCGGCCTGGACACCCACGACCTGAAGGCGCTCTACACCAAGAAGGCCAACGAGGCGAAATATGCCAAACGTGCCAGCAAGCGCAAGCGAAACAGCCAGAAGATGGTGGCACTGAGCAAGGGGATTCCCTCGATGGACGAGGCAGCGCAGCACATACTGAACCTACTCGACACGTGGGGCTACAAGTTTGAGAGCGGTGCCCACAACGAGTATGTGCACCACTTCGGCAAGGTGTGCGTGCGCTATGGCATAGACAAGGAAGAGGCAATGGCCTACGCCAAGAGCAACTTCAGCTCCGACTATCCCGATGCTGACAGCGTGATGAAATCATGCTACAAGCACACCGAGAAACTAGGCACCTGGCACTTCTACCGCAAAGGCGAGGGCTTCTCGGGTAAGCCGACCGTCAAGGTAATCAAGCAGTGGCTCTCGATGAGATACGAGTTCCACCACAATGAGGTGACGGGATTTCACGAGGTGCTGAGCCGCGATATAATCAAAGGCAAATACCATAAGTGGACCCGCATCGACGACAACATAGAGAACACCATCTGGACCCAGATGGACGAGATGGGACTCGAAGTGAGCGCCATCAAGCTGCACGCCATCATCAACAGCGACTTCAGCGAGCCTTGGGATCCCTTCGACGAATATCTCAGGAGTCTGCCCAAATGGGACGGAAAGACCGACTACATCGACGAGCTTGCCAACCGGGTAACCATCAACTATTGCCCTGGCTACCACCACTCGCAGGAAGAGTTCAGATACTTCTTCAAGAAATGGCTCGTATCGATGGTGGTGGCATGGGTATCACCGAGAGTGGTGAGCCAGACCATCCTGATATTCATCGGGAGGGGTGGCATCAACAAAACCACATTCTTCTATTATATCCTGCCACCATGCCTGCGCCAGTACTTCATCAACGAGTCAACCGTCAACTATACCGACAAGGACTTCATGGAGGCTTTCTCAAGCAAGGCACTCATATGCCTCGACGAGCTGGAGTCTACCTTCGGCAAGGGGCTGAGCGCCCTCAAGAGCAACGTCACCAAGCTGGTGTTCTCCATCCGCCGCCCCTACGACAAGTATCGTTCGGAACTGCTGCACCGTGGTGCCCTCTGTGGCACCAGCAACAGCATACAGATCATCACCGACGAGGAGAACCGCCGCTACTCACCATGGTTCGTAGACAATATCGAGAGCCCTAGGGAGACACCCATCGACTACCAGCACGTCTATGCCCAGGCTGTAGCTCTGGGACAAGAGGTAACCAATCGGGTGAAGAACCAGGAAGAGGGATGGGTATACTGGCTCACCACCGCCGACATCAACGTGATGAGGGAGCACAACAGCATGTTCATGGTTTCCAACTTCATGGAAGACCAGATACTGCGCTTCTACAAGGTGCCGAAATCAGACACCGACCCTCAATATATAAAGTTCCGCTTTTCATCGGAAATCATGGAGCGCATAGGCGGAAGTCCCGCCCTGAGCCGCAACATGAGTCACCAGAACCTGAGCGCCGTGATGCAGCGACTGGGATTCAAGAAAGTACACCGCGCCAAAGGCAACGGATGGCTCGTGATAGAGAAGAATCCGGGAGAAATCAACACCGAGGCGATCTGCAGTCCAAACGAATGCGCAGAAACGTACCTGAAACCGTACAGAGCCGTAGCTACGGATAGCCAGAATGGTTCTGACCAACAGTAAACAGCGTTCTGGCAAGTGCTAACCAGCATTGCCAGCAACGCTAAGTATCATCAAGAGAAACGCTAAGTATCATTACCGCGGTTCTCATAAAAGTCAATTCTATATGAAGATCAAGATATACAAGAAATACGAGCTTGCCAAGCTCTACTTTCCGGAGCAGTCGAAACACGTGGCACTAAACCACCTGATGCGGATGGTGAACCACTGTCCGCCCCTGCTTGAGGCCCTGCAAAGAGAGGGCTACGAACGGTTGGCGAAGACCTTCACCATGCGCCAGACGCTGCTCATCTATGAGTATCTGGGCGAGCCATAATACTGAGTTTTCCAGTTTTATGCCCCATCGTATCCCTATCTCACCCCTATCGTACAGAAGCCTCTTCTGAAAGTCGTATCTTTGCAACCGTAAACAAGAACCAAGCACTGCGCAGCGCTTTAATACATGAAACACGAACCATAAAACAATTTATTAGCCTTATGATTGAGTACGATTTGAAGAAGAACAACAACAAGAAGAACGTGAAGGCTTATGGCAAGTACTACGCCAAGCCTCACGTAAGTGAAACTGTAGATCTCGATGAGCTCGCCGACCACATGCATGGTCACAACTCTCCATTCTCAGCCGGGACCATCAAGGGCATCCTCATCGATGCCGTGACCCACATCAAGGAGCTCCTGCTCATGGGCAAGAATGTAAAACTCGACAACCTCGCCATCTTCTACATCAGCATCAAGAACAAGATGGGTGCAGAGAATGCCGACGACTTCACCGTATCTAAGAACATCGAAGGAGTGAGAATGAAAGCCCGCGCCACGGGCGACTTCCGCTACGTGAATCTCAACCTCGACGCCAACTTGAAGAAGTATGGTGCTAAGAAAAAGAAGTCTTCCACCACCGACTCCGGAACGACTACGCCATCGGAAAGTACAGACAAGGGCGACTCTGGCTCCACCACTAACCCAGGCAGCGATTCGGGAGAAGTAGGACTGTAGTAACTGGGATTGCATATCCCCGTTATCTCTTAACTGGGATTGCAAATCCCCTTAACTAGTTTTTTAAAACAATTGACCGAAAATGACACAAGATCGATTTCCGATGACGATTGGCGGCGAGGAGGTGCTCAATGAGCATCTCCTGCTCGCCTACACAGAGAACGGCGAGATGATGGACTCACCTCTGAGCGTCCGTTTTCTCGTAATTCATTGCTCGGCAACACGTGCCGACCGTAACTACACCGACAAGCAACTGATGCGCGACCACAAGAAGCGTGGATTCCGCACCGTGGGCTACCACTTCTATGTACACAAGGACGGAAGCATCACGCAATTCAGAAAGCTGCTGGAGGTGGGCTCACATGCCCGCCCCTACAACCGCTGCTCCATCGGCATCTGCTACGAGGGTGGGCTGGACGACGAGGGCCGTCCTGCCGACACCCTGACCCGCGCCCAGTATGACGCGATGTGGAATCTGCTGCGCAAGCTCAAGATCACGTTTCCACAGGCGCAGATTGTAGGGCACCGCGACTTGCCGGGAACGACTCCTAAGGAGTGTCCTTGCTTCGATGCAGCGAAAAAATTTCCACTTTAATGTGGAATGCTTAATGTTAAATGTTGAATGTTAAATTTGAACTATGAAGAAAGAAACCATCAAGAAGGTGATCAATTTCATCATCACCGTACTTACTGCCGTAGCTAGCGCATTCTGCGTACAGAGCTGCCAGTAAATTCCCAGTAATCAAACCTAAACCTTAAGTTCTAATTCTACCAGTATCGCCAGTAGATGCTGAGACGATGCATGTCGCTGCCCACGAAGTCGTACATATCGTGCTTCATGAGCCACTTGCATCGCTTCTGCACCTTCTTGCCATACTGCCCATCTATCGAGAACGCATTTCGCTGGAACTTGATGCCCATCAACTTGAGCTTCTCGTAGTCGCGCTTCTCCATATAGAGGTAGCGCTCAGGATGGGCAAGCACGGGCGTGTAGCCCTTGTTCTTGATGCGCTCCAGGAGGGCATGAAAATTCATCGGGGCAGAGAAGATGCTCGTCTCCACCAACAGGAGCTTGCCATCCTCGCCCAGCGGCAACAGGTCGTTTGCCTTCAGGCGCTTTTCGAAGAGCGCATCTAGCATATTTTCGGCTGCGAGATGCAGCCGGAGCATTTTTCTGTCAGCAGGGTGTCGCTCGGCAAAGTCCTGCTGATATTGTTTCTGGAAGTCGGCAAATACTTGGCGCAAATGGGTGGTCTCGTTGGGTACGTCTTCCATAATATGAGGCGTAAGCCAGACATCCCTCATGCCTGAGCCTTCGTAAAAGCACAACATTTCCAACGACTTCTTTACCTCTTGAAATCCGTCGTCCACGCCGGGCAGGATGTGGCAGTGCCAGTCGATGCCGCCGGGGAGTCTCTCTGATGGTGCTTTCCTGCTTGCCGTCGGATTGCAAATCCAACGGAACGCCTCACGGAATATATTCATATTTTTCTATTCTTTTATCCAATTTCCTACTTTCCTATTTTTGCCCCCCATTCTTGTCGGAGCCGTAGTGGTAGCCGTAGCCATAGCCATAGTGGTAGCCATAGCGATAGTAGTGGCCGTAGCGGCCGCCCTGAGCCTTGGTTCCGTTCAGAATGAGCGACATATTCTTGAATTTCTTGTCCTTGTAGAGCTGTTCGATGTCGCCCAGCAAACTGCGCTGCATCAAGCCCGAGCGTACCACGAAGATGGTGCGGTCGGCAAGTTTCTCTATAATCTGGGTATCTGCCACGATTTCCACTGGTGGACAGTCGATGAACACATAATCGTACTCAGCCCTCACCTGCCTGATGATCTTCTCCAGACGGTCGGTGAAGAGGAGCTCCGTAGGGTTAGGCGGCATGGTACCGATAGGCAGCACGTCGAAGCCCTCCACCAGTCCATACTCCTCGCCATGACAGATGATGCCCTTCAGGTCATCGGTCCTGCCGTTGAGATAGTCGCTGAGTCCCTCGCCAGGGCTGCCCACGAGCATGGATGTGGAACCATGGCGGAGGTCACCATCGATGACGAGCACCTTCTTCTCCTTGATGGCGAGCGACATGGCGATGTTGCCTGCCAGGTGACTCTTGCCCGAGCCTATGTTGAAAGACGTAAGGATGATGACGTTCTGCTCGGGATGGGTGCCTATCATGAACTCCAGGTTAGTGCGCAGCACGCGGAACGCCTCGTTCACGATGTCGCGCTTGCCTGCCTTCACCACAATCTGTCGCGTCTCCTTCGGCTTCTTCCAGAACTGGATGCGCTGCAGAAGAGTTGGTCTGTTCTTGCGACTGATGCTGTATGGTATCTCACCGAGGAATGGTATGGTGATGTTCTTGAGGTCGTTTCTGCCCCTCACCGTCGTGTTCATGTTCTCACGGATAAATATGACTACCACAGGTATCAGGACTCCGAGAACGAAAGCCACGAGGATGATGTTGCGGCGCACAGGCTGCACGGGCTTGGTGTCGCCCGTAGGAGGGGTGATGATGCGCGTGTTGTAGGCGGTGAAAGCCTTGGAAAGCTCGTTTTCCTCTCTCTTCTGCAAGAGGAAGAGGTAGAGCGCCTCCTTCACCTTCTGCTGGCGACCCACTGTTTGCAGGTACTTTGCCTGGCTAGGGTTGCTGGCTATCTGGCTGGTGGTCTGCGCCTCGTTTGCCTGCAGGTTGCCAAGCTGCGAGTTGAGTGTCACCACGAAGTTGTCGATACTGGTTACGATGCTATGGCGCATGGAGGCGAGGTTCTGGTCATAGTCAGCCACCAAGGGGTTCTGCTCGCTGGAGTTAGCCACCAGGTTGTTGCGCTCCAGCTGCTGCTTGTTGTATTCGGTAATCTGCTGCTCGATGCCCGGGCTGTCGATGCCGATATTGGCTGGCAGGAGCTGGTTCTTGCCCACCTTGCCCGTCAGGAAGTCGCGCAGGTAGCGTGCCATGGAGAGGCGTGAGTTCAGCTCGAGTATCTGCTTGTCTACATCGCCGCTCTTCTGCATGTATTGCTGTGCGGCGGTCTCTACGTCGGGCAGCAGATTGCGGCTCTTGAACGAGGAGATGTCCTTGTCTACGTCGCCCAGTTCCCGCTCGATGACGCCCAGGCGATCGGTGATGAAATGGGAGGTGGAGACGGTCATCTGGTTCTTGTCCTCCATCCAGTTCTTGCGGTATACGGAGATGATGGTGTTCAGCACGTCCTCGGCGCGCTGGGTGAGCTGGTCCTTATAGGTCAGGTCGATGACTGTTGCCTTCTCCTCGCTGATGCTTGCCGAGAGCGACGCCTTGATATGGTCGGTCATGGCATAGAGGTTGGTGCGGGTTACATGCAGTTTCCTGCTCTCATGTCCATTGATGAAGGCTGAATAGCCCGGTGCCAGGTCTACGCATACATGGCCCATCGCCGTGCGGACGGTCTGGCCCAGCTTGCCCTGTACCTCCTCGTCCGATTCCACTTGGTTTCCAGCCTTGTCGGTGCCACTCACATGCACGATGGAAAACAGGTTGCCATGCTTTACTTCTACATCCAAATTGGCGCTCTGCATATCGTTCAAGCTATAGAAATGAACGGTTACAGGCAGCGTTCTGCCATAGAGAGCCACAGGATGGAAGGTACCGTCTTCACTGTAGTTTACGTCGAGTTTGAGCTGCTTGCCAGCCTCCAGCAAGACGGCTGGCGACTGGATGGCAATCAACTCGTTGTTGACGTTCGACTTGCCTCCCGAGAGTCCCATGTCGGAGAACATACTGGCCACATCGCTGTTGATGCTCTGGCTCTTGCCGTCTTCCTTGATGAGGATGGATGCCGTGCGCTGATAGACACCCGGCGTGGAGAGGAGGTAATAAGTGGCTATGCCCAGGGTGACGACGAGCGAGATGACAAACCATCGCCAGCGCACAAGGCACAGATACATTAAGTCTTGCAGACGAATGAAGTCATCTGCCTGCTGGGGGCGACGAACCTGAGCATTCTGCATCGTCGCTTGATTATTCTGAATCATTGAATTTGAAAGTTGTTTTTTTTCGCATGTAGGGAAGTTAAGGGAAGTTAGAGGGAAGTTAAGGGACAAATGTCCTAAGTTTAAGCTAGGAGACTATTGTCTCTTAACTTCCCGAACGACCGTAGGGAGTGATAACTTCTTTAACTCCTTTAACTTCCTGATATGCGAAAGTTCAGTTACATTATTTCTTGATAAGTACCGCCACGCTGGTGGCAAGTGAGGCAAGGCTAATCCAGAAGCCCGTGCTCCTGACATTGTTGCCATTGACCGTACTCTGGCGAGCCTTGGTCTCGTTGGGGCTGATGTAAACCACGTCGTTCTGCTGCAGGTAATATACCGGACTGTTGAACACGCTGTTTCCCGAGCAGAGATTGATCTTGTATATCTTCTGGTGGCCGTTTTCCTGGCGCAGCACCATCACGTCTTCACGGGTGCCATAGATGGTCAGGTCGCCTGCCTTGCTGAGGGCATCGAGAATGGTTACTTTCTCGTCCTCGATTTCATACTGTCCAGGGCGTGCCACCTCACCAATCACCGAATAGTGGAGATTTGTCAGGCTGACAGTCACCACGGGATCCTTCACCAAGTTGCGATCCACCAGAAGTTTCTTGATTCCCTCGGCTATCTGCTCTCGGGTACGGCCTGCCACATGCAGGGTGCCCAGCACAGGGAAGTCGATGTTGCCCTTGCTGTCTACCGTATAATAATAGGCATCCTTGGCGATGGTCGACGTAGAGTAGCTGGTGGCGGTTCCCGTAAGGCTGAAGAGCTGTGTGATCTGTGGATCCTTGCTCTTCACGCCGATGTAGAGTTTATCTGTTGGCTTGGCGGTGATCACCGCACTTTTCAGATTGACCTGCGTATCAGGATTTTGGTTAAAATCCTGGAAATAAGCTATTTGTTGTGGGGTTCCACAAGCAGACAGGACAAGAAGTCCCGTACAAAAAGCTCCAGAAAGCAATGAATTACGATATTTCATATGATTTTATATTTTTTCTAGAAAACATCTTGGTATATAGGTGGTGGCGACGGCACAGACCCCGTCTATCGACACGATGAGGCGATGGTCGCCATTGATGCGCTTGATTTCACCCTCCAGACCTTTGAACCTGCCGTCGATGACCCTGACACGTTCTCCTTTCTTCCAGTTGAAGGCTCCGTCCTCGAAATATTCCAGCCCCTTCTGGTCGCCCGACGATACCATCATGAACATCTGCATCTGTCGCTTGGGAATGGCGATGGGCTGTGGGTCGAAGTCCACCAGCTGGCGATATAGCCTTGCCTTGCCACGCAGTTCCCGCTCCAGGCATAGTGCCTGTAGCTTGTTGCTGCGCATGAAGAAAAGTGAGGGTATGAGTGGGCGCTCCACCACAATCTTCTTGCCTTGGCTGTTTACTTGTCTCTCTTTTACGAAGGGGGCGTAATATTCCATCACATCGCCCATCATATCTTCGGGGAATGTGTTTATCATCTGGTCAGGATCCTTAAGCACGTTGTTGAAAAGGTTGAACTGATCTCGGCAAAGCGCCACTTTGTTCATGTACACGCGCATGGCATACCATGATGCCTCTGTCTTGGCTGGTTCGCCAAGAGTCCCGGCTTGTATGCTTAGAGAATGATAGATATCTTTTATTGAATTGTCCATTCTTTCATTTTAAGTATTCTTATACAGACACATTTTCTCTTCCCCCTTGTGTCGAAACGAGTCGTCACAAGCAGCAAGGAGATTGAGACAGTATACTTCCCGTAAAGCTTCTGTCGTTCGGAGCAACCCTGATCCAGGCGATGCTGTACCCGCAATCCCATTTGGGTAACTAAGCCTCATATTTTCTGGTTTAGTTCTCAAACGCGCCGCAAAGTTAACAAAAAAAAAAAAAAAAATGAAAGAATGTTAGCGCAACTTTAGATAAAATTAGTTTTTTTAAGTATTTTCCTAATATTTGTTAATTTTACTGTTTTGTTTGCATACAAAACATAAAATCGGGGTAAATCTCTTTCAATAAGTGATTTACCCCGATTAAACATTATACAGATGGAAGGAAACTTAGTTGTTTACGCTACCTCCCACAATATCAAGCAATTCATTGGTAATGGCCTGTTGACGACTCTTGTTGTACTGCAAGTTGAGTTCGCGCAAGAGTTCATCGGCATTATCCGTAGCGGTCTGCATGGCCACCATGCGGGCAGCATGCTCACTCGCCTGACTGTCCAGCAAGGCTGTGAAGAGCATGAGATGCAGCTGCTTAGGAATCAATACACCGAGAACGGTCTCCAAGTCTGGCTCCACGATGAAGTCATCGTTCAGAGGTTTAGCCTCTGAAGTCTTTCTTTCATTCTCCTCAGCCTGTTTCTTGCGAATATACTCCTGCGCCTTAGCTGTAACCACATTAGAGGTGAGATCTCTGTCGTTATCCCCTCCTATTGCCTCTGTGCTGAGGTCGATAGGCAGGAAGGTCTTGCGGGTCAGAATCTGCGAGCCGGCACTCTTGAAGTGGTGATAGATCATCTCCACCTTGTCGAGTTCGCCAGCCGCATACTGCTTGGCAAGATTACTGGCGATGTCAGCACATGCGCTTGAATTAGGATGATCGGCAAGATCCATGAAGTTGCCGCCAATCTTGAGTCCCAGCTTCTGTGTTTTCTCAGCCACCTTTCTTCCGATAGGATAAACCGTGATGTCGTCAATGCCCTGAGCCTTATACTCGTCGACCGCATGCATCATCATCTTGATGACGTTGGAATTGAATCCACCGCACAAGCTGCTGTTGGAACTGTAAACCACGAGAGCCACTCGCCTGGTTTCCTTGTGCTCCACCTGCAACTCATGGTCCACATTCGGAGTACTCACCAGGAAGCTCTTGAGGATATGTTCCAGCATATTCTCGTAAGGCAGCATGTTCTGTATAGCCACCTGTGCATGATGCAGTTTGCTCGAAGCCACCATCTTCATGGCACTCGTAATCTTACGTGTACTGTTGACGCTGGCGATGCGAGTCTTAATCTCTTTTAACGACGGCATAGGCTATTACGCTTTATATTGTCCTGCAACATTAGCCATGGTCTCCTCGACTGCCTTAATGGCCTCGTCGGTGAGCTTACCATCGCCTAAAGTCTGAATCACATCGGCGTGCTGGCTGCGCATAGCGTCGAGGAACAGATCCTGGCACTCGCGAACCTTGTCCATTGGCACGTCGTGCATCAATCCGTGCACACCGCAATAGAGGATAGCTACCTGCTCGCCTACCGGCATTGGGCGGTACTGAGGCTGAACCAGCAACTGGTCGTTCTTACGGCCACGGTCCAGTGTCATTGCTGTTACGGCATCCATATCGCTAGAGAACTTGGAGAAGGCCTCCAGCTCACGATACTGAGCCATATCAATCTTCAGTGTACCAGCCACCTTCTTCATACTCTTGATCTGGGCAGAACCACCTACACGGGATACGGAGATACCAACGTTGATAGCTGGACGGAAGCCCTGGTTGAAGAGGTTGGTCTCAAGGAAGATCTGACCGTCGGTGATGGAGATCACGTTGGTTGGGATGTATGCTGATACGTCACCAGCCTGTGTCTCGATGATAGGGAGGGCTGTCAAGGAACCGCCACCCTTAACGTGACCCTTCATGCACTCAGGAAGGTCGTTCATCTGCTCGGCTACCTCCTGCTGGTCGTTGATACGAGCTGCACGCTCCAACAGACGAGAGTGGAGATAGAAGACATCTCCAGGGTAAGCCTCACGTCCGGATGGACGGCGGAGGATCAGGGATACCTCGCGGTAAGCCACAGCCTGCTTACTCAAGTCATCGTATACAACGAGAGCTGAATAACCACGGTCGCGGAAGTACTCACCGATAGCTGCACCGGCAAATGGTGCGTAATACTGCATGGCTGCAGGATCGGCAGCGGTAGCACTTACGATGATGGTATATGGCAGGGCGCCATGCTCCTTAAGGTTCTGTACCAATGCTGCAACGGTAGAAGCTTTCTGACCGATGGCTACATAGATACAATATACTGGCTTGCCTGCCTCGTAGAAACTCTTCTGGTTGATGATGGTATCCACTGCGATGGCAGTCTTACCGGTCTGGCGGTCGCCGATGATCAGCTCACGCTGTCCACGACCGATAGGAATCATAGAGTCTACAGCCTTCAAACCTGTCTGAAGTGGTTCCTTCACTGGCTGGCGATAGATAACACCAGGGGCCTTGCGGTCCAATGGCATTTCGAAGGCATCAGTAAGGTCGATGTCACCCAGACCATCAATAGCCTGACCCAGAGGGTTTACGACACGTCCGAGGAAGTTGTCGTTCACGCGGATGGAAGCGATACGGTGTGTACGCTTCACGCTCTGTCCCTCCTTGATGCCAGCAGTAGGACCTAAGAGGACACAACCTACATTGTCTTCCTCCAAGTTCATGACAATCGCCATAGTGCCGTTCTCGAACTCAAGAAGTTCGTTAGCCTCTGCGTTGCGGAGTCCGTAGATACGTGCCACACCATCGCTGACGGTGAGAACAGTACCGACCTCATCAAACTTTTCAGAGCTATTCACCTCCTGCAGTTGCTGCTGAAGAACTTCAGACACTTCACTTGGTTTAATTTTATCTGACATTGTTTATTTATTTTAATTGTTAAATGAGGAGTTAAGGAGTTGAAAGAAGTTAAAGGAGTTAAGACAATAGCTTATCTTATATCCAGTTTCTCTCATTATTAAGAAGTCCTCCTGTTTTATCAGGATAAAGGTGTTGTCTTAACTCCTTTAACTTCTTAAATTCTTAACTACTCAAAAAAATTACTTTTTGAGCTGTGTCAGAATGTTGTTGAGCTTAGTCTTTACGCTCGCATCCATTCTGTAAGTATCATACTCAAGGATGAAACCACCGATGATATCCGGGTTCACCTCAGTCTTGAACTCCACAGTACCTTGCGTTCTCTGCTCCACCATCTTGCGCATCTTATCCTCAGTAGAGGCGTCAACGGCAGTGGCGGTGATCAGCTTACCGCGGATGATGTTCTTCTGTTTCCTGTAAAGAGTGATATACGAAGCAGCCATGAATTGCAGGGTGCTCTCCCTATCCTCCTTCAGAACGAGTGCGATGAACTTCTTGCTCAGCTCGGATGGGTTCTTGCCCAGGGCTGTGGTGAGAAGCGCCAGCTTCTTGTCTTTAGAGAGCATAGGGTTGTCTATCGTAAATCTCAGTTCAGGCACGTCGATGTAGCTCTTGTAGAGCGTCTGCATCTCCTGGTAGACCTGATCTTCGAGCTTCATGCTGAGTGCGCTCTTGATGAGGGCACGGGCATAACGCACCGATATTACACCTATATCCATAAGCTTTACTATTTGTTGTCAGAAGAAACCTCGTCCAGCAGCCGATTTATCATATCCATCTGTGCCTTGTCGTCAGAGAGCTTAGCCTTGAGCACCTTCTCAGCAATCAGAACAGAGAGTTCAGCCACCTGACCACGGATTTCGCGAATGGCGTTCTGCTTCTCCGATTCAATCTGTGCCTTGGCGTCAGAGAGGAGTCTTGCTCCCTCTTCGCGAGCCTTATTCTGTGCTTTCTCTACGATGGCGTCGCGTGTTTCGGCAGCCTCTCTGAGGATGGCAGCCTGCTTCTCGCGAGCTTCCTGCAAGATGGATTCACCTTCTTTTTGGATATTGGCAAGCTTCTCGTTGGCCTCGTGAGCTTTCTTCAGGCTCTCGTCGATGAAGGCCTTGCGCTCGGTCACCATCTTGACGATGGCTCCGAAACCAGCCTTTCTCAAGATGACGAAGACAATCAGAAAAACGACTGTCATCCAAAAGAGCAAACCGCTATCAGGAATCAATAAATCCATATATACTGGTTAAAGTTTTACTTAAACGTTTTTATTTTAACTAACTCTAGAAAAGTCTCTATCCTACCCCGGCTTCAGAATCCGGCAGAAACTCTGGAGGATATCCTTGATCCGGGGCTGATGATAGTGACATATGAGATGATTACATAACGATTGCCAAGATGGCGATGATGACAGCGAAGAACGCAACACCCTCAACCAACGCAGCTGCAATAATCATAGAAGAACGGAGGTCGCCCATCTTCTCTGGCTGGCGTGCCATAGCATCCATAGCCTGGCCACCAATGCGACCGATACCAATACCTGCGCCAATAGCGGCCAAACCTGCACCTACTGCGGCACCCAACTTTGCAATCTCTGCTGCTAATAAAAGTGATAACATAATCTTATAATTTAAGTTGTTAATATTTTCTTTATTTATTGTTTAATTGAAATTTTGCCTCTACATCAAATCATGAAGTCCAATGTTCAAACTTCTCATAAAGTTCAAACTTCAAAGTTCAATGTATTAAGCAACCTCTGGCTCAGCCTCATGAGACTTTACATGAGCCAGCGAGATGAATACTGCACTCAGCATGGTGAATACCAATGCCTGAATGTAGCTTACCAATACTTCGAGGAGCATCATGAAGACACTCATCGCAATACTTACTGCTGTCATACCCGTACCTGCCACATAGTTGGCGATAGCATTCTCACTGATGTTGAACATGATGAAAATGATAGCCGCAAACGAAAGTGCGATGGCGTGACCCGCCATCATGTTGGCGAAGAGTCGGATAATCAAAGCCAACGGTTTCGTGAAGATACCGAAAAGCTCGATGAATGGCATCAATGGCACTGGAACCTTCAGCCAGGTTGGTACTTCTGGCCAGAAGATGTCCTTCCAGTATTCCTTCGTACCGGTGAAGTTGGTGATCAGGAAGGTCGTCACACCGAAGAATGCGGTGCAGGCGATATTACCTGTCAGGTTACCACCACCTGGAGGGAATGGTACGATACCCATGATGTTGGCCACGAAGATGAAGAAGAAGCAAGTAAGCAGCCATGGTGCATACTTAGGGGCTTCCTTACCCAGTGTAGCCTTGATCACATCGTCATATACCGACATGACGAACATGTGCATCAGTCCTGTAAATCCCTTTGGTGCAGGGTCATCCACCTTGTGCTTCCTGCACCAGCTGGCTGGTATCAGGATGCAGAGCAACAGGATGATAGCGTCGATGAAGAGCACGCAAACGGTCTTCGTGATGGAGATGTCGAGAGGACGAACCTCCTGACCTCCCACCTTCTCTACTATCTTGTTGGGATTCGTCTGTGCATCACCGTTCTTGATGACGAGGTTGAATGGTCCCGGACGGTCTCCGTTGGCATCCTTCTCTTCCGAGAATTGGCTGCTGCAGAAGACGTGCCAGCCCGTTGAGCTCTTCACGATGATAGGCAGATGAATCACTACGGGATGATCTCCCACCTTAGTGATATGCCATTCATAAGAATCCTTGATATGACCCCACAATATCTCTTTCACGTCGATGTCTTCCTTGGCCGATACCTGCACAGGTGCCAGCGTGAAGAGCAGCATCGCCATCAAGAGGAATTGCTTGAGATGTTTCATATTCTTTAATTCTTACTTTTGTTTATTAATTATTCGCAAGTGAGGGAATTGATTGAAGTCAAAGAAGTTATCACTCCCTACGGTCGTTCTGGACGTTAAGGGACAATAGTCTTCTAGCGTAAAACGTAGGACATGTGTCCCTTAACTTCCTTCTAACTTCCCTAACTTCACTTAACTTCCCCATATGCGAAAGTTCAGTTAATTATTTGTTTCAGAACCGCTTATGAAAGACGGTTCTTTTTCTCTACCCGAGCGAAGTAGATGCAGTCGAACACGAGAAGCACTACATAGAACAGGGCGAAGATGGCAGTGAATCCCAGGATGTTCTGCCTGTCGCATACCAGCACGTAGATGAGGAACACCAGTGTACCGGCCATCAGCTTCAAGACCAATGCCGCCAGGTAGAACTTGGCGAGATTGGCGGGAGATGATTTAGCCACAGCCTTCCAGGCTTCACCATAAGCAGTACTTGCAACGAGCGAGAATATCGCACTCACTACCAGCGGGTTAACAACCTGGGCTATCATATCATCGCATTGAGCAGACAATCTGCAGGCAAAGAGCACGGCAAGAGCCACTGCTGCTGTAAGCCACAAAGAAATCTGCTTATACCTGATACTCGCCTGTCTGATAGTCTGCAAGCGCAACTTTTCTTCTTTTTCCATTGTTCTAAGTATAATGTATAATTGACAATGTACAATGTATAATTATTAATTGTTAATTATCAATTATTAATTAATCTAAACTTCTACGCAAAGGCTTACTTCGTTTTTCTTACATTCCACGAATCCGCCCTTGATGTTCATTGCCTGCTTGCCTTCCTTGGTGGTATACTCTACCTTGCCCACTTCGAGCGAAGAGATGATAGGTGCGTGGTCTTTGAGAATCTCGAACGAGCCGAGGGTTCCCGGAACCAGTACGCTCTCCACCTCACCCTGGAAGACTACTTTCTCAGGAGATACTATCTTTAGCTGTAACATAAGCCGTGGATTTAAAGATTACGCCTGTGCTGCTGCAAGCAACTGCTTAGCCTTCTCCTTCGCATCCTCGATAGTACCTACGTTGAGGAATGCCTGCTCTGGCAGGTCGTCTACCTCACCGTCAAGGATGGCGTTGAAGCCCTTGATAGTCTCTTCGATAGGAACCATCACACCCTTCAGACCGGTAAACTGCTCGGCTACGGTGAATGGCTGACTCAGGAAACGCTGTACACGACGTGCACGGTTCACGGTCAACTTATCCTCATCCGAAAGTTCATCCATACCGAGGATGGCGATGATATCCTGCAACTCGTTGTAACGCTGCAGCAACTGCTTTACTCGCTGTGCACAATCGTAGTGAGCCTTGCCCACAATCAGCGGGTCGAGGATACGAGAGGTAGAACCCAGTGGGTCTACAGCAGGATAGATACCGAGAGAGGCAATCTTACGGGAAAGCTCTGTGGTAGCATCCAGGTGGGTAAAGGTGGTAGCTGGAGCAGGGTCGGTCAAGTCGTCGGCAGGAACGTATACAGCCTGCACGGAAGTGATGGAACCGTTCTTGGTAGAAGTGATTCGCTCCTGCATGGCACCCATCTCAGAAGCCAGTGTTGGCTGATAACCTACGGCTGATGGCATACGACCGAGCAACGCAGAAACCTCAGAACCTGCCTGGGTGAAACGGAAGATGTTGTCGATGAAGAACATGATATCTGCTGCCTCACCGTCCTTGCCTCCGTGATCACGGAACTCCTCGGCAACGGTCAGTCCTGAAAGCGCAACTGAAGCACGTGCCCCAGGTGGCTCGTTCATCTGTCCGTATACCAGGGTAGCCTGACTCTTTGCCAGCTCCTCTGGGTCTACGAGAGAAAGATCCCACTTACCTTCGTCCATTGCCTTTCTGAACTTTTCACCATACTTGATAACGCCAGACTCGAGCATGTCTCGAATCAAGTCGTTACCCTCACGGGTACGCTCACCTACACCTGCGAATACAGAGTATCCGTTGTGTCCCTTGGCAATGTTGTTGATCAACTCCATGATGAGCACCGTCTTACCTACACCGGCTCCACCGAAAAGACCAATCTTACCACCCTTCATGTAAGGCTCGAGCAGGTCGATGACCTTGATACCGGTAGCAAGCATCTCCTTGTGGGTTGACAGTTCGTCAAACTTAGGAGCTTCGCGGTGGATAGGATAAGCGCCCTTCATGTCCAATTCTTTCATACCATCAATAGGCTGTCCGATGACATTCATCATACGGCCCTTGATCTGCTCACCTGCCGGCATGACGATAGGATTGCCTGTAGAGACAACCTCCAAGCCACGCTGCAAGCCGTCGGTGTTGTCCATAGCAACGCAGCGCACTGTGTCCTCACCGATGTGCTGCTGCACCTCGATGACCAGTTCGCGTCCGTCTGGGCGTTTCACCTTCAGAGCTTCGTAGATCTTAGGAAGCACCTTCTCAGGATTCTCGCCCTTGGTATCGAAGTAAACGTCGATAACCGGACCGATGATCTGCGAGATGCGTCCGTTAATTTGTGACATAAGCTTATTAATTTAAAGGTTATTTTTTATATTATTTTTCTATTGTTCTATTCGCTCGAAATCAGGAATAGGAGTTGTATCAGCTTCTTTCTTGACCAAGTAGATAGTGGGGAGATTCGCCTAGTGGCTTCGCCCCTGTTTTGCCCGGGAACTGACGAACCTCGCCCATGGCTCCGCTCTCTCAATTCCCGGCGGCAAAAGTAACAATAATTTATGAAAACCGCAAATCTTTTTATGGTTTTATACGGTTTTTATACCTTATTAAACCACATTTGTACCGTTTAAGACAATTTTCAAATTAGGAATCCTTCTTTCGGATACCCAACCGCCTTTTCGCGATACTCAACCCGTCTCTTTTAGATACTCAACTCGTCTCTTTTAGATACTCAACTCGTCGAGAACCTTGATGAGCTTGCGGTCGAACGGCTTGTCTGAACGGATGGCCTCTGAAAGCGGTACGTATACCACCTCGTTGTTGCGCACGCCTATCATCACGTTGCGCTGACCCTGCATGATTGCCTCGATGGCACCGCAACCGGTACGGCTGGCAAGGATGCGGTCACGGGCTGATGGACGACCGCCACGCTGCAGGTGACCCAGGATAGATACACGTACGTCGAACTCAGGGAACTCCTTGCGTACACGGTCTGCATAATAGAGCGCACCACACTTAGGACTCTCTGACACGATGACGATACAGCTCTTCTTTGACTTGCGGATACCACGCTCCATGAACTGTGCCAACTGGTCTACGTCGGTAGAATCCTCTGGGATGATGGCAGCCTCTGCACCGCTGGCGATGGCTGAGTTCTGAGCCAGGAAGCCGGCATCTCGTCCCATCACTTCGATGAAGAAGATACGCTCGTGGCTCTGTGCTGTATCACGGATACGGTCCACGCACTCTACGATGGTGTTCATGGTAGTATCATATCCGATGGTATTGTCAGTGCCGTAGAGGTCGTTGTCGATGGTACCAGGCAATCCGATACAGCAGATATCAAACTCACTCGCGAAATTCATCGCTCCGGTAAGCGAACCGTTACCTCCGATGACAACGAGTGCATCTATTTCCTCTTTCTGGATATTCTCAAAAGCCTTCTGGCGTCCTTCCTCGGTCATGAACTCCTTGGAACGGGCTGTCTTCAGTATCGTACCTCCGGTACCGATGATACCGCTCACGTTCTCTGTAGTGAATGGTACGATTTCATCATTGATGAGACCGTCATAGCCACGGTAAATACCCTTCACGTTGAATCCGTTGTAGATGGCCGCACGGGTCACAGCACGGATTGCTGCGTTCATACCTGGAGCATCACCTCCAGAAGTCAAAATTCCTATAGTCTTAATCTTTGCCATAACTATATTACCTTATTATATATATGATAAATTTATTAATAGTTTATTTTTTCTGTTTTTCTCTTAGATCCAATTGTCCTTTTCATCTTCGGGATGCGTGTTTCCATCCCCTTTTTCTTCTTCAGATATGGTTTAAATCATCAGGTACATGGTTCCGCCCATCAGGGTATGGGAGAGCCAGAGGATAGCGAGACCTGCCACGCCACCCACGAGAGCCTTCCAGCCGATGTTGCGGAAGAACCAGCCCATGTGCATGTGTTCCATCTTCATCAGGGCAAGGCCGCTGATGGTTCCGATGCCCAATACGTTGCCGCCTGCCATCACGCAGTAGGCTACTACCTGCCAGTAGAGTCCGTTGGTGCTGTAGTTTGAATCCAGGACCATGGATGGGTCGCCCAGTCCCACTACGTCGTGCAGTGAGAAGAAGTTCATGGCGGTGGCAAAGTTGTCGAGCACGGTACTCAGTACGCCTGCAGCAATGCCGTGCAGCCATACGTTAGGGCTCTCCTCTCCCCAGCCCAGCAGGTTCATCAGGTCGTCGAAGGCGCCTGATTCCTTCACTACGCCAACAGCCATTATTATTCCCATCACGAAGAGAATCATCTGTATCACGCCATATTGCAGCACTCTAGGGGTGCGACGTTCCACCATCGCATCCATGTTCATGAGCTTGCGGTTGAAGATTTCGTTCACAATCCACAGGATGCTGAGCACGCACAATGCGCCCAGGAACGGACTGAGCTTGGTGATGTTATGGAATGTAGGGATAAACCAGAGTCCGCCGATACCCACGAAGAGCATCAGCTGTCTCTGCCATGCGTTGAGTCTTGTATCATCGCCTCTATAAGGCATCACGATCCATTCGCTGTCTACCCTCTCCGGCAGCATGCGCATCATCATCGCCGTCGGGATGAGCCAGGCAGCGAGACAAGGGAGAAGCAGGGAGAAAGAGAAGACGGTGGCTGTGACGGCTCCGGAATTCCAGAGCACCAGTCCTTCAGGATTACCTATCACGGTGAGTGCTCCGCCACAGTTGGCAGCCAGGAGGATGGCACTGCCATAAATCATTCTCTGACGGCGGCTAGGTATGATGGCGTGCATCATAGTAAGCATCATCACGGTAGTGGTCAGGTTATCGAGGTTGATTGAAATCAGGAAAGTAACGATGGCGAGCGTCCATAGCATCTTCTTGCTGCTGCGGGTGCGCAACAGCTGTCTTACGAAGTCGAAGCAGCCATTGTTGTTGAGAATCTCCACGATGGTCATCGTAGCCAGCAGGAACAGCACGATTTCAGCTGCCCTGCCCACCCAAGGGAGGAAGATGTTGCGGGAGATGTAGTACTTGACAGTAGTGCTTGTGGAATCGGCATCTCCGAGATGGAGGAACCGGGAATAGTCAGCCATATGCTCGCTGGTAACGAAGTCCATACCAAAGCACACAAATAGCACCCATCCCACCGTTCCGGCAAAGATAGCCACGGCAGCACGGTTCACCTTGGTCACGTTCTCAGTTGCAATGAGCACGTAGGCAAGCA
The DNA here is from genome assembly GCF_052118345.1 of Prevotella sp. LCP21S3_D2. NCBI lineage: Bacteria > Pseudomonadati > Bacteroidota > Bacteroidia > Bacteroidales > Prevotellaceae > Prevotella > Prevotella sp. LCP21S3_D2. Next base: position 192,950 of record NZ_JBQKHJ010000003.1, on the reverse strand, counting down.
CTAATATGGTAAGGATGACCAGCGTCATATTCTCTACTGTTAAATCAATATTTTCATAATTACTAATTCAATGGCAAAGGTAACAAATTATTTGATATCACAAGCATTTCGAGTTTTTTTTTTAATGTATTTAACGCAAATTTCATGCAAATGAAACAAAAAGCCGACTGTGTGCGCACAAAATGAAAGTAATCATTAATAGATGTATACATTATTTATTGTTAACGGTTCCATAAGGAAGAAAGCTGGCGAAAAGCATCCGGCAGAGAGGGAAAGAGAGCCTTTTTAGTTAAATATCATTAACAGAAGAAAGAAAAGTGGAGATAAACGCTTGTAAATCAAAGAAAATGAGTAATTTTGCAGCCGTTTTATATAATTCACATAAAGTCAAACTTTATTAAATTTAAATTTTTAATTAATTTTTATGTCAAATTTCAAGAACGTACAGCCACTCGACGACTTCAATTGGGAAGAGTTTGAGCAGGGTACAAACGCAGGCGTCAGCAAAGAGGACCTCGAGAAGGCCTATGACGAAACATTGAACAAGGTAACTGAGCACCAGGTAGTAGAGGGTACAGTAATCTCTGTTGATAAGAAAGAGGTTATCGTAAACATCGGCTACAAGAGCGACGGTATCATCCCAGCTTCTGAGTTCCGTTACAACCCAGACCTCAAGGTAGGCGACAAGGTAGAGGTTTACGTAGAGAACCAGGAGGACGTAAAGGGTCAGTTGGTACTCTCTCACAAGAAGGCTCGCCTCAGCAAGTCTTGGGAGCGTGTTAACGCTGCTCTCGAGAACGAGGAGATCATCCAGGGTTACATCAAGTGCCGCACTAAGGGCGGTATGATCGTTGACGTCTTCGGTATCGAGGCTTTCTTGCCAGGAAGCCAGATCGACGTTCATCCTATACGCGACTACGACGTATTCGTAGGCAAGACAATGGAGTTCAAGGTTGTAAAGATCAACCAGGAGTTCCGCAACGTTGTTGTTTCTCACAAGGCGCTCATCGAGCAGGAGTTGGAGCAGCAGCGTAAAGAGATCATCGGCAAGCTCGAAAAGGGTCAGATCCTCGAAGGTACCGTTAAGAACATCACTACTTACGGTGTATTCGTTGACCTTGGTGGCGTAGACGGTTTGATCCACATCACAGACCTCTCTTGGGGCCGCGTAAGCGATCCACACGAGGTTGTTTCTCTCGACCAGAAGATCAATGTTGTTATCCTCGACTTCGATGAGGAGAAGAAGCGTATCGCTCTCGGTTTGAAGCAGCTCACTCCACATCCATGGGATGCTCTTGATCCAAACCTCAAGGTTGGTGATCACGTGAAGGGTAAGGTAGTGGTTATGGCTGACTACGGTGCATTCGTTGAGATTGCTCCAGGTGTAGAGGGCTTGATCCACGTTTCTGAGATGTCTTGGAGCCAGCACCTCCGTTCTGCTAACGACTTCATGAAGGTTGGCGACGACGTAGAGGCTGTTATCCTGACTCTCGACCGTGCTGAGCGCAAGATGAGCCTTGGTATCAAGCAGCTCAAGGAAGACCCATGGGAAACTATCGATACTAAGTTCCCTGTAGGCAGCAAGCACGTTGCTAAGGTTCGCAACTTCACTAACTTCGGTATCTTCGTAGAGCTCGAGGAAGGTGTTGATGGTTTGATCCACATCTCTGACCTCTCTTGGACAAAGAAGATCAAGCACCCATCAGAGTTCACAGCAGTTGGTGCAACTCTCGATGTAGTAGTTCTCGAAATCGATAAGGAGAACCGTCGCTTGAGCCTTGGTCACAAGCAGTTGGAGAAGAACCCATGGGATGAGTATGAGACAATCTACACTCCAGGTTCTGTTCACACTGGTAAGATCATCGATATGATGGATAAGGGTGCTGTAGTTGCTCTCAACGAGGGTGGCGAAGGCTTCGCTACTCCAAAGCACCTCACAAAGGCTGACGGCTCAATGGCTAAGAAGGGCGAGGAGCTCGACTTCAAGGTAATCGAGTTCGTTAAGGAGACCAAGCGCATCATCCTCTCTCACTCTCGTACATTCGAGGAGGGTAAGGACGAGCCTGTATCTAAGCCAGCACGCAAGCACAGCAACGGTGGCCGCAAGAGCGATGCTCCTACAATCAACAACGTAGCAGCTAGCACATCACTCGGTGACATCGATGCACTTGCTAAGCTCAAGGCTCAGATGGAAGGCAAGGCATAATTAAGTCTGAGACATAATAAAGGAAAAAATAAGGGTTTGTTTATTGTTAGCATTCCCTGTAGTTTAAAAAGTCATCTTATCCCGGCTCTTCGTGAGAAGTGCCGGGATTTTTTTGTCAAAGGCGATTACGCACGGAAAAATCATCGGAACATCCTTGCTGTTTTTTAAAGTCACGCAAATTTCGCAGATGGCGCAGATTTTTCTATGCTGTCATCCAGAAAGTTCCGATGATTTCCGTCCCGGCGGATTTGAAATCCGCCGTAAAAAAAGGTTCGACCATTGAAAACGGGGGATTTGTAATCCCACTATAACAAATGAGCCAGAACCAATTACCGGGGATTGCAAATCCCCAGGCACAAAGAGGTTAGGACATTTTTTAACGACGGATTTCCCGTCCCGGCGGATTTGTAATCCCCCTATAACAAATGAGCCAAACCGATTACTGGGGATTGCAAATCCCCAGGCACAAAGAGGTTTGGACATTTTTTGACGACGGATTGCAAATCCGTCGAAACGTAAAATAATTCCGTCCCGGCGGATTTAAAATCCGCCGTAAAAAAAGGTTCGACCTATGAAACCGGGGGATTTGTAATCCCCCAATAACAAATGAGCCAAACCGATTACCGGGGATTGCAAATCCCCAGAACACAAAGAGGTTAGGACATTTTTTAACGACGGATTGCAAATCCGTCGAAACGCCTAACGGGAGGTTACGATGGGTGGTGGATTATGAACTGTCTTCCGATAGGCGTCCCGGCGGATTTGAAATCCGCCGTAAAAAAGGTTCGACCTATGAAAACGGGGATTTGTAATCCCACTATAACAAATGAGCCAAACCGATTACCGGGGATTACAAATCCCCACGCACAAAGAGGTTAGGACAGTTTTTAACGACGGATTGCAAATCCGTCGAAACTATGAGCGTAAAGTACAGAAAAGTAGTTAACAACCGCAAGAACTCCAAGACCAAAGGTAAGGTCTATGGACGAGCAGTAGTAGACGGTGTTATTGACACCAAGGAGATTGCTGGCAAGATCAGCAAGCGATGCACCCTGACCGAGCCAGACATCATTGCTGTAATCAATGCCCTGGAAACCGAGATCGGCTACGGTCTCGCCGACGGCAAGCGAGTAGTGCTCGACGGATTCGGCTCCTTCAAGGTAGGACTCACCACTACCCCAGCCGACAGCGCCAAGAAGTTCACCAGTGCCAACATCAAGGGCATGCACGTCATCTTCCTGCCTGCCACCGAGATGGAACAGGGCAAGCGCGTGAAGAACATGCTCCGCAACGTGAAGGCTGAGGAGATGACCGAGTACACGGGTCTCGACAACAGCAAGGGCACCGACCCTGGCAAGACTGACCCAGGCAGCACCGATCCGGGCAACACCGACTCTGGCAACACTGACTCTGGCAACACCGACTCAGGAGACGTAGGATTGTAAAAAGAATCCTACACCCAGAGAAGCTTGAAGGATTCCAGCGGGAATCATTCTAAAGCCCTGAAGAGGGAAAGCATTGATTACAAGATGCTTTTCCCGCCTTCAGGGCACTTCTTTTATCCAAAAAACGAACAGAAATATTCAAATTCTCTGTTAACTAGTTAAATAAAACGAAAAATATTTGGCATTTACACGTTTTCATCGTATCTTTGCCATCGGATTTATATATCGATTATAGACAGTAAAAGTTTTAACAAAATGAAAGTAAAGGTTTTATCTCAATTTATAATTGCATCTCTCACTGCTGCCAGCACCCTCTCGCTGACATCTTGCTTCAAGGATGAGCCCCTCAATGCCGAATGCGACATCGAACAGGCTTATATCCAGCCCGGACCACTGCTGAAACTGTGGTTTGCCAATGCGGCAGATACCCTCGTCAACGTGCAGAGCGACCAGGACAAGATAGAGTTCACCATGCGTCCGTTTGCCATCCTCAGCAGGCAGGCTCCGGAGTTCCGACTCACCCCAGGCGCCACCATCCAGCCCGAAAGCGGAAGCGTGCACGACTTCTCAAAAGGTCCTGTAACATACGTAGTTACATCAGAAGACAAGCAATGGACCCGCACCTATCAGGTGAGCATCAAGAAGGGACAGACCGCCATGAGCAACGAATTTGAATTCGAATTCGAAAATGCCTACCTCAACAAGGGATACTACAACTGGAAGGAAAACTGGAACGGCGAAGAACTCGACATCTGGGCAACCGGAAACCCGGGATTCAAGATAAGCAACAGTTCGGCTAAACCGGAGGAATATCCTACCACGATGATAGAAGAAGGCTATCAGGGCAAGGGCGTGAAGCTCACCACACAGCGCACCAGCAAGCTTGCCGACATGGTGAAGAAGCCTATCGCTGCCGGCAATCTCTTTATCGGACAGTTTGACGCCACCGATGCCCTGCGCGATGCGATGAAAGCTACCAAGTTCGGCCGTCCGTTCAGTTTCAGCAGCAAACCCCTCAAGCTGGAAGGCTGGTACAAGTATCAGGCTGGAGAGAAATTCACCGACAAGGAAATGAAGGAGCTGGACCGCAAGGACTACGGAACCATCTACGCCGTGCTCTACGAGAACATCGACGAGAAGGGAAACCAGGTAGTACTCTACGGAGATAACGTACAGAGCAGCAAGCAGATTGTGGCTCTCGCCCTGGTAGGCGAAACCCATGACGACAACGGCAAGGTGGCAATCGGAAACACGCCGGAATGGCATCACTTCAGCGTAGATTTCGACTATCAATCCTACGGCAAGACCATCGATCCACTGAAGCTGAAAAACGGCGGCTACAGTCTTGCCATCGTCTGCTCATCAAGTTCTGACGGCGCCAACTTCCTGGGAGCCGTGGGCAGCACCCTATGGGTGGATAGTTTCAAACTGATTTGCAAATAAAAAGAAAAATGAAAAAGATAACAGTAATGGCACTCCTGCTGGCATGCGGCACTGCTTCATGGGCAGGAGACAAGAATAGCGCCTGGAACCAGTATCTCCACGGCTATCAATATCAGGCACGCGTGGCTTACAACCTGGGCGGCACTGCCCCTATCGGTATGCCTGCCACCATCCGCACCCTTCACAGCTACACCCTTCGCCCTAACTTCAGTCTGGGCGTGGATGCCTATCACCCACTCTCCGGAAACTGGGGTTTCGTGGGAGGAATCCGCTTCGAAAACAAGGGCATGAAGACCGATGCGGGCGTTAAGAACTACTATATGAAGATAGTTCGTGGCGGCGAGGAGCTGCAGGGCATCTTTACGGGCGATGTCGTGACCAAGGTGGACATGAGTCTCATCACCGTTCCGATTCAGGCAACATACGATGTATGTGATAATCTCCGCTTCAAGCTGGGTCCATACGTAAGCTATGTTACCTCGAAAAAGTTTGAGGGCTGGGCATGCGATGGTTATCTCCGCCGTCAGGAGGAAGGTCATCCGAAGGGCGACCCGACGGGACAGAAGGTAATGCTGGGTCATGACGAAGGCGAACGTGGCGACTACGACTTCAGCGACGATATGCGCAACTGGCACGTGGGCGTAGATTTCGGAATAGACTGGAAGCTGAGCGACCGCTGGGGCATCTGCGCCGACCTGAGCTGGGGCCTGAACGGCATCTTCAAGAAGGATTTCGAGACCATCGAGCAGACGATGTACCCTATCTACGGCAGCATCGGCATCTCGTATCAGCTGAAGTAACAGATAATATTCTGCTGAAGCTATCTATATAATAATGTACGCGTACATAATTAAGTATAGCCAAAGAGAGATAAAAAGATAAAAACAACAATTATTCATTAACAAAAAAAAAAAGAAGACAATGAAAAAGTTTATTTATTTGATGGCCATGGTTTGCACCCTTGGCTTCTTCACTGCTTGTAGCAGCGATGATGACAACAATGAAAATGATTCCAACCGCAACGAGAAGATTGAAGGCACCTGGAAGGTACAGGATGCCGGGTTTGATGCAAATGGCAATTCTACAGGTTCAGTAGTATTAAACTGGGAAGGTTCTGATGATGCAGTTATCACTATCCCAGGCTTGCTTGATGAGCCATATCCAGTAAAGAATGCCATCTCAATGGTTCCAATGCTGCTCAACACCCAACTCAGAAGCGTTTTGCAGGATGTAACCTTCAATGAGAAGGGTCAGATCTCTGCAACCTACAAGGAAGAGACTGATGACAAGGACTGGAAGGTTGCTAACGACTACGCTACATACCAGGTGGTTAACGAGAATATGATTGCCTTGTTCCTGAACACAGCCAAGATTACAGAAGACATCGACGATGCTCAGGAGAAGGCAATGGTTGCCAGCATGCTGGATCAGTTTAAGACCGGTATTCCTGTACACGTATCTTATCCAGCAGCCAACAAGGTATATTTCTATGTTGATAAGGATTTCGTAGCTCCAATCATCGCCATGCTTTATGCTCAGGTTAACAAGATTCCTACTATAGGCATGGACAAGGATGATTTGGCAGGATTCCAGATTTTGAAGACTGTTGTAAACCAGCTTCCTACCATCATGGAAAAGACCACCAAGTTCGAGGCAGGTCTTGAGTTGATGAAGTAAAGTAGAAAGCTTATAATGCACTAATCCCCAGCTATCTTTTTGATGGATAGCTGGGGATTTTTATTCGTGCATAATCAACGCCCCACACACGCCCAGAAAGAGCGTGTGGAGCCACCTTTGCCATCTTCTGGAACAGCTGCTTTCAGGGCGTGAGAAGACTTTTCGTCCAATTTTCCGGGCACAAAAAAAAGATTGCATCAGCGGAAATACTTCCAACCAATGCAATCTTCAGTTTTCTCTAATCTAGAGGCTAAACACTCTCCCTACGGGAAAAACCCGGAAGAAAAGAGCCTAGCGTCGGATTTACTTCACCTTTGCAACGATAGCCTTGAAAGCCTCAGGGTTGTTTACAGCGAGGTCAGCGAGAACCTTACGGTTGATCTCGATACCCGCCTTGTGAAGAGCACCCATCAACTGGCTGTAGCTCATACCATCGAGGCGAGCAGCAGCGTTGATACGCTGGATCCACAATGCGCGGAATGTGCGCTTCTTGTTACGACGATCGCGATAAGCGTAGGTAAGACCCTTCTCCCAAGTGTTCTTAGCTACTGTCCATACATTCTTGCGAGCTCCATAGTAACCCTTAGTGAGCTTCAAGATTTTTGTTCTTTTTGCTTTAGATGCAACGTGATTTACTGATCTTGGCATAATTTTTTTCTTTAAAAGTTCGACTAAAAAGTTAATAATTAACGGAGGCAGAGCAAGTCGCGAACCTGCTTCAAGTTTGAACGGTCTACGAGAGTCTCACCAAGGAGATTTCTCTTCTGCTTCTTTGTCTTCTTAGTCAAGATGTGACTGTGAAAAGCGTGATGACGCTTAATCTTACCTGTACCGGTGAAACGGAATCTCTTCTTTGCGCCGGAATTAGTCTTTACTTTTGGCATTTTTACTTTTAATTTAAATTGTTATTTATTATAGCGATGGCAACGCATATACCAGGGCGTTACGCATCTTTTTTTCTAATTACTCAGCCTCTTCTGCGATCTTCTTGAGGGCTTCACCGCCCTTGGCATTGAGCAAGCCATTCTTCTCGGCATTGGCCTCGCGCTCTGCATCAGCAGCAGCCTTAGCTTCAGCCTCTCGCTTCTCACGGTCCATCTTCTGCTGGCTCTTCTTGGCAGTACCAGCCTTCTTAGGACTCATGTAGAGGAACATCTTCTTTCCCTCGAGCTTAGGCATCTGCTCTACCTTTCCGTATTCCTCCAAATCATTGGCGAAACGGAGGAGGAGAACCTCACCCTGCTCCTTGAAGAGAATAGAACGACCACGGAAGAACACGTAAGCGCGAACCTTGTTGCCCTCGCTGAGGAACTCGATAGCGTGCTTGAGCTTGAACTGATAGTCGTGCTCATCGGTCTGAGGTCCGAATCGGATTTCCTTGGTCTCCACCTTCACCTGCTTCTGCTTCATTTCCTTAGCATGCTTCTTCTGCTGGTAAAGGAACTTTGAATAGTCAACAATACGGCAAACTGGTGGCTGTGCATTAGGAGAGATTTCAACAAGATCAAGATCCTGCTGCTGTGCTAACTCTAACGCTTTACGTGTTGGCATCACTTCGGCTCCGCCCTCACTTACTATTCTCACTTCACGTACGCGTATCTGTTCGTTTACGCGGTACTGATTTTTCATTTTGTCATTTTTCATTAACTATTCGATATATTCTTTTTTGTCTTTTTGATTAAACGGCTGCAAAGTTACGATTTTTTCATGAAACCACCAAGGATTTCACGCAGATTTTTCAGTTTTAGCCTCATATTTTATTAAAAATCACGCAGTTTTCGTCTTTTGTCCCACAGATTTCACAGATTTACACAGATTTAATTCTTTGCTTCAATAATCTGTGTTAATCTGTGAAATCTGTGGGACTAAAAGAAAACAATCTGCGGGACTAAAGAAGATCAATCAACGGAAGTATATCCATTGACTTTACGGAAGATAGAACTTCGTATATCAGTGGTGGTAAAATTGACCAATATTCCAAGATGCTTCTTCGCCACACGCAAATACGTAAGCAATTGCTTATGAAAGACATCTTTCATTTCTGCCACAGACTTCAGTTCGATTATGACTTTATCTTCAACAAGAATATCCAGACGGAAATCAACAGGCAAAACCTTACCGTCATACATGACATCCAACTTAACCTGACTCTCAACCCTAAGTCCATCTTTACGCAACTGATAGCACAGAGCTGCTTCATAAACCGACTCTAGCAAACCTGGTCCCAATTCATTATAAACCTTATAAATGGCTCCAATGACCTTATAAGATATCTCATTTTCTGTCATAACCAAACGATTTTAAAATCCTCCATAAAAAAATCTCCCACAGACGTCACAGTTGTTACAGATATTCAACAGAACACACAAAAATCTGTGTAAATCTGTGAAATCTGTGGGACAGAACCCTCAAGACAAAAAATCTGTGTAAATCTGTGAAATCTGTGGGAGATTCGAATATATCAATCTGTGGGATTACTCCTCAGCTGCCTTCAGCTGCTCTGCCACCTCAGCATTGATGCGCTGAGCAAACTCTTCCATACTCATGGTAGCCTGCTCGCCACCACCCTGCTTACGCATAGAAACGAGTCCCTCGGCACTCTCCTTCTCACCAACGATGACCATGTAAGGCACACGCTTCAACTCGTTGTCGCGAATCTTGCGGCCAATCTTCTCGTTACGGTCATCAACCAAGGCACGAACACCCTGCTTGTCGAAGTACTGACGTACCTTCTGTGCATAGTCGTTGAACTTCTCTGAGATAGGGAGAATAGCAACCTGGTCTGGAGCCAACCACAATGGGAAGTGACCGGCTGTGTGCTCGATGAGAACGGCTGTGAAACGCTCCAATGAACCGAATGGTGCACGGTGGATCATCACAGGAGTCTTCTTTGAGTTATCCTCGGCTGTATATTCCAACTTGAAGCGCTCAGGCAAGTTGTAATCCACCTGGATGGTACCCAACTGCCAGCGACGGCCGATGGCATCCTTTACCATGAAGTCGAGCTTAGGACCATAGAAGGCAGCCTCGCCAACCTCCTCACGTGTCTCAAGACCCTTCTCCTTGCAAGCCTCGCGGATAGCGTTCTCGCTCTCTGCCCAAATCTCCTCAGAACCGATATACTTCTCGGTATCCTTAGGATCATGGAGAGAAATCTGTGCCTCGTAGTTCTCGAAACCGAAAATCTTGAATACCTTCAGAATCACGTCGATTACATTCTCGAACTCAGACTTCACCTGATCTGAACGAACGAAGATGTGAGCATCATCCTGAGTAAAGGTACGAACACGAGTCAAACCATGGAGCTCACCGCTCTTCTCATAACGGAATACAGTACCGAACTCTGCAATACGCAAAGGAAGATCCTTGTAAGAACGAGGCTTACGAGCGTAGATCTCGCAGTGGTGAGGACAGTTCATTGGCTTGAGCATATACTCCTCATCCTCCTCAGGTGTCTGGATAGGCTGGAATGCATCCTTGCCATAGTGAGCATAGTGACCAGATGTTACATAGAGACTCTTACCACCGATACCTGGACAGATAACCTCCTGATAGTTATAAGGCTTCAGGAGCGAACGGAGCAACTCCTGCAGGCGCAAACGAAGCTGTGTACCCTTTGGCAACCAGATAGGAAGACCCTTACCTACACGCTCAGAGAACATGAAGAGTTCCATCTCCTTACCAATCTTACGGTGGTCGCGCTTCTTAGCCTCTTCGAGAACAACGAGATACTCATCGAGCATCTTCTTCTTAGGGAAACTGATACCGTAGATACGGGTCATCTGCTCGCGCTTGGCATCACCGCGCCAGAATGCACCAGCCACACTTGTAATCTTCACTGCCTTGATAAGACCAGTGTTCATCAAGTGAGGACCACGGCAAAGGTCTGTGAAATTGCCCTGCGTATATGTGGTGATGGTACCATCCTCCAAGTCCTGCTCAATGTGCTCGCATTTGTAGGTCTGACCGTCAGCCTTAAACTCAGCGAGAGCATCAGCCTTAGCCACCTCCTTGCGAACCACAGGCTCGTTCTTCTTGGCAAGTTCCATCATCTTAGCCTCAATCTTGGCGAAATCATTCTCTGAGATCACCTGACCCTCGGCTGGCATCACATCGTAGAAGAAACCACTCTCTACGGCTGGACCGAAACCGAACTGAATGCCTGGATAAAGCTCCTGGAGAGCCTCAGCCAACAAGTGTGCAGATGTATGCCAGAATGTGTGCTTACCCTGCTCATCCTCAAACTTGTAGAGTTCTACATTAGCATCCTCATTGATAGGACGGTTCAACTCTACTGTCTCACCATTTACACCGCAAGATACAACGTTGCGAGCGAGAGCCGGTGAGATACTCTCGGCGATTTGTAAGCCAGTTACGCCCTGTTCATACTCACGAACAGATCCGTCTGGGAATGTGATTTTTACCATAACAACTTAGTATTTTTATTAAATCGCTTGCAAAAGTACTATTTCTTTTTGTAATGAGCGAATATTTTCGTATAAAAAATGTATTTTATTTCAAAAGATGCAGGATTATCGGCATTTTCCCCTTATACCTTATATTATATACAGACATTTACATATCCTCCGCCAACAGTCTGGTTTCCTTACGAATCATAACATAATGTAAAAATGGTAGATATTTTTCGGGAATTTTCTTTGATATATCGAAAGTTTTCACTATATTTGCAACCGATTTAGTGACAAAATGTAAATATCAATCAAGAAAAATGGCAACACCAAAGATTCTCATTATCTATACAGGAGGTACCATCGGCATGGGAAAAGACCCTGTAACAGGCGTTCTGGAGCCACTCGACTTCAACCACCTCGTTTCATCCATGCCCGAATTCCAACTCATCCAGGCTGAAATCGACGTCAGGAAATTCGAACCGCCTATCGATTCCAGCGACATGGATCCGATGAGATGGGCGGAAATCGTAAGCATCATATCCAACAGCTATAACGACTACGACGGATTCGTCATCCTCCACGGTACCGATACCATGGCGTATACCTCTTCAGCGCTCAGTTTCATGCTCGAGAATCTTACCAAACCGGTGATTCTGACCGGTAGCCAGTTGCCCACCGGTGAACTGCGCACAGACGGCAAGGAGAACCTGATGACTGCCATCGAGATAGCATCGGCAAAGGACGAGAACGGCCATCCGATGGTGCCTGAGGTATGCATCTTCTTCAACGGAAAGCTGCTGCGCGGCAACCGTGCCATCAAGATCAATGCCGAAGGTTTCCACGCCTTCGAATCGTTCAACCACCCTCACCTCTGCGATGTGGGCATCAACTTCCAGTATCATCAGCACCACATTCTGACTCCAGACTACAGCAAGCCGATGGTTCCCCATCTGAAGCTAGACCCGAACGTAATCGTCTTCAGTCTCTTCCCTGGCATCCAGGACAATATCGTGCGCCACGTGATGGAATCGCCAGACCTCAGAGGTATCGTGATGCGTACCTTCGGTTCGGGCAATGCTCCTCATGCCCCTTGGATCATGCGACTGCTGGACGAGGCAGCCCACAGAGGCGTGAACATCGTGAACATCAGCCAGTGCCTGACGGGTAGCGTGGAGATGGAACGATACGGTGCCGGATTTCAGCTGAAGTCAGCCCACGTGATCAGCGGCCACGACTCAACCGTAGAGGCGATGGTTACGAAACTGATGTATCTGCAGGGCAGATACGAGGACAACCTGAAGGTAAGGGAGATGCTGCAGAAGTCGCTTGCCGGCGAAATCACGCTGCTATAAGACAGCTAAGATGCTGTTGTCTAGATATATGCAGAAAATATGCAGAATAGACTTAAAAAAGATTAAATTAGAGTAAATTAGTCGACACATCCTTGCTTTGCATTGATATTTTATATACCTTTGCAGTGTGAAAAGATGAAAGTCTAAGTGACCTATATTGAAAAAGTAGCGAAATGTTATACGCATTGAGCTAAATAGATAAAATAATTTAATCAACAAAACCTATTCATTATGCAGATCAACAAAGCGAAAAAGTATGGTGAGTTTGTAGAGATTACAGCTCCAGTAGAAAGAACAACTTCAGAAGAGTATCCAACTATCTTAGGTGGCGAGATTTGGTATAACTAGTATTCTTTCCCAAAGAAATGAAAAGAAAGCTCGAAGTTTTATTAAAGTCTATCCCTTGCAGAACTCGTTCTCTCGCAGATAGATGAAAAACCGCTGAGATTTCTAGGCAATTTAAACTCAAAAAAGATGAAGGCTCAATCCCAATCAATTCGGGGTTGAGCCTTTATTTTCCCACAGAGATATTATTCTAAAGGCCCACATATTGAATATTTTTAGTCCCACTGGTAAAATATAAAGTCTCACAGGTAAAATATAAAGTCCCACAGATTTCACTGATTTACACAGATTTTTTCTCGAACTGCAGAAATTAAATCTGTGTAAATCTGTGAAATCTGTGGGACTAACAATATTCAATCCGTGGGTTAATGCTTGCCGCAGCAGCCACCCTCTTCGTGATGATGTTCGTGCTTGATGCCACCCTCTACAGCCTGATGCTGGTCGCGGAGCAGATCGTTGACGGTCTTCACTGGGTTGAATGTGTCCAGAGGAACCTCTACGAATACAGTATTCCAGTCGCTCATCGCACCATTCCAGAGACCAGGCAACTCCAAGGCCTTCAGGTCCTTACCATTCTTGCTCTTGCTGGAGATGAAACCGGTAGATGGATCTACGTACTTAGGAAGATCGAAGGCATTGCCCTGGTAATCCTTGGTAGCGCAGACGAGATCTACCGGGTTGAAATGAGTACCCTCGGTAAACATCTTCATATACTCCTCGTTGTTCTTGTCGATCTGTGAGCTCTCCAGAATCTGAAGACTTACAGTACCATCCTGGTTGTAGGTAAGGAATGGACCACCACCAGGCTCGCCTACGTTCTTAACGACACCGCAGACACGCATTGGGCGGTTCAACTTCTTGCGCAGATAGATAATCAGCTCAGCATCCTCCAACTCCTTGATATCAGACTTACGGCAGCAGAGATCACGCTGAACGAAGCGGATGATCTCCTCCAGCTTCTCGTGATTGTACTGACCAGAATCCAATACCTTCAAGTAATCGAAAGTCTGCTTCTGCAGAGTAACCAATACACCAGCAATCACCTGCTTCCAGGTAACAGTCTCGCCCTTCAGACGATCAGGAACCACGTTGTCAATATTCTTAATGAATACTACATCAGCATCAATCTCATTGAGATTCTCGATGAGTGCGCCATGACCGCCCGGACGGAACAGCAATGATCCATCCTCGTTGCGGAATGGAGTATTATCAGGATTAGCAGCGATGGTATCGGTGCTAGGCTTCTGCTCAGAGAAAGAGATATTATACTTGATGCCGTAGCGCTGTGCATACTTGTCAGCCTTCTCAGCTACCATCTGCTTGAAGAGTTCAAGGTGGTCGTGAGAAACGGTGAAATGAACGTTTGCCTCGCCGTTGCTGCTAGCATAGAGTGCCGCCTCAACCAGGTGCTCCTCCATCGGAGTGCGAACCTCGTCCTCATACTCGTGGAACTGAAGCAATCCCTTAGGCAACTGTCCGTAGTTCAATCCCTCTGGTTTGAGGAGATTAGCTACGATAGCCTTATAATCACCCTTCTTGATAAGGCACATAATGCCTTTCTCGTTGTTGACGTGGCACTTGTCGCAGAGCGCCTTGCGGAAAGCAAACTTCTTGATATTCTCGAAGAATTGTTTTTCAAAGTCAGTAGAAGGAACATCGTATGGAGCATCAAGGAAAGCGAACATGTTCTTGAACATACGACTAGCAGCACCTGATGCAGGCACGAACTTCACAATCTTGTGCCCCTCAGCCTTATAGTCGTTCCAAGCCTTCTCGAAGTCTTCCACTTCCTGGGCTGTAGGAGCCATGATTCCCTTACCGATGGCAGCCGCACCCTCGAGCTTGAGGAATGGGAAGCCATTCTTGATTTGTTCCAACTGGTGTTCAATCTGCTGCTCGGAGATGCCGCGAGCAGCGATTTGGTTTAGATCTTGCTGATTCATAATACCATATTTATGTTAAATTTACACTATATGCGCTACAAAGATAATAGTTTTTTCTGATAATCAGAAATATTTCCACATTTTTTTGTACCTTTGCAATGAAAATTTAACGAAGTACGCGGTTTTTAACGCCGAAACGCCATTGTTTGTCAAATTTAAAATAGAATATTGCGACATGGTTAGTAAATTAGCAAAAGAGCACGACAGAAGAACGTTGCTATCAACGTATCTGTACGGAGTATCAAACTTATTCATTAGTGGAACCGGAATTGGAGGTTTTTCCCCCTTGGTTACCGGCGAAACTATTGGCATTTACAATATCCTCTTCTTAGTACTGGGCATTGCCTCAACACTCTTCCTTGCCTATAGTGCTAACAGAGTGATGAAGTATAACGATAAAAAATAATAATTATGGAGTTAATAACAATATTTATGGGGCTGAGTGCCGTAATTAGCGCCAGCTTCGCCATCTGGCTTAACACAAAATCAGGTCAGAAGTGGATAGACAGTTTATAACATATAATATAAGTATTATGGAAGGATTTGCTTTAGTAATGTGTATAGGAGCTGTTATTGGTATGAGCTTAGCCATTTGGAGCTACACCAAATCTGGCAGAAAATGGATAGACAATTTATAATCCAAAACTATCGTAATGATGGATGGATTAATGTTTATTTTTTCGCTGGGGCTAATTATCAGCAGCAGTTTTGCCATCTGGCTCAACACAAAATCAGGTCAGAAATGGATAGATGAGCTATAGTTATATATTATGGAACTATATACTATATTTATGGGGCTAGGAGCCTTGATAGGAACCTGCTTCGCCATCTGGCTTAATACCAAGTCTGGTCAGAAATGGATAGACGAGTTATAAAACTCAATAATATATAATCAACGGGAGGGAACGACAATGAATGAAACAACTTTTAAATTTACATCCGAAGAAAAAGAACAGACACTCCAGATCCTGGAGCGCTTGAGAACCACTGTGGGCGATACGTTCAAGCCGGGCGATGAGAAGCATCTGCGTGAAGACATACAGCATGCCTTCATCAACCACCAGATCAAGCGCAACGTCTTCGGAATGAATCCAATACTCGCTGCTCTGCAGACAGCAGAAATAGCAGTAAACGAGATAGGTCTGAAACGAGACGGCATCATCGCCATCCTGATGCAGACCAGCGTCATCGACGGCTATCAGACCATCGAAGACATCCAGAAGAAATACGGCGACAGCGTGGCGCATATCATCAGCGGCCTGCTCCGCATCCACGATCTCTACAAGCGCAACCCGATCATCGAGAGCGAGAACTTCCGCAACCTGCTCATCTCCTTCTCAGAAGACATGAGAGTGATCCTCATCATGATTGCCGACCGCGTGAACGTGATGCGACAGATTCGTGATACCGACCAGGAGGAGGCGAAGCACGAGGTGAGCGAGGAAGCCAGCTACCTCTATGCCCCACTCGCCCACAAGTTGGGTCTCTACAAGCTGAAGAGTGAGTTGGAAGACCTGAGTCTGAAGTATCTGGAGCACGATGCCTACTATATGATCAAGGAGAAACTGAACGCCACCAAGGCATCGCGCGATGCCTATATCGCCCGCTTCATCCAGCCTATCCAGGAGAAACTCGATGCTGCCGGATTGAAATATCACATGAAGGGAAGAACCAAGAGTATCCACTCCATCTGGCAGAAGATGAAGAAGCAGAAGTGCGCCTTCGAGGGTGTATACGACCTCTTCGCCATCCGAATCATCATCGACGCACCAAGAGAGAAGGAATATATGCAGTGCTGGCAGACATTCGCCCTGATTACAGATATGTATCAGCCGAACCCAAAGCGTATGCGCGACTGGCTCAGCGTGCCTAAGAGCAACGGATATGAGAGTCTGCACACCACCGTACTGGGACCGGAGAAGAAATGGGTAGAAGTCCAGATAAGAACCGAAAGAATGGACGATATCGCCGAGCACGGACTGGCTGCACACTGGCGCTACAAGGGCATCAAGCAGGGAGAAGGCGGCATAGACGAATGGTTAGCCAACATCCGTGCCGCACTGGAAAGCAACGACGACCTGCAGCTGATGGACCAGTTTACCACCGACCTGAAGGAAGACGAGGTATACGTATTCACCCCTAAGGGCGACCTGCTGAACTTCCCTAAGGGTGCCACGGTACTCGACTTTGCCTACTACATCCACTCTCGCATCGGCAACACCTGTGTGGGCGGAAAGATCAACGGCAGGGCGGTAACCTTCCGACAGGAACTGCACTCGGGCGACCAGGTGGAAATCCTGACCCAGAGCAACCAGAAACCACGCAGGGAATGGCTCAACATCGTGCAGACTTCCAAGGCAAAAGCAAAGATCCGACTCGCCCTGAAGGAAACACAGAAGAAGGACGGACTCTATGCCAAGGAACTCCTGGAGAGAAGATTCAAGAACCGCAAGATGGAGATTGACGAGAGCACCATGGCACGCATCATCAAGAAGATGGGATACAAGGAGAACTCCGATTTCTACAAGGATGTAGCGGAAGAGAAACTCGACGTAAACACCGTCATCGACAAATATGTAGAGGAACGAGATCACGACCTCAACCCTACCAATGTCACCAAACCAGCCGAAAGTGCAGAGAACTTCGCCTTCGAGAATCCAACCGAGGAACTCCTGAAGCAGAGCGATGACGTGCTGGTTATCGACGAGCATCTGAAGGGTATCGACTTTGAGCTGGCTCACTGCTGCCATCCTATCTACGGAGACCCAATCTTCGGCTTCGTCACCATCAGCAAGGGTATCAAGGTTCACCGCATAGACTGCCCTAACGCCAAGGAACTCCGTCGTCGCTTCGGCTATCGCATCGTCAAGGCAAAATGGAGCGGCAAGGGAACATCAAAGTATGCCATCACCCTGAGAATCATCGGAAACGACGATATAGGCATCGTGAGCAACATCACGAACATCATCTCCAAAGAGGACAAACTCGTGATGAGAGGCATCAACATCTCATCCAAGGACGGCCTGTTCTCGGGCAACGTGACGGTGATGATAGATGATGCAACAAAGACAGATGCACTCATCAAGAAGCTGGCTGCCGTAAAAGGCGTAAAGCAGGTAATGAGAATATAATCCCGCAAATGGATATATTTTCAAGTCCCGCAGATTTCACAGATTTACACAGATATCAGGAATCAAGAGATATTTATCTATTAAAGAAAAGGTTCAATTCCATTGGTTTGGAATTGAACCTTTTCTTTATAATAGACAGACACAGAAAAAAATCTGTGTAAATCTGTGAAATCTGCGGGACTTGAAAATATCCCATCTGCGCGATTGTTATTTTGCCTTATTGATTCGCTTAATCACAGAATAAGCATCATACAAGCCCAGTTCTCCAGCCTTCGACAAGTCCTGGATACCAGCCTGCTTGTTTCCACTTTTGATACGAGCCAGGCCACGGTTGTAATATGCCTCAGCCAGACGCGAATCTATCCTGATGGCAATGCTGTAATCATCGATGGCCTTAGACAACTCGTTTCTGCCAGCATGCACATTACCCCTATTATAATAGATGTAGGCATTATTGCTGCTCAGACGGATAGCATCGCTGAAATCAGCCTCGGCAGAATGGATATTCGTAATACCCTTGCCCTCAGCACGGTTAAACTCATCCATCTCAGCCTGACAGACAGCACGTTGCCAGTAAGCCAACGAACTCTTTTCATCCAGAGAGATATAATAGGTGAAATCGCTGATGGCTGCCTCGAAATCACGGAGAACACTGTGAGCGATGGCCCTGCGCATCAGCAGACTCTTCTTCTGCTCGATATCCTTAGCCACACTCAGCTCAGCCGACAGCTTATCAATCAAAGAGAAGATCATCAACGAGCTGTTCTCATCCAGCTGCTCCTTGGTACATACGATATAAACCTTATTGGTAGAAGCCTTAGACTGAGCAGCATTCTGCTTGCCGGAAGCACCGCCACTCTGCTTAGCCTGAGCCAGGTGCATATTAAGCTGTTCCACTTCCTTGTCAAACGCCTGAACACCGTTCAGATTCTGCACATTAGGGAAGTAAGAGAGCTGATACATAGGCAGATAGGAAGTCTCCACCTGACGATTCTGGATGCGTCCACGATACTCGCTTTTGTAATTGTGCTCATACTTAGGTTCATCTTCAACCACGATAGAAGCAAACTTATCCGGATCTACCTCAGAACGCTTGCGCACCTCCTTCCTGGTCTTCGCGCTCCATCTAGGCTGAATGCCCAGGTGCTTGTTCATCTGCGCCTTGAAGATACGGAATTCATCCATCTCGGCCTTTGCAGTCATACCCAACCTTCGGTAACAGCTGGCACGATAGGAAAGACCCGTCCAGAAGTTAGGAAACTGGTCGATGACCGTAGAATAATCACGGATAGCCGCCTTCAGATTACCCGTCTTGTCATGCAGAAGCGCACGGTTGAAAATAGCCATGAAGTTTTTTGGTTCCATCTTGATGACGAAGTCGAAGTCGAGGATGGCACGGTTGTCATCACCCAACTGCACACGCATCAGACCTCGGTTGTAATGAGCCAGGAAGTTGTTAGGATCCAAATCGAGCGCATTATCGTAATCGCTCATAGCTCCACGTAAATTGTTGATGTTGATACGAGCCAGGGCACGGTTGATATAACTGTTCACATTGTTAGGCTTGAAATGCAGCGACTTGGTCAAAGCCTCATCCGCTACCTTCCACTCCTTTCTAGCAAGCGCCATATAGGCACGTGTTGTCCAGGCATCACCGTCATAAGGATTGATTTCCAGGCTCTTGTCTATCCATTTCTCTGCCTGTAGGGTATCCTTCTGCTTCAGATACACCTCAGCCTTGAGGGTATAGGCATTCGCAAAATCCTTCCATTTGGCAATCACCGAATCCAATTCCGACTGCGCCACATCATAATTCTTGCTCTCCATCTGGCAGAGTGCCCTGTTGAACCAGTAATTACGGTTACGAGGTTCTATGTGGATGGCAGAATTGTAATCACTGATGGCATCCAGGAAACGGTTCTGACGGATACGGCAGATGGCACGCAAGTCGTAGATATCGTTGATGTAAGGATTCAGATTCAACGCCTCAGAAGCATCACTCTCAGCACCTACATAATCATCGAGATTAAACTTGGCCACACTGCGGTAATACCAAGGCTCATAGAGATAAGGCTTGGCACCGATAGCAAGATTAAAATACTTAATGGAAAGAACGAAGTCCTCATAATAGAGAGCACTTCTGCCCGCCGTAATCAGGCGGTCAACTCTATATTGCGCTGATGCCGACAAAGCCGTTAGCACCAGCACAAAAGTGAAAATAAACTTTTTCATCGACGAATCTTAGTACGATAGCTGCAGCGGAACTTGCCCTTGATGATATTCTTGAGCTTGCCAGCTATCATGTTCTTACGAAGAGGAGAAACACGATCCACGAACATGGTGCCCTCCAGATGGTCGAACTCATGCTGCATCACGCGAGCCAGATATCCTTCAACCCACTCATCGTGCTCCTGGAAATTCTCATCCTGATACTTCACGTGGATGCGGGTAGGACGAACCACCTTCTCATTGATGCCAGGAATGGAAAGACATCCTTCATCAGAAGATTCCTTCTCAGCCTCCTCATCATACTCCAAGATATGAGGATTAATAAAAACATGACGGAATCCCTTATACTCAGGAAGATCTTCGCTCAATACATCGAGGTCGATGACCACCAGACGGATAGCCAGACCAATCTGAGGTGCAGCCAGTCCGATACCATTGCTGGAATCAAGCGTCTCATACATATTGTTAATCAGTTCCTTCAATTCAGGATAATCGGGAGTAATATCTTCAGCCACTTTTCTCAAAACGGGCTGACCATATATATAAATAGGTAAAATCATCTTCTTGACTCTAAATAATCTTGTAAAATAATGGTGGCGCTGATCTCGTCCACCAATCCTTTGTTTTCTCTTCTGGTTTTCTTCTTCACCCCACCCTCTATCATGGCACGATGAGCCAGTACCGATGTAAAACGCTCATCATAATATTCGATAGGAACCTCAGGATGAGCCTTGCGCCAGCGATTGAAGAAGTTCTCCACTCGCGCCAGGTTCTCGCTAGGCTGCCCGTTGGGCTGGGTTGGCTTTCCGATGATAATACGCTCCACCTGCTCCTTTTGGATATACTGTTCCACAAAGGCGAAGAGTTCGGGTGTAGCAACAGTGATCAACCCATTGGCAACAATCTGCAATGGGTCGGTCACAGCGATACCGGTACGTTTCTTACCGTAGTCTATAGATAAAATTCGCATGAATCTACGAAAAATCCTAGTCTTTATCTTTAATATCAGAAGCTGGGATTACTTCTTGAGAAGCAACCAAGCATCAGGATACTTGCCAGCACGGAGCTGATTACGGCTCTTTACAGCACCAGACTTATCTGCGAATGTAGAAGCTACAACACGATACATGTTACGTGCGCTGTTGAATACAATCTGAGCCTCATAACCTGCGCTCTTCAATGTATTAGCCAAACCCTCTGCGTTAGCCTTGAGAGAGAAAGAGCCTACTACTACGCTGTAGTTAGAGAGACCTGAACCCATAATGAGGTCAACATTCTCCTGACGAACAGTAGCATTATCAACCTCTGTATTTGTTGACTCAGAAGGAGTAGTTGTCTCCAAAGGAGTAACAACTGGTTCCTGAGCAACTGGAACCTGCTCCTGCTGCTGAGCCTTCTCGAAAGCCTTCTTATAGGCACTTTCCTTAGAAGTACCACAACTAGCCAATGCTAAAACTGCGCACATACCTGCGCACAAAACTGATAATTTCTTCATAATTTTGAAAATGTTTTTATTGATAAATTCCTTATTAATTGCTTATTCTTATGACGCAATACGCCCCATCTTGTAATCGATTCCAACGCAATTGCACTGCGAAAATACAAAATATTTGGCAAATATGAGCATGAAAACCGCATAAAGTTTGTTAATACAGCATATTTAAATAAAAATTAAGACAAATTCACGCGGTTTTTGGAGAAAAATTAGTATATTTGCATTTGTAAAGCAGCAAAAGAGAATGGAAAGTTTACTTTCCTATCCATCATTTGCTTCGACTTTATAGGTATAAAATCGTATAACGTTTAAAACTTAAGAATTATGAAGGCATTAGGTTACATTGGTGCATTCCTCGGCGGTGCAATCGCCGGTACAGCACTCGGTTTGATTTTTGCTCCAGAAAAGGGAGAAGATACACGCAGCAAGATTGCTGGCGCAGTAGATGATTTTTGCAAGAAGCACGACATCAAGTTGAGCCGCAAAGACGTAGACGACCTGGTAGACGATATCAAGGAAGCTGCTCCTGAGGTATAATTAAAGAGGTATAAAATAAATATCTCAAGATGTTCTCTAACGATAAAAACGTAGAAACCATCGGGCAGCTCGTAGAGGTGCTCAAACATTACATCGGGCTTCAGTCAGAGTACATGAAGCTCGATGTTGTGGATAAAGTGGTAAGGCTGCTCACTGCCATCACCATGACAGTGGTGCTCCTGGGGCTCTTCCTCATCGCCATCATCTACCTTTCCTTTGCTGCGGCTTACGGATTGGCAGGCCTGACAGGAAGCACAGCCCTAGCCTTCTGCGTAGTGGCGGGTGTATACCTATTTATATTAATACTATTCATCATTTTCCGCCACCAATGGATAGAGAGACCGCTCGTCAAGTTTCTTGCCAGCATTCTGATGCAATAACTTTTTTCATTCACCTGAAAGAGCTCAGCCCTCAAGGCGAAATTTTTTCATTCATTCCAAATATTCAAAGAGATGATAGAACAAGATGAAATCATAGAATATAACTCGCTGAACGAAATTCGTCTACGCAAGGAATTACTACGCAAGGATATACAGGCTGACGATGCCAAGATCAAGGCTTTGTGGAAATCGCTTTTCACCAAGCCCGAAGCACTATCCAAGAATGCGAGCGCCAGCAAGCGTTTAAGCAGCATGATGAAAATCGGAGCTGGAGCCTTTGATGGTGCTCTACTTGCATGGAAACTTTATCACAAGTTCAAGAGAAAAAGATAAGGCATAATTGCTGAAAACAAAAGAAAGCACATCATTTTCTTCCTATAACAAGAGGAAAATGATGTGCTTTTTTATGCTGGAATTCAGACTTTCTTCCAGACTTTCGGACACAAAAAAGGGCCACCGCCGTGGCCCAACCTTGTTAACCTTAAATCTAATACTATGAAAAACACACGTGCAAATATAGAAAGAATCTATGAGTTTCACAAGCTTTTCCGTGAAAAAACTCAAATTCTAAACCATATTTAACTATTTGTGTCTTAATTTCTTATTTATTTAAATGTTGTTAAACCTATTCTATTTAGAACTTAGACAGTTATATTTAGAATAGAAATCTAAATTTCAAAGCTCATCTGATCATAACCAAAGACGAATCCCTGAGGCAGGCGCGCATTGGCATCATCATGAAAACCTATCTGATGAGTAACATGCGTGAGAATCGTCTTCCGGGCTCCTATCCGGCGCGCAACCCGTATGGCATCCTCTACCAGTTGATGACTATGATGCGGCTTATCGAAGCGGAGAGCATTGATAACCAGCGTTTCCACTCCTTCCAGATACTGATATTCCTCCTCGCCCATCGTCTTCATATCCGTAATATAGGCAAATTTGCCCAAACGATAGCCCAGGATAGGCATCTTATCATGGAGAATACGGATAGGCATGAACTCAATATCGCCAATCTGATAAGAGCGATGAGGCTCTATGGTATGGAGTTTGAGCTTCGGCGCTCCCGGATAAAGCTGCTCTACATCCTTAGGAAAACAGTAAGGCATGGTATGCGGCAAGGAACGGGTAACCAGCTCATCGCCATAAATATGAATATCACCAAACACGCAGAAGCCACGCAGGTCATCTATACCTCCAACATGGTCGTAATGAATATGCGTAATCAGCACACCATCCAACTTGCGGAACGGTTCCCTGAGCAACTGCATCCTTATATCCGGACCCGCATCTATCAGAATACGGGTTTTCTCCGTCTCAATCATCGCAGCACTTCTAAAGCGCTTATCCTTAGGATTATTGCTGCAGCAAACCTCACAATTGCATCCCAAAACAGGAACACCACTCGATGTTCCTGTTCCCAATAAAGTAATCTTCATTAATAATCAAATATTTCCTGAAAAACAAACGAATTCTTCACTCTTCGTTCTGCTCTCTTCACTTAACATTCACCTCCGGATGGATATCAATGCCAAACTTCTGCTTCACATCCTTACAGATTGTTTCACAGAGATTTACGATTTCCTGCCCCGTAGCTCCACCACGGTTCACCAGTACCAGCGCCTGCTTGTCATGCACGCCTGCACGTCCCAGACTCTTGCCCTTCCATCCACACTGGTCAATCATCCAGCCTGCAGGAATCTTCTCGTGTCCAGCATCAAGCGTATAATGAGGCATCCCCGGATACTGTGCAGCCAGCTCCTCATATTTTGCCTTCTCCACGATAGGATTCATGAAGAAACTGCCCGCATTGCCCTGCACCTTCGGGTCAGGCAATTTGGCATTGCGGATCTCGATGATGACATCACGGAGCTGCTGGGCTGTAGGATTTTCTATTCCCTTTGCAGTCAGGGAAGTACGGATGTTACCATAATCCAGGTCTGGCACAAAGTGCTTGCTCAGGCGATAGATGACATGAGTAACAAGATACTTATCCTTCCACTCATGCTTGAACCTGCTCTGACGATAGCTGTACTGGCAGTCCTGGTTGTCGAAAACCACCACTTTTCCGGTAGCAATCTCCACAGTTTCCACCTTATATATAATATCCTTCGCTTCCACGCCGTAGGCTCCGATGTTCTGGACCGCGCTCGCTCCCACTTCTCCCGGAATGATACTGAGGTTCTCTGCACCATGATAGCCATGCTCTACAGCGTATGCCACCACGTCATCAAACACTTCACCACTGCCGCAGTTCAAGAAAACAAAGTCGGGATTTTTCAGATTCTCACCACCAGCAGCAGCCAGGGTTTCATTATCAAGCACCTCGATGCCCTTGATGGCAGAATGGATCACCGTACCCTCGTAATCGCCTGTAAGCAAGAGGTTACTGCCACCACCCAGAATGAGCAGAGGCTGATCGGCAGCAGTAAGCCCAGCCACAATCTGCTGCGCCTCTTCTACCGATGAGTATTCCAGGAATCGCTTGCACCTGGCATCAATTCCAAACGTATTGTGAGCCAAAAGGCTATAGTCTCGAATATCCTTCATATCCAGCTATTTCTAAAAAACAATTAATCACTAAACAGTAATCACTAATCACTATATTTACATCTCCAGCTTGGTCAGCATCCACTTCCCTCCTATCTTCTTGAAGGTAAGCAGCGTTTCCAACCCATTGGCGATGCCACGAATCACGAATATCTTCTGGCTGCTCTCAGTATATTTCTGACCGTAAATGATGTTGTAAATCATGCCAGAAGGCAACTGAGGCGCAAAGGCAGGCCATGTCTCCGGTTCGATATCGCCCGTCATCGTACTGAAATCATCATCAGGATCAGGACCGATAAACTTCACCGGATTATGCAGATGCTCTGCCTGAAAGGCTGAATCGGTAGCAAACGAACCGTAAAACTTCAGGAAGCTGGCATTCATGTTGGCATACATCGGCTTATAGTTGATGCTGGTCATCAACCACTGACCGTTGATACGGTTGAAGAGGAACTGCTGAACGGTATTGGTCTTATAGAACACCTTTTCTACCACCACATGGTCGATGGTAGTATCCTTCACCAAATTCATCTGCTTCCGGTTGTCAAAGATCAGCGTATAATAATCTTGACGCATAAAGAAATGTTCCATCTTCCACCGGCGTTTTTCTATCTGCTTGATCACTTTTCCGTTACGATAGACAGGCAACGGGAAGTGTACACGCTGCCTCTGAAGCTTACGACTGGCAGCAAAATTGAACAGGAAGTCGTCAAACAACTCGTCTGCAGCCTTAGGCATAGGAGTCTCCTCTATGAGCTTTTCGGTAGAGTCCATAGCCTGCGTGTCAGCGACTATCGTATCGGGAGCCACTGAATCAACAAGAGTAGCAGGCTTCTTATCGTTGCACCCCACAGAGGTGAAACAAACGATGGTAAGGACCGCTAACATTACTGTTATAAAAGATAGTTTCTTCATAAACTTATTAAATTTCTCAAATTTTCATTGCAAAAGTACAACTTTCTTTTGAGATATTTCATATTTTAAGCAAAAAATATTATCTTTGCACTCAAAATAGACAATTTAATAAGATATGTTATTAGAAAAAATAGAAGAACTCTTGAAAGAAGTGGATTCTTTGACTGCTCAGAACGCAGAAGAAGTAGAACAGCTTCGCATCAAGTATCTCAGCAAAAAGGGTGAAATCAATGCCCTCATGGCCGACTTCCGCAATGTGCCAGGCGACCAGAAAAAAGAGGTTGGTATCAAAATCAACGAATTGAAGCAAGCTACCCTTGCCAAGATCAACGGACTCAAGGATCAGATGGAAGAGGCTGACGCAAGCAGCGATGACATCGACCTGACCCGTACAGCTTATCCTGTGGCTTTGGGTACACGTCATCCATTGACTGTCGTAAAGAACCAGATTATCGACATCTTCGGCCGCATGGGATTCACTCTCTATCAGGGTCCAGAGGTAGATGACGACAAGCACGTATTCACCATGCTGAACTTCGCTGCCGATCATCCAGCCCGCGACATGCAGGATACATTCTTCATCGAGAAGACCGACTCCGACGATGTTACCAAGAATGTACTTCTCCGTAGCCATACCTCTAACGACGAGGCTCACTATATGGAGACCCACGAGCCACCTATCCGCGTATTGTGCCCAGGACGAGTATATCGCAACGAGGCTATCAGCGCACGTGCTCACTGCTTCTTCCACCAGGTAGAAGGTCTCTATGTAGATAAGAACGTAAGCTTCACCGACCTCAAGCAAGTGCTCCTCACCTTTGCTCGCGAGATGTTCGGTGCAGATACAAAGATTCGTCTGCGCCCAAGCTACTTCCCATTTACAGAGCCTAGCGCTGAGATGGATATCTCATGCAACATCTGCGGCGGAAAAGGATGTAACTTCTGCAAGCATACAGGATGGGTAGAGATTCTGGGTTGCGGTATGGTAGACCCTCACGACCTCGAGGCTTGCGGCATCGACAGCAATGTCTATACCGGTTATGCCTTCGGTATGGGTGTAGAGCGCATCACCAACTTGAAGTATCGTGTCAGCGACCTGCGTCTCTTCTCTGAGAATGATACTCGCTTCCTGCGCGAATTCGAATCAGCTAAGTAACAACACATATTTTAATATAGTATATAGGTTTATATGCTAACTCATCATTAGCGTATAGACCTATTTATTTTTAAACCTCAAAACATAAAGTTATGAAGAAATTTATGGTTAATGCAGTCATTGCAGTCTCTTTAGGCGCCATGACTCTCAGCTCTTGTATCGGCTCATTCTGCCTTACCAACAACGTTTTGGATTGGAACAAGCGTGCTACTGACAACAAGTTCGTCAACGAACTGATTTTCATCGTCATCAGTCCAGCCTACGCAGTATGTTCTGTTGCAGACTTGTTCGTGCTCAACTCTATCGAGTTCTGGACAGGCGAAAAGGTGATTGCCAATGTCGGCAAGACCAAGGACGTAATGGGTAAGGATGGTCGCATGTACGCCATCAAGACATTGAAGAACGGTTATGAGATTACCGACCCAGAGGGTGAGAAATCATACTTCGTATTCAACAAGAAGAAAAAGAGCTGGTCATACAGCAAGGACGGCGATATCCGTGAACTCTTCAGCTTTAATGAGGATGGCAGCATCCAGGCTTGTCTGCCAAACGGCGAGAAGATGAACGTTCCTGCCGACGGGAATGGCCTTTTCCAGGTTCGTATGGCAATGAACGATGGCTTCTATTACGCATTTAATAAGTAAACTATAGAAAATCGATAAAGGGGTGTGCAGATATTCAAATCTACACACCCCTTCATTATTTCATATTTCCTTAAACTTTAAAGAGTTAACCTAATCCCCTCACAGCTTCTTCCAGCTGCAGAAGCGCCTGCTCCAGCACGCTTCTAGGCTCTGCCACATTCAGTCGCATGAAGCCTTCGCCACCGGGACCAAACATCTCACCGTCGTTCAAGGCAAGATGAGCCTTGTCGATGAACAGATCCTGAAGCTGGTCATGAGAGAGATTCAAATCCCGGCAATTCAGCCATATCAGGAACGAAGCCTGCGGACGGAGCGGACGGATGGCCGGAAGATTCGCCTTGCAGAAGTCCTCTACGAAGCGGATATTATCTTCGATATACGCCAGCATCTGCCTGCGCCACTCCTCCCCTTTCCGGAAGGCAGCAACTGTAGCAATAGGAGGATAGCAGCCATACCCGAATTGAAGGCTGTAACATGCTGTGCCCCGGTCAGTGCCTCGATGCGGCGTTCCAGGTTGGTAACCGTAGGATTCTCCACATGCGAATAGTCCGGAGCCTTGATCTTGTCAGTAAAGGCATCCGACATGATGGCTGCGTTGTCAAATTCGTAAGCCTGCGTATTATATACCGGAACGCTCAGCGAATCATAAGCGTCTCTGCGTTCGTATGCCACATGAATGGCCTGAGTCTGTTTCTTCATTTTCTATTAATCTCTCTTTTAATTTTGTATTTGCTATATTTTGGCTGCAAAAGTTCTAAAAAAATGCGATATAGAAATACCAAAGATTAGCTCTTTTATAATAAAAATCAACTTTCTTCGTTAAATACTACATGAAACAGAAATTTTTTATCATTATAATATGCCTGATTGCCACCCTGAAGATGATGGCACAGGAATTCACGCTGCAGGGTAGAGTCACCGATGATGACAACAACCCCGTAGAACTTGCCACGGTTTCCGTCGTAAGTCAGGGAAAGGTGGCTTTCACTTCGCTCAAGGGTGAATTCAGTATGAATCTGCATTCTGCCGACAGCGTAGCCGTCAAATTCTCGATGATCGGCTACAAGACCAAGGTGCGCGTCCTGAGAAAGCCTAGAGGAAAGCAGACCCTCCAGGTGGTGCTACATACCGATGCCACGATGCTAGGCGACGTGAACGTGACAGGCGAGAAGATACAGTCTGACCAGACGCAGGAAATCAAGATCAAGGACAT
This sequence comes from Prevotella sp. LCP21S3_D2, assembly GCF_052118345.1. Lineage (NCBI taxonomy): Bacteria > Pseudomonadati > Bacteroidota > Bacteroidia > Bacteroidales > Prevotellaceae > Prevotella > Prevotella sp. LCP21S3_D2. The sequence goes on along the minus strand of NZ_JBQKHJ010000003.1, from coordinate 163,877 downwards.
CAAGATGGCTCCTTCTGCCAACGGCAACGGCGTGGAAGGCATCATCCAGCAGCAGGCTGGCGTCAGCACCCACAGCGAACTTTCCTCGCAGTACAACGTGCGTGGCGGTGCCTTCGACGAGAACTCCGTATATATAAATAATGTGGAAGTATACCGTCCGTTCCTCGTCCGAAGCGGTCAGCAGGAAGGCCTTTCCGTCATCAATCCTTACATGGTAGACCAGATTGGCTTCTCTACCGGAGGCTACGGAGCGAAATACGGCGACAAGATGAGTTCTGCACTCGACATCACCTACAAGACGCTGAAAGCCAAGGGCAAGAAGCCTGTGGTGGAAGGAAGCTTAGCAGCCAGCCTGCTGGGTACCGATGCCTATATCGGAATAGGAACCCGGAAGCTGTCATGGCTCAACAGCGTGAGATACAAGACCACCTCCTACCTCCTCGGTTCGCTGGAGACAAAGGGAGAATACAAGCCGAATTATCTTGACTATCAGACCTATCTGAGCTATCAGCCCAACAAGCGATGGAAGATAGACTTCATAGGATATATCTCTGACAATCATTACAACTTCGAACCGTCCGACCGCGAGACATCGTTCGGAACGATGGAGAACGTGAAGAGTTTCAGAGTATATTTCGACGGACATGAGAAAGACCGCTTCCTCACCTATTTCGGAACCCTCGGCATCACCCGGAACATCACCCGGAACACCAGTCTCTCGCTCCTGGGAAGTGCCTTCTACACCAAGGAACAGGAGAAATACGACATTCAGGGACAGTACTGGCTCGACCAGACAGAGACATCAGAGAACCTGGGCGTGGGAACCTATTTCGAGCATGCCCGCAACTACCTCTCTGCCCGCGTGATGAGTGCCAAGCTGATGCTGCGCCACAAGGTACAGAAGCACAACGTGGAGGCGGCTGTTACCCTGAAAAGGGAACATATCGAAGAGAATTCCATCGAATACGAGATGCGCGATTCTGCCGGATACAGCGTTCCCCACACCGGAAAGGACCTCTATATGATTTATTCCATGAAAGCCCGTAACGAGCTGAATGCCAACCGTATGGAGACCTACATACAAGACACCTACCGATTCTCAAGCGGTATTGCCGACAGCACCGGAAACGGACAGACGCATTACACGCTGAACTATGGTGTGCGCATGAGTCACTGGAACTTTAACCGCGAGACGATCCTGAGTCCACGTATCTCTCTCGCCATCATTCCGGCAAACCACGAGAACACCACGCTCCGCCTGGCAGCCGGACTATACTATCAGGCACCTTTCTTCAAGGAGCTGAGAGATACGACAACCGTCAACGGAGTGACCGTAGCATCGCTCAACGAGAAGATCAAGAGCCAGCGAAGCATCCATTTCATCGCCGGTTACGACTACCGTTTCCGCATGAACGACCAGCGGTTCAAGTTCTCAGCCGAGGCTTACTACAAGGCATTGAGCAACATCGTACCTTATTCCGTCAGTAACGTGAAGGTAGTATATTACGGTCAGAACGAGTGCAGCGGTCATGCAGCCGGACTTGATTTCAAGCTCTATGGCGAGTTTGTACCGGGTACGGATTCCTGGCTCAGCCTCTCGCTGATGGATACGAAGATGAAGCTCAACGGCAAGAGCATCCCTCTGCCTACCGACCAGCGCTATGCGGTGAACCTCTTCTTCACCGACTACTTCCCTGGCAGCAGGAAATGGCGCATGTCGCTGAAGCTTGCCTTTGCCGACGGTTTGCCTTTCGCAGCCCCTCACAAGGAGTTGGAGACCAACAGTTTTCGTGCCACCGCCTATCGCCGTGCCGACATCGGCATGAGCTATCAGCTGCTCGACAACAGCCGTCACGAGAAGAAGACCTTCCTGAAGAACGTAACGCTGGGCGTAGACTGCCTCAACCTCTTCGGCATCGACAACGTGAACAGCTACTACTGGGTAACGGATGTAACCAACCAACAGTATGCTGTGCCTAATTATCTGACAGGCCGCCAGCTCAATGCCCGTGTTCTCTTGGAATTTTAGAACCCAAAAGTGGAGATTTTTCACAATATTCTAAATATTTAACCGTAGATAGTTCGCTATCTGCGGTTTTTTTCGTATCTTTGCGGCCGAATTATGTGGTGACGGCCCGTTCCCCACCCCATCTATTCAGAAATACATTCTATAAAGAATAAAGAAATAATACATAATAATCAATTATGAGCAAACAAGTAGAAAAGATTAAGGAGCTGATCGCTAAGCGCGAACAGGCTCGTCTTGGCGGTGGCGAGAAGGCCATCGAGAAGCAGCATGCACGTGGCAAATATACCGCTCGCGAGCGTATCGAAATGTTGGTAGATGCCGGCAGTTTCGAGGAGTACGATATGTTCAAGTTGCATCGTTGCACTAACTTCGGCATGGAGAAGAAGCAGTACCTCGGTGATGGTGTGGTAGCCGGTAGCGCTACTATAGCCGGCCGTCTGGTTTACGTATATGCTCAGGACTTCACCGTAAATGGTGGTTCACTCTCTGAGACTATGGCACAGAAGATCTGCAAGGTAATGGATATGGCTATGACTATGGGAGCACCTGTTATCTGCATGAACGATTCAGGTGGTGCCCGTATTCAGGAAGGTATCTGCGCCCTCGCTGGTTACGGTGAGATCTTCGAGCGCAACATCCTCGCTTCTGGTGTCATCCCACAGATTTCTGCCATCATGGGCCCTTGCGCCGGTGGTGCCGTTTACTCTCCAGCCTTGACCGACTTCATCATCATGAAGGAGCAGACTTCTTACATGTTCCTGACTGGTCCTAAGGTTGTAAAGACCGTAACTGGTGAGGACATCGATGCAGAGCACCTCGGTGGTGCATCTGTACATGCAACCAAGAGTGGTGTAACCCACTTCGCTGCAAAGACTGAGGAAGAGGCTATCGAGATGATCAAGAGCCTGCTCTCTTTCATCCCTAGCAACAATACAGAAGAGGCTCCACGCGTTGAGTGCACAGACCCAATCGACCGTATGGACGATACTCTGAACGAGATTATCCCAGACGATCCAAACCAGGCATACGATATGTATAAGGTGATTGGCGCTGTAACTGATAACGGAGAGTTCTTCGAGATTCAGCCTAAGTTCGCCAAGAACATCATCACTGGTTTCGCCCGCTTCAATGGTCAGAGCGTGGGTATCGTAGCCAACCAGCCTTCAGCTTACGCTGGTGTACTCGATGTTAACGCTAGCCGCAAGGCAGCCCGCTTCGTTCGTTTCTGCGATGCATTCAACATTCCTATCGTATCTCTCGTTGACGTACCAGGATTCTTGCCAGGTACAGGTCAGGAGTACAACGCTGTCATCCTCCACGGTGCACAGTTGCTCTACGCTTACGGCGAGGCTACCGTGCCAAAGATCACTATCACATTGCGTAAGAGCTATGGTGGTAGCCATATCGTAATGGGTTGCAAGCAGTTGCGTGCTGACTTGAACTTCGCTTGGCCATCTTCAGAGATTGCCGTAATGGGTGCCAGCGGTGCCGTTGCCGTTCTCTGCGGTAAGGAAGCCAAGGCAAAGAAGGAAGCTGGCGAGGATGTAAAGGCATTCCTGGCTGAGAAGGAGCAGGAATACACCGACAAGTTCGCTAATCCATATCAGGCTGCTCAGTATGGCTACATCGATGATGTCATCGAGCCACGCAATACCCGTTTCCGCATCTGCCGTGGTTTGGCTCAGCTCGCAACCAAGCGCCAGAGCTTGCCAGCTAAGAAGCATGGCTGCATGCCAATGTAATATAGAAATGTTGAATGTTGAGTGTAGAATGTTGAGTTATATACAGACTCAACATAACAGAAGGGCGCAAGCCTAATTCAACACTCAACAATCAACACTCAAAATTAAAGTAAAAACGAATGGATAAGAATATTTATGCTGCGATTGCCATGGCACTCTATGAGTACCAGGGCAATAACGTACACGACAAGGAGCCTGGCATCATTACGATCAAGCCACGTCAGACGATGTGGAACGCCAAGTTCTTGAGTTTAACAGCCAAACCATAAAGATAAAGAAATGAAAGAGTTTAAATATACAATTGACGGAAAAGAATACAAGGTTCAGATTGACGCTGTTGAGGGTAACATCGCAAGCGTGAACGTAAATGGCGAAGCTTACAAGGTTGAGATGGAACAGGAAGCTGAACCAGAGAAGAAGAAGGTAGTGCTCGGTCAGCCTGCTGCTGCATCTGATGATGCTGAGGCTACTCCAGCTGCCAACGTAAATACAGCCAACGCTGTAAAGGCTCCTCTCCCTGGTACTATCACCAGCATCGAGGTGGCTGTTGGTCAGGAAGTAAAGGCTGGCGATACAGTCGTCGTTCTCGAGGCTATGAAGATGCAGAACAACATCGAGGCTGAGAAGGATGGCAAGGTTACAGCTATCTGCGTAAAGCCTGGTCAGGCTGTACTCGAAGAGGATGCTCTCGTGGTTATCGAGTAAATCAAGAATTCGAGAATTATACTTCCTGATTCGGGAATTGATGATTCGGGAATTTATAAAGAATATCAAAGGTCGCAAGCTGTTAATTGTTTGCGACCTTTTTCTATACTGCTGTATGAGCATAAACTGCTATACAAAGTATTTTTTTTACTAAAGAAAAAAGACATAAAGTACAATAAAATGATAGATTTAACAGAAGAACAGATAAAAAGATACAGCCGCCACATCCTCCTTCAGGATGTAGGCCTCGAGGGACAGGAAAAGCTCCTCAACGCCAAGGTACTCATCATTGGTGCCGGTGGCTTGGGCTCTCCGGTAGCCCTCTACCTTGCTGCGGCAGGCGTGGGACATATCGGTATCGTGGATGCCGATGTGGTTGACCTCAGCAACCTGCAACGCCAGGTAATCCACCAGACCAAGGACTTGAACACCCCTAAGGTGAAAAGCGCCAAGGAGAAGATGATTGCCATCAATCCTGATGTGGAGGTAACAACATATCATACTTTCCTCGCCTCAGACAATGCCGAGGAAATCATCAAGCCATGGGATTTCATCATCGATGCCACAGACAACTTCCCTGCGAAGTTCCTCATCAATGATGCCTGTGTGCGCTTGGGCAAGGCATTCTCGCATGGCGGCATCCTGAGATTCCAGGGCCAGACCTTTACCCACCTGCCAGGCACGGCATGTTACCGTTGCTTCTTCAAGGAACCACCTCCAGCAGGCACTGTTCCTACCTCTAGCCAGGCAGGAGTCCTTGGTGCCATCGCCGGTATGCTCGGAACCATCCAGGCTGCCGAGGCTTTGAAGTACTTCCTCGGTGTAGGCGAACTGCTCACCGACAGATTGCTCACCTTCGATGCCAAGACGATGAACTTCCGCACCATCAAGGTAAAGAAGCGTGCATCCTGCGAAATCTGCGGCGACCACCCTACCATTGATCATCTCATCGATTACGAGCAGGCAGCCTGCGATTTGAAGCACCACTAAGATTCACCTCAATTCCTTCAAAGTATTGAAAGTTCAAGGCGGGCGAGATTCAGGCGGGTCAGTTGAAGTCAAACTGCGTGCCTATGGGCATCTACGTAAGTCCATCGCAGTTTGAGGGCAATTTCATCTCCCTCTGCCACACCGATGAGATTCTCGACTATGTATTGAAGTCGATAAAAGAAAACATCGAATAGAAAAGATTTGTATAACAAAAAAGTAAAGTCACAATACTCAGCACCATCTGCCGGATATTGTGACTTTTTTTTAGAAACACCCCAAGCCCAATAAAGAGCAAAAACCATGATTATAAGATACTTTAAAAACTTTTCTCCCATTTTTCTTGCATGATTCAGATAATAATCGTATTTTTGCAGCAGATAAAATACGCAAGCTTATGAAAGAGAAAAGATATAAATTGCCAGAAGAACAGAAAGATGCAGCTTTCGCAGCAGAGCCAGCACCAGCCTATCACGGAAATGCCGCCATAGCACTTCCCGAGGATGAATGTGCAGAAGAAGATATTGACTGGAATAAGATTCCTGTTGGCTGGCATCCGGCTAATGAAGAAGAAGCCGTGGCTAGGATTGAAGCTATTGAGGCGGAGTATGAGAATGGGCAATATATTGATGCTGAAGATTTTGAAAGAGAACTAATTGCACAATATCCATGGCTAGCATAAGATTAACACTTTATTTCAAAAAGGAATTAAAGACTGTTATCGACTATGGATTAGTTGAATTCGGCAAAACCACAGTAAAGCGATTCCATAAAGAATATAAAGACATCAAGCATCGCCTGATGCTTCATCCTCTTTCTTCACCCAGAGAGCCATTGCTTAAGCGATTCCACCGCCCTTATCATAGTGCGATTATCAAGGAGAATTGGAAGATTATCTATCGTTACGACGAAGCCAACGACCTCGTCATTTTCGTAGATTTATGGGATATGAGAAGAAGCCCCAGATATCTGATCAGACAATTCAAAAGAAAACTATAAAGGAAAAAGCTTATGAAGATGAAAAGATATACATTGCCAGAAGAGCACCCGATTCCAGTTGGCTGGCATCCGGCCAATGAAGAAGAAGCCGTGGCTAGGATTGAAGCTATTGAAGAGGAATATGAAAGGACAGGTGAGGCTACAGATTTTGAAGAATTTATAGAAGAATTAAAGGCAGAAGGATTATGGCTCATATAAATTATCTATCGCGATGATGAAGCCAACGACCTCGTCATTTTCGTAGACTTATGGGATATGAGAAGAAGCCCTAGATATCAGATCAGACAATTCAAAAAAAAAACTATAAAGGAAAGAGCTTATGAAGGAGAAAAGATATCCATTACAAGAAGAGCAGCCGACTCCTATTGGCTGGCATCCGGCTAATGAAGAAGAAGCCGTGGCTAGGATTGAAGCCATTGAAGCGGAGTATGAAAGGACAGGTGTTAGCTATAATGAAGAAGAGTTTTTCAATAAACTAAATGAAGAACGAACATGGTCAAATGCAGATGACTTTGAAAAAGAACTAACGGCACAAGACCCGTGGCTAGAAGATTGGAAGCGTTCTATCAGTATAGAAGATTTTAGAAAGAACTGCAAGAATAAACTGAATAAGCTTTTTCCGTAACTTTTCTCCCGTATTCCTTGCACTATTTTTGCAGCGACATAAATAACAATATAATTAATAGGAGGATAAAATTATGGCAAGACCAATTAGAGAAACGCCAATATTATATGGCAAAGACGCAGAACGCTTTGTTGAAGAAATGAAGCGGGTAGAGAGTTTAACTCCTGAACAGCGCAAAGCTAATAGAGAAAAGCTACAAGCTGAAATCGCTGTTCTTGACAAAGAATGGAATTTAACCTATAATGCACTTCGAGGATGAAAATAGAACATCTTTCCTTGGAACACCAAGTAAATACATTCGACTGTGGGGACTCTGACTTAAATGATTTCTTACAGAATGATGCAATTCTATTTTTTGAAAAAAGAATTGCATCAACTTATGTTCTAGAAGACATGTGCCCTGCAAGGGCAAAAGCTTCGTATAATATTTTTACTCCTAGCAAGCATTCATAAATACTTCGGGATTAGTTTATACGAGTTTCCGAAGCTTACACTCCAGTATTACAGCAGACTCTCTATTAACCATTAAATCATATAATTCCTGGTCTATTTCTGCATAAGCAAAACCATCGCGCAAAGACTTTAAGCTAGAATAAAACTTCCTTTCTTTGCCGTTCTCATTTTTTACCAATCGCCAAAAGGATTCATGCTGCAAATGATAATAGGGATTCTCTATGCTACATTTAAAAGGATAACTATGAGGAATATCCATAGCCAATCCCTCTGCAACAAAAATACTACCACCTGTATTCTGTTCACCAATATACAATCTCCATAACCTTTTAAACTCCCCAACCAACTCACTTGAAAGAACGATATGATTATCTTTTATGGTACCTCGCTGGCAAAGATTTAAAATAGCCAAGAGCAAAAGGGGCTTATGCGGAGCTTTTACGCCCCGCATAAGCGCTCTTTTCATCTTTTCAAAAACACCCAGATAATAGTCTATATCTTTATCCATTATCAAATAAGATGAGTAACCTTAATTTTCTTCCAATGTTTGCCGATACCAAGGGTCATAGCCTGGGTATCCTTGGTTATCAGTTCTCCCTTCTGCAAGCCAGCAATAGTTTGCTTCAGCTCCTGGAGAGCCATGCCACTCACACCAAACAAATCCTTCAACACTCCATCATTCTGTTGCTGTTGCTTCATAATGAGAGGATATTGGGCATTGGCATAGAAATCAAAAGAGGCTTTCTTAAACGAATCCATATTCTGTGTAGCAAGGATGATGCTCATGCCCTTGTTTCTACCCACAGCTATCAAGTTCTGCAAAGGCTTGTTCTCGAAACCAAGCATATAGTGAGCCTCATCGATTATGGTGAAATGGCGCAGCTCCACCCTATCCTCATTCTTTGCCTGTGGAGGCAATTGCTCATAGATATTGTTCAACTTCGATGTCACGAAATATACGATAGCCTTTGCCATGATACCTTCCTTGTCAAACTTTCCTAAGTTGATAATATAACAACCTTTCACCAAATCTACCTTGTCTTCCTCTGCAAAAATATTATTCAGAATCAACTGGTTTAAGACTGATTTTACACTATCCATATCACCCTGTTTCTTCTCGGGCATCAACATCGTATAATGATCAAAAACTTCCTGAAAGGTGATTGGTTTCTGGTTCTTCGCCTTGTAGGCTTTGATGATAGCTTCGCTCAGTCTGTTATCCATCAAAGCACCAATCTTAGCGGAAGATATAGCACAGATGGCATTTGCCAAGGTCGTGGAATACAGGTGGATTTCATTGACAGGTCTGCCAGTAAAGTCCTTGAACGGAGTAAACGGCAAAGGTTTCTCCATCGGATTCAAGATGGCAGAGGAATCGGTCTCAAACTTCGACAGCCAATCGGCATGGGCAGGATCAGAGAACTCCCCCTTGTAATCGAACAAGAGAAAGTTGACAGGATAGTAGGTATCAGCCGATGCCATTCTGATTTGATTGATGAGGACAGCTAATAAGTTTGACTTACCCGAACCAGTAGTTCCTGCTATCAATATCTGTGTATTTGAAATAGCAGTACTGTTGATGTCTAAAGCCGCATCCATTCCATCCTCATACTGACCGATATAAAGATTCAACTCAGGAATATCCATCAACGACTTTCCACCTCTCAACGGAGAGAAGTGCAGCCATTCATCAATACCACCTTCTTCCATCAAGATACTCTTACCCCTCATCATTTCGCTAAAAAGCACCTTGCTCAGAAAAGTAGAATTCTGCCAGTCGGCATCAATATCACTATAACGCATCTTGATAAGAGCCACGAAGACCTCCTTTATATTTGACTTGGTAAAGAAAGAACCACCCAATGGCTGCATACCTGCAGAGGTTTGCAATTTCTCTACCTTTGACTTACTTCTTGGTGTCTTATCGCTCAATCCAACAAGAAGACAGATTCGCATAACCGTAGTAAAGTTCAATACTACAGGGCGAACCATATCTGAGTAATCCGAAAGGTTCAGTTTCTGCTCGATAGCATATTTCACTTCTTCAAGCAAATCATGAGTTTCTTCCAGAATTCTCATTCCCTCAAGTTTTATATCTTGTACATTCATTTCTACTAGAATTCGTAAGTTTGTAATCCAAAGTAATCATCGCTGACAGTAGTACACTGCCTTTCCTGGTCTCTATGCAAAGTATAGGTTCTTGCCACATAAGCCACTATCTTCTTGAAATCAGTCTCTGTCGTTATTTCCGTATCAGTACTTAACAGGATGGTTTGATGAGCCAAATCCGGGAAATAACGATTGATGATAACTTCACGACTCTCCTTGTCAAGAACACCCATTACAGTATCTATCATTACAGGAGGGTCGTAATCACCCAGTTCATACAGGACTTTCAGTAACACCTGCATCACAGTTTGCTTGGCACCAGCATTCAGCTGACTCAGATAAATTTCATTACCATTCTTGTGGAATATCTTGAACGAGATTTCCTCCGAATCATCTGCCGAAAGCTCTACCCTACCGATGTAACCAGCATAAATCACCAAGTTGATGTTCAACTGCTCCTTCATCATACGCTCGATACTTGCCTTCTTCGACTTGAGTAACTTACAGGAAAGCGACTTGAAGAAGCCAGGCAGTTTGCATAACATATCATACTGAGGATCTGGAACTTGTGGCATATCATAATCGTAAGTAGAAATCTTCCTCTCCATTTCCTTGATAGCATTCTTCTGTTCCACGATTTTTGCCTTCAATTCCTCTATCTTCCTGTCATTTTTTTCATAGAGTTCGATGATGCTGTAATCGTGACCTGTCAAGGCGCGTTTATATTCTTCCAATTGTTCCTGTTTCTTTGGAATATCCGCCAACTCTAAGTTTAAGCTTTCACGTCTCTCATCCAGCGAAAGATAAGGATTGGAATATGATTGCTGAACCAGGTTTCTCAACACATTGACATCAGCATCACTCAGAAAACCATATTTGTCATTATAATCATCGCTGTTGTCTTGCTCACATTTGATTTCTTTAATAATCTCGGCAATAGAAACCTCGCCTACCTGCGGATATTTCTCCTTAAGCAATCGTATTACATCCTGGGTAACCTTTTCTATCTGTTGGTCATTGAGGATATTACCCCTTGCAGAAGCCACCACCTCCTTCTCGTTCAGAATAAGTTCCACCTCTGTACTGATGCTATTGGCAACCTTTGGCATGATTACTTTCCACTCTAAATCTTTGGAGATAGCCTCAGCATCCTGTCTATAGTCCTTTTCCTTCTGATAGAAGCTGTTGATGTTCTCCTCTATCTGATGCATTTTGTCACGAATCACATCATCCGAGTTCCGTCCCTCCTTCAGTTGCTCATACTGCTGCTTATGTTCATTGGCATAGTTCAATGCCTGATTATAGGCATCGATCAGACTTGCCACATCCCTTTCCATCTCCACCTTCTGTTTGGTCAGTTTCAAGTATTCGGCACGCAGGTTTTCGTTCTCCAAGCGTTCTGCCTTCTTCTCATCAAGATAAGCCGAGGCTGCATTTTGCAACTGAGTGTATTTATTGAAACCCATCACCGAATTGATGTTCTTCATGATGAGCTTGTTGATTTGTTCTTCCTTCACGAGGTCGGAAGTCTTCATAGCATCAAAGAGGAAATAGTTGCTCAATTCAGCAGGCAGATTGGCAGAGATAATCTTGTTGACTATCGCTTCATTGGTGCTGCGTTTGATAGCCGTTGAACCAGAACCGTAAGGATAACTGTTACCATTCATATTGAGCACGTTGCTCTCCTGTATCCTGCCATCCACAAACCGATAGGCACGACGCAACCGATAAGGCGTTTCTTGCCCCAAAACCATCCCAGAGAAAGTAATCTCCAGCATGATGGTCTTGCCTTCTATACCGCTCTCGTTCTTTACCCCCGAATTGAAGATTTCCTCAAACTGTCGTTTGTTGGATATCTTCAATCCATAGAGTGCAGAATAGATGGCATCGAAGAGCGTAGTTTTTCCACAACCATTGGCACCACCTATCAAGATGATGGGACGGTCGCTCGTTACCTCTAAGTTTAAGTCCAACTTTCTGTAGGTCTTATAATTCTCTATGTAGATACGCTTCAGTTTCATTACTTCTTAATTTCTTTGAGAGCCTTCTTGAGTATTTTCGTCACCTTCTTTTCCTCAAGACTTGACTCATTTTGGTTATTACGCTCTTCATGGAAAGGCTTGAGGATATAATCCTTGAGCCATTCCGCATCTATACCCTCCGATTGGCATGCACTCTCTATGAGTTGCATGTCTTCCTGCCTGATTCCATAGTTCAGGAATGTTCTGTCCAAGCTTTTCTTCATACCTTATTATATATGATTACCTTATTATATTATAGGGTTTCAAGATGCAATGCCGACCACCCATCTATATTGTCTGTGTTCTCGATAATGCCTCCAGGATAATACCAGTTGCTCGTACCCTCGTCTTTGATGAGCACGCCACCCACAATCTTCTTGCCTGTAGCTTGATAACTGGAGATGTAATCCAAGAGGGCATTGTTCTTTTCTGGCGCATCCGCATCGCTGCCCTTGGTTTTGGTGTCGAAGAGGCAGATGGTACCCGACTTCAATCTGACGATGAAATCCACATAGAAACAACGTTTTCTACTCCCCGAATCCGTATAAGGCACGGCGAAATGCTGCTTTCCCTCGTCTCCATTCTTGTACCACCACTCCACATATTCCATCTTGTCATCCAACCAACGTGCAAACTCTTGCTCAGGTCTCGATGCCGTAATCTGCTCAAAATAAGGATACAAGGCATGGTTGAAGATTTCGCCTTCCGTAGTTCTCACCATTGCCGCATTATAGAGACGAGTCTCCGGCACTTGCCATACAGACTGCTGATATTCCATCGATACCTCCTTGGCATTTCTCTTCAGCGTAGCCTCGTAGGTAACCAACGCCTTGCGTATCAATTCCTCGAAGCGCGGACGGTTCTGATGATAGAGCACCACCTTAGGCACATCCATCGAAAAGACTTGCAGGTATTCCTCCAAGGCACTCTCGATGGCTCCTTGCAAGACTGGCGTACTGTCAAATTTGGAGAACCCACCCACATTCTTACGGCAGAAGAGCGTAAAGAGATTCTGCAATTCTGAAGCGTTCAGAGCCAGCCTTGCCTTGTCTGTTATCTCCACGATGCCCGAATCACCCGTCAATGGGGTGTCCTTCGGGATAGCCACCAAGATTCTTGATACATCGGTCTGCACACCATGTCGCTTGGCATTGTAGCGATTCAACTTGATTTTGGCATCCATGTCTGCCTCCTTTTTTTTCGCCTCGTCCGCATTCTCAGCCTCACCATCATCCTCAAAGAAATCTTCTGCAGAGAAAAGCAACAACGGGTTTTGTTCCCATTCCCGTTCCATGGTCTTATAGAAGATGCTGCGGAACTGGGAGCCCAAGCGGTTTCTTGTTGCCCCATGCTTATCCGTATAATAGGAACGGAGCGTGATGTTCGGCAAGTCTTTCTTGCGATTGGCGTAGAGGGTGCTGATATAGTTCATGTCATCTCCCACAATGCTAATCATGTCAGCCGAAAGGTCGGTATAAACATAACCGTAGTTCAGAATGTCGTTCTTATAAAAATGCTGCTCTGGCATTCGGAGTATTCGTCCCACGGTCTGAGTGGTAAAAGTCATACTCTGCAATTCTCTGAATATCAGAAGAACGGATGCACGAGGACAATCCCAGCCCAAGGCTATGGCTTGCTTGAACAGCAACACCTCCATAATATCATCAGGCTGAGTGATATTCTGAAGATTGGGCGATTTATCCTTTGATAGCCATACAGCCAACCTGCCATTTGCCACGCTGATGTCGCAAACCTGTTCTAAGTAGGCTTGCATCTCCTCGGCGATAGTCTTGTCCTTCGACGACATAGACTCGCTGCTATCATTAGGCAACTGAATGAGCAATAACGGATTGATGCCATATTCCTTGTAAGCCTCAGCCAGTTCCTTTCGCTTTTCGAGAGCCTTCTTCAAGAGACGCTGGTTCACCGTAAGCTCCGACTGTTCCTTACTGCTCTTTACATTCGGATTCAGTTCAATGCCCTTCTTAATCATCTCTTCATTGATTACATCTTGGCGTTTCACAAGAACCGCATGATAGCTTTGGGTGACTGGTGTTGCTGATACCCGAAGTTCTATGTGTGGCTGGATAGCTTGCAATACCATCTCGCTTTTCTTGGCATTACGTCCGGCAAACATGTGTTCCTCGTCTATGATAACCACCACTGGCAGATGCTGCTCTATCTTGGTCTTCCGTATCAGTTCATAGAGCGTGCGGTTCTGCTCATTGTCACGAATCATGACGGCATTATCCTTATTGATACTCTCCCAGTTTAAAAAGAGCACATCGCCAGGATGCAGACCATCCACATGATCACACTCATCAAACATAACAGGACGCAACGACCTTCGTTCACTAAAGAAATTGCGCATGGATCGATAACTCTGCTGATGCAACTTGTTAGGAGCAATCCAAACCCATGCTACACGAGAATATCGGCACTGCCCATTCATAGGTAGGTCACGAGTCAGCTCATCCAGCAAGGTACTCACCATCACCGTTTTTCCTGCTCCTGTAGGAGCCTTGAATATCAACTTTTGGCGGTCTTCAGAATCATTGAGCATGTCAATCATCTTCTGTTTCAGTTCACGCACCGCCTTTTTCTGGTAATCTCGTAGTTCTATCATTTTCGTTACCTCCTTATTCTATTATGTCATTAGTAACATTATCTTCTTTCTCCTTTGGCACATAATCATAGTCATCGCTGAGAGCTTCTTTCACAACCTCCTCGTTTTGCATGGCGAGTGCCTCGTTTTGCTGAAACTCTTTCATCATAGCCTCACTATACTTTTGCTTTGGCAGAATATCCGTTCCACCTTCTAAAGCTTGCAAGAAAGCATCTGGCATGGCACACAGTTCTATAACAGGCATGACTTTATGGAATTCGTCCTCATAAGCGTATGCGCCATCACTATAAACATAAACCTTCAAAGGATTCTGCTTGGTCGCAACCTCAGCTATCATCGGAATGATAATACTGACTACACGCTCGTCGAGGACAACAAGCATCTGTCCAGCCTCATCCTTAAAATAGCGCAATACGTTCTTCTTAAATTTCTTGCCTCCAAATGTTTCTTGCTCTTGATAGATATTGTTCTTGATGCAGAGAAGGTCAACAAGAGAAGCCATCAAGGCTCGACGACTTTTGAAGTTGCTTTGGTCACGAGGCACAAACTCCGTCTTATAATAACGAAGATTATTGCGAGTCAAGCCAGGGACTTCTTCACCCTTCTGGTTCGTATAACCATTAATGACTCGTTTGTTTCGCTCGTAGGTTACTTTTTCGCAGATGTTATTCTCGTTGTTGGTCACTAAGATACATTTGCGATGACCTCCGTCTTCTGAGTTCAATTGCATCGTTGCATGAAGAGTGGTGCCTGAGCCAGCGAAGAAGTCGAGGATAGTGGAGTCTTTAAAAGCAGATATTCTTAAGAAATCGATTATCAAATTCAACGGCTTAGGATAACCAAAAAGATTCTCCCCTAATACAGAAACCAATTCAGCCTTTCCATTACCACTACTATACTCTGGTCTATAAAATACTGATTTTGGTTTCTTTGAAGGCAAATCTCCCAACTGCGGACGTTGTTTTTTGTACAAACTAACATCAATGCCATTAATATTTACAATTATCTCATCCGCTTCCTCTTTTACTTTTTGCCATCCCCAACGCCAAGACATACCTTTTCCACCTGTTATTGGCAAAAGAAAAGTATATCCCAAACTTTCATATTTTTCTTGAAGTTGAGACAAGTACACTTCATCATGCAGTTTTAATTCCTTGTCATATATGCGCACATACTCATCTTTAGATATTGTCGAAACAACTTTTGTCTCAATATTTACTAATATCGGATAAAACAGATAAGGGCGTTTTTCCTTCGGTGCATTTACTCCAGTACTTTTCAAATTTGCTCCTTTCTTATAAAAACCTTTATCATCACTTAACCAATCATCAAGTTCCTCATCTTCTACAGGCAGATAACCTATTGAGCAGTTTTCACGAGACAAGCAATAAACGTGTGTATATTCATGAGTACCAGCAAAACCAAACTCGTCTTGATTACCTTTCAAGTTCATAATTGTTGGCAATGTAGCTATATGATTATTTTCCCCATATATTTTATCACACAACATTTTTAATTGCGCCTCTTCATTTTCATCAATTGAAATAAACATTACTCCCTTTTCCGAGAGCAACTTCTTGGCGATTCTCAATCGTCTATCCATAAAAGACAACCATTTGGAATGGCGAAAGCTATCATCTTTATCTACAAAAGAGTCATTGTAGATAAAGTCCTTATTACCTGTGTTATAAGGAGGATCAATATAAATTACATCAATCTTCCCTGCATAAGCATAAGTAAGAGCAGCAAGAGCATTGAGGTTATCACCTTCTATCAATATATGATTAGGCGAACCTTCTGGCGCAGAATCCAAACGTTTACTTTCGTCTTCAACAAAAACAGGAAGTTGGTCTTGCATGTCGTTCCAAGCCGCTTCTGAGCTTTCTTCCCATACAAGTCCATAATGCCTCTTCTCATTGATAACCTCCAACAAATCATGCTTTAACTCCTTATCTATCTGAAGTTCTAATATCTGTTGGCGCAAAGCACCCAAATCCATTTTCTTCGCCATAACGGTGTACCTTCCTCCCCTTTTCCGTGCTCCACCGACTCCCTTAGTAGAGAAGATTATTAGAAACTGGATTGCTATTATAAAATGATGGCGTAGGAATCTGATTACCTTTAGCCCCATCCTTGCCTGTAGCGGCCCTGGAAAAGCCTTTCATGTCAAAGATAAGAAGCAACAGAAGCCTACGCCAAACAGGTATATATATGATAGCACAGAGCGTACCCCCTCAGTCGAAGGGGCACACCTATGCCATGTGTATATACACAGTGGGTAGACGCCCACCGCAGTCTCATTCTGAACATGATTTGAAATTTTCCAGGTTTCTACAGGTCAGAAGAAACGTCAAGCAAACGTCTTCAATTTAAAATAGGCCAAGCCATGGACTTTTACTTAGCCAGCGACTCATCGCCAGCCATCCACGGCAAGACAACTGCAAAAGTACGAAAAAGAATTGGGATTTGCAAGAAAATCGGAAAGTTTCTTGCAAATCCCAATAAAATTGGTTATAAAGTAGCATATATTCAAGGCTTTTGCCCTTACAGGGCGCAGGGGGACAACGTCTTAATACCCAGGGTGTTGCCCTGGGCTAGGAGCTTTTGGGCCTTCAGCCCGTGCTTGAACCACATGCAAAAGTTCAATGATTTACTTCTTAACCAGGCATTTTATACTCATATCTAAGCTTCCAGATAGTTCATCATATCCTCCAATGTATCGAAGTTCTTGACATTCCCCTCCTTTACATTGAGAATAGCCTTATCTAACTCTGATTGTAACTTTTTCTTTTGTAATGTTGCATTCATAATACGATTAAACTATTAAGTTTGATACATTTATTCAGAATAAGGCGTTCTCATATGCTCATGCTTCCATTGCTCAATAGTATTTTCATCTATCAAGCCCTCATCCCACAATGCATTTGCGGCATTTATCGCTTTTTGCGCAAAATAACGGCTATCTGTCGTCATAATACTATCATTTTAAATATTTACACATGTTTTACTTATGAGTAATCAACGCTTCCATATCTTTGATAAAATTCTCTACTTTCTCAAAATACGGCAAGACCTCTTCTTCTGTAGCATCAAAGGTATCATCATAATCACCAGACTGCCGAAGTTCATATAGACGAGAGAACAACTTTCCATAAGTGCGATCCAACAAACCTGTAGCAATAAATTTCTCTCCAACTAAATGTATTACACCGGCATGAGTCTTTGCAGTAAAGCCCTTGTCAAGTAACAAAGCAGAAGCCATATGGAATACAGTATAATACAAACGATTTCCCGTCAAATTCCAATACTTCAATTTTGCCACACCCTTAGCCTCATCAAAACTCTTATAAGCTTTTTCTATCCTGTAGTGTACAAGATCTCTACGTTGTTGACCCTCTAGCATAGCATCACCCCTTCCTCTTCTACATTATTATAAAAAGGACTGCCCTTTTTGCTCTGCCAATCCTTCATCGAATACACTATCGGGTGAATCATCTGATTGATTTGCCATCCCAATTCCCAAAGAGGATAGGTGTAATTATCATGATCCTGCTCATCTATCTTATCCTTGTTCAGAAGCACAAGGATGTCCCAGTCGGAATCTGCTTTAGCATCCCTTCTAGCCCTTGACCCGAAAAGGATAACCTTGGCATCTTTCGGCATAATCGACTCCGCTTTCTTCTGAATCGACTTGAGTACCTCATCTTCAAGATGTTCCCTTGTTATTGTCGTCATAACACTATCATTTAAATTACACCGCAAAAATACGAAAAAGAATTGAAACTAACAAATATTCTGAGAGATATTTGCATTTATTCTTTCCTCTTTACCCAAACCTTATGGCTGCCACGACCTAGTGAATCTATCGGCGAAGTCTTGTCATTTGTCAGCTCCTTCAGTTCCATAGAGGCAGCAGTACGGCTCAGGTTGTTGATGGAGGCATAATCGCCTAGGGTGAGGACTCCGTTCTTCTCTATTATCTCCAGGGCTCGGGCGATGCGCTCTTCCCTGGAATAGAGCTGCTTACGGATAACCTTTACACCACCCATATCACGCTCCAGGTCACGGTCGGTTTCACGCTTCACATCCTTGATAAACTCAGGAGACGCCTTGAAGTTGATGTCTTTCACTCCCACCTTGCGGTACGTCATCTTATCATCTGGATTCAGAATTTCCCTAGGCTTCTCATCCTCGAAAGCGAGGGAGAGGGAGAAGGTGCCGAAACCTTCCAGATTCACATTGTAACCCATGGAGAGCATATCTGTCAGCATATCAACCACATCGGTCAATACAGCCTCCGTGGTACTTTCCGAAATACCGCGATGGTAGTTCTGCATCATCTTGACGAACTCTTTTCGGGATAGTGTACGGTTGGTCACCATCTTGGGATAAACTCTGCGCTTTCCATCATAGCGCATATCCCCCATTTCCTGCAATTTGTACTTAGCCATATCAGTTTCCTTTCCTATTTTAGTTTATTAGTATTTCTTATTGCAACAGCCTTTACACCCTATAGTATTTATTGTTATACTTAAGAAGAAAAGACCACAAACCTAGGAAGAAAAGTATTTAATCCTAGGAGAAATCTCCGTTCGTAGACATTGAACCGACATTCAAAGTCTATGAACCGCCGTTCAAAGACACTGAACGGACATTCAATGTTTATGAACGAAGATTTCTACCTTGCAAAGATACAACATTATCAGATATAAAACAAGACTTTTCCTGAATATCTTTACTTTTCCGGCCATAATTCTTCGTTTTTTGAGCTTATTTCTTTGCGTATCCCAAATAATTGTGTTAACTTTGTAGTCAGATTGCAAACCAAAGGCTAAAGGATTGCAAGACTAAGACAGAACTTTCACATATGGGGAAGTTAAGGGAAGTTAGAGAAGTTAGAGAAGTTA
This sequence comes from Prevotella sp. LCP21S3_D2, assembly GCF_052118345.1. Lineage (NCBI taxonomy): Bacteria > Pseudomonadati > Bacteroidota > Bacteroidia > Bacteroidales > Prevotellaceae > Prevotella > Prevotella sp. LCP21S3_D2. The sequence continues at coordinate 144,674 of NZ_JBQKHJ010000003.1, read as the reverse complement.
GAGGGAAGTTAAGGGACAAATGTCCTACGTTTTACGCCAAAAGACTATTGTCTCTTAACTTCCCGAACGACCGTAGGGAGTGATAACTTCTTTAACTTCAATTAATTCCCTCACTTGCGAAACTTGAATTAAGATTAGACATTCTTATGAGTATGAAGATATTAGCAACCAGCGACTGGCACCTGGGCAACCTGTTTCACGGCAACGACCGCCTGCCGGAACACAAGCATTTCCTGAAATGGCTCCTGGAGCAGATAGCTGGACAAAAACCCGATGCTCTCCTCATCGCAGGAGACATCTTCGATAACGGAAATCCATCGGCAGCGGCACAGACCGTTTATTACGAGTTTCTTGCCGATGCGACCCAACTGTGCCCTAACATGCAGGTCATCATTACCGCCGGCAACCACGATTCAGCCAGCCGACTGGAGGCTCCCCGTCCGCTGCTCACCCGATACCACGTGGAAATAAGAGGAAACGTAAGGAAAATCTGGCAGCAGGGAGAAAGCGAGGACGATGATAAAACCGGCGGACATTGGATCTATTCCTTCGATGACCTCATCATCCCCGTAACCAACGAGGAAGGAGAAGAAGTCATCATCCTCGCCATACCTTTCCTAAGAAGCGATGTGGTGCAGAATGCCAGTTACTCGCAGGGAGTCAACGACTTTCTGAGAGAACTGACGGCTGAGGCTCGAAAGAAATATCCGGGCAGGAAGTGCATCATGATGGCACACATGTATGCCAAGGGTTCGGATATCGCCAAGAAGGATGCGAGCGAGAAAATCATCATCGGCGGACAGGAGGAAGTGGACCTGGAAGGATGGAACGACCATCCCGACTATATGACTTGCGGACACATCCACAAACGGCAACATATCTGGAACACCGACTGGGCAAGATACACGGGAAGTATCCTCCCGATGTCGTTTGCCGAGAAAGACTACACTCACGGAATCGACCTCATCACCATCGGATGTGACAAGGGAGAAAAGGAGGAAATGGAAGCGAAGGAGGAAGAAGAAGAGGGAATGAAAAAGAAAGAAGAGGGAATGAAGGAAGAAGTAGAGAAAGAAAAGGAAAACTGCAAAGGCAAGAGCAAGGAATGGAAAGTAGATTTTCTGGAATACAAGCCTCAGCATTCCCTCCGCATCCTGCCCGAAGATGAGGAAGAGCTGACCTTCAAGAAATGGCAGAAACTCATCAATTTTGAACTCTCGGAGAGAAGAGACGGCGAACTGAGCGACCATTTCGACTACGTGATGCTGAAGGTGAAACAGGAGAAACTGACCAGCGATGACATCAAGGAACTGGAGAAACTCGTCAACGAAAAGGATGCCGTGCTCTGCAAAATCCAGCGCATCATCCCGCAACTGGACCTCTCCACCATCCAGGGTTCCCAGCACATCACCAGCATAGAAGACATTATCAACCGTCCTCCGCTCGACACGCTGAAGGAAGCCTTCACCATCAGACACAACGCTCCGATGAACGAAAGACAGGAGAAAATGTTATCCGATTTATTAACGACATCATCATTATGAAATTCCTACAACTCGAAATACTCAACCTCGCTTCGCTTGACAAACAGGGAGGCGAGGTCATCAACTTTGAAGAAGGTGCCTTAGGCGAAAGTACCATCTTCAGCATCGTAGGTCCGACGGGAAGTGGCAAGTCTACCCTACTCGACGCTATCTGTCTGGCTCTCTACAACCGCGCCCCTCGCTACCCCAGGAAGAAAGGCGACAAGAACCAGAACATCGAGATTTTCGGAGCTGCCGATGCCAGCGAAAGTAACCGTCTGGCTCCTACCGACAGTAGAAACATCCTGACACGTGGCAAGAAGGAAGGCTACAGCAAACTCACCTTCCTTGCCAACAACGGCAGCATCTACCGCGCAGAATGGCACGTCAGATTCCAGAGAGTGCGCTACGAGAACGCCAAGACTGCGCTTTATAAAATCACGAGAAACGGCGAAGAGATAACAGAGGAAGCTGCCGACTGGAACGAGCTGCCGAATATCATCGGACTCGACTACGACCAGTTTCTCCGTACCGTACTCATCGCCCAAGGCTCGTTTGCCAACTTCCTGACGGCGAAGGAAAACGAGCGGTACGAACTCCTGGAAAAACTCATCGGATGCGAGGAAACTTATACGAACATCGCTACTGAAATCAAGAAGGCGAAAGACCAGGCGACGGATGCCTACAACAAGATGGCTGCATCGGTGGAAGCCGTAAAACAGAACCTGCTGAACGATGAAGAACTCGCCCAACTGAAGGAGGAAATCGACCACCTGGAAAAGGCTGAGAAGGAACTCGACAGCCAGTTGCAAGCCATCTCGAAAGACCTGCAATGGTTTGAGGAAAACGATAAGCAAACCAAACAAATCGCTATCTGCCAGACTGATATGGAGCAAGCAGCAGATGCCATTAAAGCGATGCAAGCCCAGATTCTCCGTCTGCAGTTGCACGATGAAGTACAGCCTGCCGTCAACCAGCTGCAGGAAGTAGAGCGACAGACGCAAAGCATCCACGAACAGGAAGAAAACATCCTGAAAGCGGAAGGAAACATCAAAAGCCAAGAGTCTGCCATCAGCGAAAGCGAGAAAACTCTCGCCAGTCTGAAGGCAGCAGTCGGCAAGGCACAGGAACAGCTGGAAATGACCCTGCCGGTCATCGCTGAAGCAAGGGCGCTGAAAACCAAAATGGAAGCGGCTATGCCGAATCTGAAAGAAAAGAAAGAGGCATTGGAGTTGACTCAGAAAGAGAATCAATCTACCCAGAAAGACGTGGAGGAAAACGCCCGAAACATCAAAAAATGGGAAGCAGAAACGGAGAAAGCGAACCTTGCTCTCAAAACGACACAGGAAGAGATTGCCAAGCAGAAACAGGTTCTGCACGAAGCGACGCAAGCCGCAGAACAGGCTTGGGAGACGGAAAGAAATAAGACTGCCGGACAGAACATAGAGGAACTGCAGAACAGCAAGACTGTAGCTGACAGGAAACTGCAGGATGTCCAGCAAGCCATCAAGGTTGTGGCTCATCTCGATACTGCCACAACAGAAAAGCAGAAGAATGAGGAGCGGATTCAGCTCTTGGGCAAGAGAAATGCGGAGATAGATGAAGCCCTGAGCAAGTTGACCATCGAGGCTCTGACCCAAGAGACCCTGACGCTGAGAAATGCCTATACCCTCATGGTGAGCGAGAAATGGGAGATTCATCGTGCCAACCTGACCGAAGGCAAACCTTGTCCGCTCTGTGGCAGCACGACCCATCCTTATCATACCGACAACAGACAGTTTGAGGAAGCCACCACGGAACTCTCGCAACTTCTGAAAATCAAGGAGAATCTGCTGAAACTGCAGCAGAAAGAGGAGAAGGATCTTTCCGGCGAGAGAAAACAGAACGACGGCGAAGTACAGACGCTCCAGAAACAACAGGAAAAACTGTCGGGAGAAATCGCCAGTTACGAAGAGGAATGGAAGGCACTCATCGCCCAGTATCCAAAGATTCCAAAGGCAGAGACAGAACTGAAATCGCTCTTGCCTATCTATGAAAACAAGGCGAAAGATGCGAGCAGCAAACTGAGCCTCTTTAACAAGATTCAGAAAGAGATAGAACGGCTGACCCAACTCAAGGATAAGGCTGTAAAGGATGAAGCTGCGTATGAAAGCAAGGCTTCTACTATACAGAACAAAGTCCAGGAAAATACTTCAACCTGCGCAACAAAACTGGCTGAGCAAAAAGCACTTACCACCAACCTCATCTCACAGCAGAAGAGCAAGGAGGAGGCTTACGGGAAAGCCCTTCAGGCATGGAATAGTGCCAAGAAGGAAATGGAGGAATGGCAGGAGAAATATAAGCAGATTCTGAATGGAGAAGAACCTGATGCGGCAGAACAAAGACTGACAGCAGCAAAGGATGAGGCTACGAAAGCAGCAGATAAGCAGAACGAGAACATTAACAAACTGAAGGCGGAACTCGCCAACAGTAAAGGTTCGCATCAAACCATGCTGTCTCAGAACAAGACGATGAAAGAGAATCTGCTGGCGAAGGAAAAGAAACTCGACCTTTGGATTGAGGAATATAACAAACAGCTTGAAGAAAAGAGCATCGAAGGAAAAGACTCCGAAGAGACTGATTCTAAAGAAAAAGGCATCGAGGAAAGAGGCATCAGACCACGCTTCATCGACAGAAATACCATCGGAGAGATGCTTCACTCTGCCGAAGATTGGAATGCTATCCGTCGGGAAAAGGACGAAAAGGAGAAAGCCGTGGCTTCAACTACCGCTCTTTACCAGAGTGCAGAAAAGGCGCATCAGCAGCATTTGGAACATCAGCCTGCCCAAAGCCGTGATGCTCTCCTAGCCATTCAGCAGGAGTATCTGGAGAGAAGCCAGCGCAACGAACTGATTGCTGCCAACGCCAAGATGCAGAACCATCAGGAAGCCGTGAAGCGGTTGGGTGACAAGGCTGAGGCTCTGAATCTCGTAACACAGGAAAAGGACGACTGGACAGCCATTGCGGATGCCATCGGAGCAGACGGCAAGACGCTGCGCAAGATAGCCCAATGCTATACGCTCAGTTTCCTGATAGCGCACGCCAACCAGGAAATCAGAAAGTTCAACAGCCGTTACGAACTGCAGCAGGTAAAGCATTCGCTGGGCATCAGAGTCATCGACCACGACCGTGCCGACGATATCCGAGACACCACCTCCCTATCAGGTGGCGAAACCTTCATCGTGAGTCTGGGTCTCGCCCTGGGCTTGTCGGCGTTGTCTTCCCGCAACATCTCCTTCGAGAACCTGTTCATCGACGAAGGCTTCGGAACCCTCGACCCCGATACCCTAGCCACGGTCATCGACTCCCTCGCCATGCTGCAAAGTTCGCAAGGCAAGAAGGTGGGCGTCATCAGTCATACCGACACGATGAGCGAGCGCATCACCACCCAGATAAGGATTATCAAGAATGGCAACTCCGGCAGCAGCCATATCGAGATCTATCCGTAATTACACCTTATTATATATAGGATACACATCCTTATCCATCATACATACCATACGTTTGGCAGCCTTATACCAAATGTATGGTATGTTCTTTACTCCTGTATGGTAGTCTTTTTACACCCCATGTGGTATTGTCCAAGTGGGGAAATCGCAGTACCTTTGCACCCAGAAAAGCGAACAGGGCATCACAATCGATGTGGCTTACCGCTATTTCGCCACACCGAAACGCAAGTTTATCGTTGCTCGGCATACCACATATCCTGGTGGCTATCAACAAGATGGACCTGGTTGATTTCAGTAAAGATGTATACGACAAGATTGTTGCCGACTACAAGAAGATGTAGGAGGCATTGGATATCAAGAACGTGGTGTTTATCCCTATCAGCGCCAAGGATGGCGACAATGTGGTGAACAAAAGCGATAAGACTCCTTGGTATGATGTAATTCGTCCTATCAGCAGCCAGTTCCCTGACTACCGAGGTTATGCGGGCAGAGTGAGCGGCGGCATCATCCGTCCGGCGATAAGATCAGAGTATTGCCATCGGGCACGGAGAGCACCGTGAAGAGCATCGACTTCGTAGAGGAACACCTGGCGGAGGCGTATGCCCCAATGAGCGTTACCCTGACGCTGAACGATGATATCGACATTTCGCGTGGCGACACCCTCGTGAAGGCAGATGAGAAGCAGCCTGGCATCGAACAGGATATCACGCTGGATGTATGCAGGTTCAATGAGCGCCCAGCTGCCGTAAGAAACAAATACGTAATCCGTCAGGCAACCTTCGAAACTCAGGGCTTGATTCGCAGCATCAACTATCGCCGCAACATCAACACCTTGGAGAAGGAAGAGGGTGTATCGGAATTGAAGATGAACGATATTGCCGAAATCACCATCCACACCGCCAACCCATTGGTATTCGATAAATAGACGGAGAATAAGGTAACAGGCAGTCTCATCTTCATCGACCCGGATACAAACGAGACCGTGGGAGCGGGACTTATTAAGTGAAGAATAAGGGCGGATTGCAAATCCGCAAAATAAAGAGGTTAAGACGTTTTTTAACGACGGATTTCTCTTAGAGAATCTCGGCTGCATTCGGCAATTATCAAGCGAGCTTGAATTGCTCTCATTTGCACGAGATTTGCAAATCCGTCGGAACGCCTAACGGGGTAAACGAAAGAATCCGACGGATAAAGCGGATTGCAAATTCTGGCTTCCATCAGGCGTTCCGCCGGATTTGAAATCCGGCGTCAAAAAAGGTTCGACCTATTTACCGGGGGATTTGCAATCCCCCACATTATAAAATACGAGTATGGATTATAGAATAGCAAAGGATAAGATAGCAGGACAGGTGATGTTTCTCTTGACCATCGCCTCCATATTCCTGGTAATCATCATGGCGGTGGGACTGTTTATCAAGTCGGAACCGATATTGAGCCAATAGATACTCATCCGTTCGATGGACGAAGTGGCAAAGACGATTCCGCAGGAGATACTCGATTCATCCTACAGTCTGGGTGCCACGAGGATAGAAACCATCGGCGATTGTGCCGGAGTGATGTTTACGGCAGGATTCTCCGATCATATTCCTCATGGACTGAACCAGCAGGCAGCCACCCTCCCCCTGAGCGTGTTCTTCCAGTTGAGCGCCCCGCAGGAGGATGTTCAGAACAGAGCCTACGCTGCAGCCGTGGTACTCACCATCATCGTATTGGTGTTGAGTTTCGGCGGCAGATACATGATGGCTCATTTCTCTAAAAACAAGGTATAAACAGAAATCTAAACAAGGCTCTTCTGGAGTTGGTTTAAGGCTTAGATAAACGTTACGTAAGACTTAAACCAACTCCAAAAGAGACTTAAACCAACTCCAAAAGAGACTTAAAGCAAATATGCGTTCCTACGGATTCATCTATCCACAGGAACGCATATTCATTTCTCATCATAGGAGATAACCAATCATTATACGATACTATATCATCCATACGATATTTAAACCTTGTTTCCCTCTTTTGGGAAAACCACGGTAGGCTTGAAGGTCTTAGCCTCCTCAAAGTCCATCAGGGCATAAGCGATGATGATGACGGTATCACCCACCTGCACCTTGCGGGCTGCAGCACCGTTCAGGCAGATACAACCGCTGCCACGCTCACCCTTGATAATATAGGTCTCCAAGCGCTCACCATTGTTGTTGTCTACAATCTGAACCTTCTCGCCTGCTATCAGATTAGCAGCGTCCATCAAGTCCTCATCGATGGTGATGCTGCCCATATAATTCAGGTTAGCCTCAGTTACGGTCACACAATGGAGCTTACTCTTCAATACTTCTATCTGCATTGTTCTGTTATTACTTGATCTGTTACGGATTAAACTTAATAAAGAAATCTATCGAGGAATTATCCCTTATACTTGATATGGTCGATGAGACGGATAGGAGTCTTACCGCAATAAACGGTGATGCAACCTACCACATAGGCGCTATCCTCCCATGAAGCGACATCCTGCAGGCTGTCGCCATCCACAATCTGGAAATACTCTACCTCCAGACCCTCTACAGCATTGATGTCGGCAACCACCTTATCGTGAGTTTCCTGTACGGTATGAGACTTGGCATACTCCACACTCTCCTTCAGAGCCTTATAGATGTTTGGCGCAATGGCACGCTCATCAGGAGCCAGCAAAGTATTGCGGCTGCTCTTAGCCAAACCATCCTCATCACGGATGATAGGACACTCCACAATCTTCACATCGCTGTTGATATACTTCACGAGCTGCTTGATGACAGCAATCTGCTGCCAATCCTTCTCACCGAAATAAGCACGGGTCGGACGAACGATATAGAACAGGCGGCTTACCACCTGGCAAACACCATTGAAATGGCCTGGACGCTTGGCACCCTCCATCACGGTAGAAACCGGAGGAAACTCGAAGTGGCGGGTATCAGGTGTGGGATACATCTCCTCTACAGAAGGAGCAAAAACATAGTCAGCACCACAAGCCTCGATGAGCTTGCAGTCGGCATCAAGAGTGCGAGGATAACGTTCCAGATCACCCTTGTCATTAAACTGAGTAGGATTCAGGAAAACAGACACCACAGTAACACCGTTTTCCTTTACACTGCGCTTCACCAAAGAGGCATGACCCTCATGAAGAGCGCCCATAGTTGGCACGAGGCCGATTTCCTTTCCCTCCTTGCGACGATCGAAGAGTTCGTTCTGGAGGTCAACAATCTTATTGAATACTTTCATCTTCTTAATTCTGTTTCGGGGTGCAAAATAACAACTTTTTTCTGAAATAAGAAAGAAAAAACCTAAAAAAAAGCGAATAATCGTCGAAAAACCCCTTTTTAAAAGAAAAAATGCCAATATTTGGATTTTTTTTTGTACCTTTGCACGTAATTCGTAAGAATAAAATTTAAGTTTTATGGCAAAGAAAGTACTATTTATCAATCAGGAGGTCGACCCATACGTAGCCGAGACTCACATGTCTATCATGGGACGCGAACTACCTCAGAAGATGCAGGAAGCAGGTTTTGAGATTCGCACATTTATGCCTAAATGGGGCACAATCAACGAGCGTCGCGGACAATTGCATGAGGTGATCCGCCTGTCTGGTATGAACCTTATCATTGATGATTCTGATCACCCTCTGATCATCAAGGTAGCATCTATACCAACAACACGTCAGCAAATCTATTTCATAGATAACGATGACTACTTCAACCGTCGACAAATGAGTACCGACGAGAAGGGCGTGGAATACACAGACAATGGTGAGCGTGCCATCTTCTTCGCACGTGGCGTACTGGAAACAGTCAAGAAGCTGCGCTGGCAGCCAGATGTCATCGTTTGCCAAGGATGGGTAAGCGCAGTGGTTCCTTTCTATATCAAGACTGCATATGCTGAAGAACCTTCATTTGCTGATTCAAAGGTGATTTGTGCTATCTACCCTAGCGAACTGAAGGGCTCATTAGGTCACAACTTCAAGCAGTGCGTGGAGTACCGCGAAGCTACACCAGACAAGCTCACAGAATATGGTGACAACTTCAACTTCGTTGAACTCGCCAAAATGGCCATCGACTACAGCGACGGCGTGGTAGAAGCAGCAGAAGGCGTCAATGCAGAGCTCATCAAGTATGCAGAAGACAAGAACAAGCCTTTACTCCGTTTTCCTGGCGATGACTTTGCTGAACCATATGCCAAGCTCATCAACGAGGTATGCCCAGACGAGGAATAAAGTTTAGGTATTAGTATACAATTTATCAAGGATAATGAAAATTCTTAGATTATTTACGGTTATGATGATAGCAGCGATAACTTTCGCTGCATGTGATGACACCACCGAGAACATCGGTGGTAGCATCACTAACAATGTAGACAACATCAACATCTCTAACGCTGTTTTCGATGTTGCTACCAATTCTCTAGTTGCAGGTCCGGTGCTCAACAGAAGCAACTCCGGCTTGATAGGAAAAGTAAAGGACCCGGAGACGGGTACATACGTTTCGGGCGATTACATGAGCCAGTTTGGCGTACTTCCTAATTTCGACATCGACACCCTGCAGTATATCCAGAATGCCAACGGTGGCAGAATAGAAGCAGACTCCTGCTACCTGCTCGTCTCTTACAAGAGCACATACGGCGATACCCTCGCCCCTATGAAGGTGACAGCTTACGAGATGACCAAGGCGATGCCGGAGAGTTCCAACTATCTCTCAGACTTTGATGCCTTTGCCGATGGATATGTAAACAAAGACAATTTCCAGGCTAGTGCCACCTATCGGCTCAGCGATTATGTAACTTACTTCAAGATTTATCTCAATAAGCCATATACCAAGGACGGCAAGACCTACAAGAACTACGGTTCTTACATCATGCAGACCTATTATGAGCATCCTGAGTATTTCGAGACCAGCTACCGCTTCATTCACAACGTATGCCCAGGCTTCTACATCAAGAGCGTGGGCGGTGTAGGCAACGTGGCTAACATCTGGAACACCGAGCTTCAGTTCTATTGGACCCGCAGTAAGCAGATCAAGGCTTCTGATGGCGTTACAGACAGTACAGCCGTAGGTCATGGCTATCATCGTTTCGATGGAACCGAGGAGGTATTGCAGCTGAACAAGATTACCAATGATGCCAGCAAGCTGGCTCAGTTGGCTGCTGAGGAGTCGTGCACTTACATCAAATCACCTGCAGGAATCTTCACCGAAGTCACCCTGCCTGTAGAGGAAATCATGAAGGGACATGAAAAAGATACGCTCAACACAGCTACCATCTCGTTCCCACGACTCAACAATACTGATAACAACAACAAATATCAGTTTGATGTGCCTTCTACCATCCTGATGGTACAGAAAGATAGTCTGAACAGTTTCTTCGAGAAGAACAAGATTACAGACAACCGTACCTCGTATACAGCCAGCTACAGCAAGACCGGTTCTACCGTGAACAATGCCTTTACATTCAACAACATCAGTAACCTCATCTCTGTGATGTACAAGAACAAGGCTGAGGGCGAAAAGAAGAATGCCAACTGGGCGAAAGAGCATCCTAACTGGAACAAGGTGGTACTGGTACCGGTAACGGTAACAACCAGCACACTGAACAACGCTACTGTAATCACCAAGATCAATCATGATATGGCACTTACTTCTACCCGCCTCCAGAAGGGTACGAAGCAGAACAGCCCTATCAAGATCAAGGTAATCTATAGTAAGTTTAAGGAAGAATAATCAGACGACATGGCAGACAATTTTCTTGAGCGACATCGCGAGGACTACGAGAAGCGAAAGGCAGCATGGCTCAGAAGGAAGAAGCACCTTCCCAAGATAAAGCAGCCAGCCCTTCAGCGACCGGACGATGAAGCACTGTAAAATACAAAATCACATTCAACAATAAAATGAAATCCCGATAGGCGATTACGACTATGGCTCGCAACTGCTTATTGGGATTTTTTGTTGTTCTTATCTTCCATCCCAGATATCATTCTTTCCCTATTCATGATATCAGTTTTTTCTATATATAATAAGGTGTACGTACACAATTATACGACATTAACCTTTACGAAAAGTTAAAAAAGTGACTTTTTTCTACTTTTTCTTTATTTTTTCTTTCTTTTTGTTGGTTATTCCAAGAAAAAACTATATCTTTGCAAACAGAAATAGGAAAAATAGATTTAAACACAATAAAAGATAAAAAGATTATGAAAGCATCTGAAGTAATCGCGAATCTCCAAAGAAGATTCCCAAATGAGCCTGAGTATATTCAGGCAGTTAGTCAGGTTCTCGGTACTATCGAGGAAGAATACAACAAGCACCCTGAGTTTGAGAAGGCAAACCTCATCGAGCGCCTTTGCATTCCAGATCGCGTGATTGAGTTCCGCGTATCATGGGTAGACGACAAGGGCAACGTTCAGACTAACATGGGTTACCGCATACAGCACAACAACGTGATCGGCCCTTACAAGGGAGGTCTTCGCTTCCACAAGTCTGTAAACTTGGGTATCCTGAAGTTCCTTGCTTTCGAGCAGACTTTCAAGAACTCTCTTACTACTCTCCCTATGGGTGGTGCAAAGGGTGGTTCTGACTTCTCTCCACGTGGCAAGAGCAACAACGAAGTGATGCGTTTCTGCCAGGCTTTCATGACTGAGCTTTACCGTCACATGGGTCCAGACGAGGACGTTCCTGCTGGAGACATCGGTGTTGGTGGCCGTGAGGTTGGTTATCTCTTCGGTATGTACAAGAAGTTGACTCACCAGTTCCAGGGTGTCTTGACCGGTAAGGGTCAGGAGTTCGGTGGTTCTCTCATCCGTCCTGAGGCTACAGGTTACGGTAACGTTTACTTCCTCTGCAACATGCTCGCTACAAAGAACATCGACATCAAGGGCAAGACAGTCTTGGTTTCAGGTTCTGGTAACGTAGCTCAGTACACCATGGAGAAGTTGCTCCAGTTGGGTGCTAAGCCTGTTACATGTTCTGACTCTGACGGTTACATCTACGATCCAGACGGTATCGACCGCGAGAAGCTCGACTACATCATGGAGCTCAAGAACGTAGAGCGTGGACGTATCAAGGAATATGCTGAGAAATACGGCGTTAAGTATGTAGAGGGTGCTAAACCTTGGTTTGAGAAGGCAGACATCGCTCTCCCATCAGCTACTCAGAACGAAATCAACGAGGAGGCTGCTAAGGCATTGGTTGCCAACGGCGTTATCGCTGTAAGCGAGGGTGCTAACATGCCAACTACTCCAGAGGCTATCAAGGTATTCCAGGATGCTAAGATTCTCTACTCTCCAGGTAAGGCTGCCAACGCTGGTGGTGTTGCAGTATCAGGTCTTGAGATGAGCCAGAACTCTGAGCGCTTGAAGTGGTCTCGTGAGGAGGTTGATGCCAAGCTCCACGATATCATGAACGATATCCACGCTAACTGCGTGAAGTATGGTACAGAGCCTGATGGTTACATCAACTATGTAAAGGGTGCTAACGTAGCAGGCTTCCTGAAGGTGGCTAAGGCTATGATGGCTCAGGGTATCGTATAAAATAGAATACATAAGAGAGATTAAGGTCAAATCATCAACATAAAACAGTTGGTCAATAAATAACTAGATAGAAAAAAAGGATAGTAAGTCGCAAGACTTACTATCTTACGATAAAAGCTCCATCTGCAATGTGCAGATGGAGCTTTTATTATTTAGCAAGAGAAGTTTCCTATTATACCGGAGTATCCTCTGGATTATCCTTGAAGAGCTCATCGATGGCAGGGATTTCATCCTCATCAAACCATCTGGAAAGCTTTTCCTGTGCTTTCTTCTTGGCATCCTCTGAAACATCGCCCCAAACCTTATGGAGCACATAGAGCAATACAGCCAGATCATCGCCCAAACCAGCGATAGGAATGGCATCAGGAATCACGTCCAACGGACTAATCAGATAACCCAAGGCTGCAATAATAATTGCCTTATCCTTAAAAGCCACCTTATCGCTCTCCAATGTATAATACAGAATGAGTGCGGCATATACCATCTTGGCACCCGCACGCTTAGCGATATGCGAAATCTTCTCGACAAATGCACTCTGAGTGAACTTGTCCTTGTAATCCATAAAATCTGGTAATGTCATATTAATTTATAATTATTAATTAACAATTTATAGTTTTTACAAGGCTATGCTTTCGGCTCGTAGAAGAGTACAGCCTTGATGTAAGTTTCCATCTTTGCATCCTTGTGCTTGTTGACACGGAAAAGGATGATCATCTGGAGAAGCGACTTGGCAAAGCAAGCCAGCAGCAAGCCGATGATGATGGCAATGACGGTGGTAAGCGCCTTGCCATTCTCATAGATAGGCGACTTATCAGGGAAACATGACAATATCAATACAGGAATCACGGTGATGAAACCACCCACAGTGAGCTGGGTACGCTTGGAGCCACCCATATCCAATATCGCCTGCTTATCAAAAAGGTAATCGTCAAGATCCATGCGGGTGATGCCGTAATTCTCCAACTTAGGGAAATCAGGCTCATCGCCATACTTGTCAATCTTTCCAGTCACCTTGTGTTCAAAATCATCTAATATCTGCTTCTCCGGTTCTTTGAGTTCCATAATCTTGTTTGTGTTTTAAATTGTTTGAAATACAACATCATGCTTGTTATTATATAATAAGGTATTACACCTTCAGATATAAACAGGTAATGATGCAAAAGAACTAAAATAAAGAAAGCAGTGCCCCTATAAGCCGAGTTCTGTACCTGCAATAAATGGTAAGAGAACAAAGAAATGCAGGCGCTTGTCATTTATCTAGTCCCAGAGTCACCCCTGGGCTCAAGCACTCTACCCTCCACAGCAGTTCCCGAAGGAACAATCGGACGAGCCGCCCTCAATCTGCGGTATACATGAGCTTACAGCTCCCAGATGGTACAGCCTGACGATTACCCGCCAGCTGGTGGTCTCTTACACCACCTTCTCACCCTTACCCGACACTAAACCACGATGAAGCAAGCTTCACCGCTACGGAATAAGTTTCGGGCGGTTATTTTCTTCTACCGACACCTACTGTCACCAATAGCTTCTAGTTTCGGAAGTGGGATGCCCTATGCTGCCCGGACTTTCCTCTCGCACGCCAATAACGGAATGCCAGCGACAAGCCGGAGCACTGCTTTCGATATGCAAAGGTAAGAAAAAAAAAGAAGAAAGGAAAATTTATCTCCATTTTTTATATCTCTTTTGCCTTTTTTGCCTCTCTTTTCGAACAAAGAGAACGGAAGGAAGGGGAAAGAAGCTCAAATAAACAGAGATTTCTGCGGGTTTTAATTTGCAAATATTAAGGTATTTCTATTTTTTAATTTCGTATGCAGAAGTAAGAAAAACTACAGAAGTACTGAATATTTGTAAAAATAGGGCATTCCTTGTTTAACAGCCGTTAAAGTGTTAATTTTAAATGTTAAAACCGAATAAAAAACGAAGCAGAAATGAACGTATATCAGAAAATGACTCTATATTTGCAACCGAAAAGCAACAGCTATTGCCACAGAAACAGATTGGCACACTTTTAGCTACTGCTTAAAACAAAGAATAGAAAATAAAAAAAAATAAGAGATATGAAAAAAGTAACAAATTACGTAATCGCTGCATTGTGCGTAGGTTCACTCGCATTCTCTGCAGGTTCATTCATGAAGGTTAACGCAGCAACATCAGCTACAGCAACAACTCCTGGTCAGCCAGTTGACTTGACATTCGCAGCAGAAAAGGCTCTGCCTGCCGTGGTACATATCAAATACGTACAGAACTCTAAGGTAAAGACCGTAGAAGTTGAAAGCGATCCGTTCGGAGGATTCTTCGACCCATTCGGCTTCTTCGGAAATCCAGGTCAGGGAGGCACACGCAAGCAGCAGGTTCAGACCCCTAAGCGCGAAGCTACCGGTTCGGGTGTCATCATCAGTACTGACGGCTATATCGTGACCAACAACCACGTTGTAGAAGGTGCTGACGAATTGACAGTAACATTGAACGACAACCGTGAGTTCTCTGCCCGCATCATCGGAACCGACAAGACTACCGACCTTGCCCTGATCAAGATTGAAGGAAAGAACCTCCCTACTCTTCCTATCGCCAACAGCGATAACGTAAAGGTTGGTGAGTGGGTTATAGCAGTGGGCAATCCATTCGGCCTCAACAATACTGTAACAGCAGGTATCATCTCTGCCAAGGCACGTACACTCGGTGCCAACGGCGTGGAGAGCTTCATCCAGACCGATGCTGCCATCAACGCAGGTAACTCAGGTGGTGCTTTGGTTAACACTAAGGGCGAACTGGTAGGTATCAATGCCATGCTCTATTCCCAGACCGGTTCATACGCAGGTTACGGTTTTGCCATCCCAACCTCTATCATGAACAAGGTGGTTGATGATATCAAGAAGTATGGCAGCGTACAGCGCGTCATGCTGAGCATCCAGGGCAGCGATGTCCTCAATTACATCAATGCACAGAAGGAGAATGGCAAGGAAGTGGATCTCGGAACCAACGAGGGTGTATATATTGCCAAGGTAGACGAGGACGGCAACGGTGCAGCTGCCGACTTGAAGGAAGGCGATGTCATCACCAAGGTAGACGGCAAGAAGGTAACCAAGATGGCAGAGCTGCAGGAGGCTCTCAACGGCAAGCGTCCTGGCGACAAGATGAGCATCACCTACCTGCGCAACAAGAAGACCATCACCAAGACCATTACCTTGAAGAATGCCCAGGGCAATACTTCAGTCATCAAGAGCGCAGACCTCGATGTTCTCGGTGGAACCTTCCGTCCTGTCACACAGAGCATGAAGGATCAGCTCAACATCAAGTATGGCGTAGAGATAATGAAGGTGAGCAACGGTGCTCTGAAGGATGCCGGCATTTCACGCGGATTCATCATCCAGCGCATCAACGACAGCAATATCAGTTCACTCGACGACCTGCAGAAGGCAGTGAAGAGTGCTTCAACCAGCAAGGATCCTGTGCTCTATATCCAGGGCATCTGGCCAACAGGCAAGAAAGCATACTTTGCAGTTCCATTGCAGAAAGACTAAATATTGCAAACAGCTTTTAGGAGAAGAGAAAAGAAATTACCTCTTCTGAAATGATAAAAAATGACAAAATAGCAGGTATTTTCAAAAATATCTGCTATTTTTTTTGTTATTTCAAACAAAAAGCGTACTTTTGCAATAACATAAAATTAAACTCTACCATGAGACAGCTTAAAATAACAAAATCTATAACGAATCGTGAAAGCGCATCGTTAGAAAAATATCTCCAAGAGATTGGTCATGAAGAGCTTCTTACTACGGAACAAGAAGTAGAATTGGCTCAAAAAATAAGGAAAGGTGATAAAAAAGCGTTGGAAAGACTATGCAAAGCTAATCTGAGATTCGTGGTTTCCGTAGCTAAGCAATATCAAAACCAGGGCTTGAGTTTGCCAGACCTTATCAACGAAGGTAACCTTGGTCTCATTAAGGCTGCCGAAAAATTTGATGACACCCGTGGCTTTAAGTTCATTTCTTATGCTGTATGGTGGATCAGACAGAGTATTCTGCAGGCTATCGCCGAGCAGAGCAGATTGGTGCGCCTGCCCCTCAATCAGGTGGGAAGCGTAACCAGAATCATGAAAGAAGCATATAAATTTGAACAGGAATACGAACGCAAACCTAGCATCAACGAGATGGCTGAACGCATCGACATGCCGGAAGATAAGATTGCGGATGCCATGAATGCCAACAGCCACGAAGTCAGCGTGGATGCTCCTTTCGTCAATGGCGAAGAAGGCAGTATTGTTGACTCCATGACAAACCCAGACTATCCTACAACGGACAATGAGCTGGTCAAGGAATCACTCAGAACGGAAGTGGAGCGAATGATCAAGCTTCTCGGTGATAGGGAGCAGAAAGTCATAAAGGCCTTCTTTGGTATCGGTGAACCCGAACTGACACTGGAAGAAATAGGCGTAAAATATAACCTGACCCGAGAGCGCGTGCGCCAAATCAAGGAGAAGGCCATTCGCCGAATACGTCATAATACGAAAAATAAACTGCTGAAATCTTACTTGGGATAAGCATGAGAAAGGCTGAATCCTATAGAAGACAGCATCTGAAATAGGAATATGAAAATGAATATTAGAAAATTAGCTTTAGCAGCAATGGTAATGGCTGTGGGGTTTTCGTCCATGGCCAACGCTGCAAAAAATGATCCGAAAACCGCATATATCTTCGGTTTCGCATCATCATTCAATGATTCTACAGTATACATTACTGGAGTTCAACAAGTAGACTCAGCCTACTTCGTAGGAAGAGCAAATTTCCTGGTAAGCAGAGACAACTATTCTTTCCAGTTGAGAGACTATCTGGAGCAGCAGGGTGCTGGATACAGAACCTGCGCTGTCATCTATGACATCAACAAGAAGAAAGCGGAGAAGAAATGGCTGAAACTTTACAGTAAATATACTCGCAAGCCAAAGGCTCAGCGCCTGAAGAGCGGTGAGAAGCCAAAGGATCTACCTACTCCATGGTTGGTTAAGACCATCGAAAAGGAGAATTTCCATTTCGTAGGTATTGCCCCTACTTCCTTTGAAGAGCCTAAGACCAAGGCTGAAATCAAGGCAGAAAAGCTGCAGGCAAAGGCTGAAGCTAAGAAGCACAAGGCTGACATGAAGAAGCAGAAGCAGAAAATCAAACAGGCTAATGCTGAACTGAAGAAAGCCAAAGCTGAGGCAAAACTGGAAAAGAAAATGCAGAAGAAAATGCAGAAAGAAAAGAAATAATAATAACAATATAGGAAAATGAAAGGCCCAGGGTTCTTTACCCTGGGCTATTTTGTTTTACCCCATTCGAGGCGCGCTTACTTCTGCATATGCTGCTTAAACCAATTGCAAATCTGGCGCAACAGATGATTGCGGGTATTGCCACCAGAGATACCATGGTTACGGTTGGTATACCAGATTTCCTTGAAGTCCTTGTCTGCCTGAACCAATGACTCGGCATACTCGAAGGTATTCTGTGGATGAACATTATCATCTGCCAGACCATGACAAATCAACAAGGCTCCATGCTGCTGGGCAGCACGCTCTATCGGATTCACCTTATAGCCATCCTCATTCTCCTGAGGAGTGCGCATATAACGCTCGGTATAAACACTGTCATAGTAACGGTAACAGGTAGGAGGCGCTACAGCCACACCAGCCTTGAATACAGGACGACCTTCACTCATACTCATCAAGGTATTGAAACCACCATAACTCCAACCCCAGATACCGATATTATCCTTGTCTACGTATGGCAGACTGCCCATATAGAGAGCTGTCTCAACCTGGTCCTTTGACTCCAGATCACCCAAACGGAGATAAGTACACTTTTCAAATTCAGCACCACGGCCACCGGTACCACGACCGTCAACACATGCTACGATGAAGCCCTCCTGAGCCAGGTAATAATCGAAGGCGCCACCGCTACCCATGCTGCCGGTGCTCCAAGCATCAAGAACCTGCTGACTGCCCGGACCAGAATACTGGAAGAGGATAACAGGATACTTCTTGCTGGCATCAAAATCTACAGGCTTAACCATCCATCCATCGAGCTTCACGCCCTCGGAAGTGGTGAAAGAGAAAGTCTCACGCTTACCCCAGTTATACTGCTTGGTCTTTTCGAGGAGTTTCTTGTTATCTTCCAACATCTTGATGACCTTACCCTTGTTGCTGCGAACCGTGAAGACATAAGGATGGGCATAAGAGCTCCATGTGTTCACGAAGTAACGGTAATCACCAGAGAAGATAGCGGCATTGGAACCCTCTGCATCAGTGAGGCGCTCAACCTTGCCATTCTTATGAGCCACATAAACCTGACGGTCGTGAGCGTTCAACTTGGCTGCCTGGAAATAGACATCGCCAGTCTTCTCGTTCATACCATAGATACTGGTTACATCGTAGTTACCCTTCTCTACCTGACGAATCAGCTTACCGTTCATATCATAGAGATAGAGGTGCATATATCCATCGCGGTCGCTAGGAAGCAGAATATTCTTCTTGCCCACAATACTGTTCTCTACCACTTCTTCCTTGACAAACTTAGGCACGCTTTCCTTAATCAGCTGCTTACTCTTGCCTGTGAAAGGATTCACGGAATAGAGACGCATATCGTCCTGATGACGGTTCATGGTGTAGACAATCAGACTGTTGGCATCAGGAGATGTCTTGATACGTGGATAATAGCCGTCTGAATCAACAGGAACATCGAGCGAAATCACCTTACCGCTCTTCAGATTATAGCTCCAGAGACTCACCTTGGAATTGTCCTGACCAGCCTTAGGATACTTGTAGGAATACTCACCAGGATAGACATGATACTGACTGTTGGTAGGATGACTGCCCTCGAAGAGCTGCAGGGAATAAGTCTTCACATGGCTCTCATCAAAGCGGATCCATCCGATAGAAGTACCGTCAGCATTCCATGCAAAAGCACGGTTGAAGGCAAACTCCTCTTCGTAAACCCAATCAGGAATACCATTGATTACCTCGTTAAACTTACCGTCCTTGGTAACCTGAACTTCCTTCTCTCCATCCGAGATAAAGATGTTGTTATCCTTGACGAAAGCGATATGGCGTGAATCAGGCGACCATGTAGCTACCTGCTGTTCAGCACCTTCTGAGAGTTTCTTAAAACTCTTGGCAGCCACGTCATAAATGAAATATTCAGCCTTGAAAGAACGGCGATATACCGCCTTTCGGTTTGTCATCACCAGGATTTTCTTGCTGTCTGGGCTCATCACGTAGCCGTCGATATAATTGAAAGGAGCATTGGAAGCATCCAGATCGAGCAATACAGCTACCTGCTTACCAGTCTTGAATGAATAACTTACCACCTGCTTGCCATTACTGCTGATATTAGCATACAAGTCGGTGCCCTCAATAGGGTTGATACCTGATACATAAGCAGGATTAAATGCGCCGGAAGTAATTGACTTCAAATCCAATTTCTCGGCTGCCTGCAGGGCAGATACCATCATGATTGTTGCGATAAATGTTGTTATTTTCTTCATTTTAATCTTTATGTAAAGCCTCGATAGGCGAGTAATCCTCGTCTTCGAGCAACTGTTTCACGGTTACCTTTGGATAACGTTTTGTAAATGAATTGATCGTTCTTACGTATTTTGACTGAAATACCGTCTTACCCATTGCCTTATTCACTACCCACATGATCTTGCCCATATGCAAGTCACGGTCTAGCTGCGGACGGTTATCAAAGTTTGCCATCGGATACAGACTGAGCAGATAGAACGTCAGACAGTCGGGCACGATATATTCTCTTGTCATCGTACTGCGCTGCTGCACAGTATAGTATTTCTTATAAAGCGGATAGTCACTTCCCATATACTTATCGAGCGAGATTCCAACCGAATGCTCACCCACGACGATGCTCTGGTCCAACGCACCTATCTGTGAATAGAAGATAGGCGGATGTAATTCGGGAATCCAATGTCGCAGACGCTCGAAAGAGGAAACCAGCTGCTTGTTGATATCATCCATATTGGCATAGGCTGCCTCGGCATCAGCTATCAGCGACTGAAGGGTGGAATCCTGATAAAACATCAGGAAACGGTTGCTGATATTGGCTTCGGTAATGGTACCTAGCTGCAACATCTTCTCTATAAGGGTACGGGTTTCTATCGGATAGTCGGTATTCATCTGCTGGAGTGCAGAGAAATCACCAGTAGTCAGATATCGGCTTTGCAAACGGTCATAGCGGTGCACCGTGAGCGGTGCAGCGTCACCCCCCTCGTTCGACTTGAACTTATATTCACAAGCCGAATGCAGAAGCAAAATTGCTAATATGACAATATAATAAAAAAATCTTTTCACTTAAATTCACTGTCTTCTGATTACGTCTGCAAAAATACTAAAAAAAATGATAAAAACCAAGCGTTTTAGCTAAAAAAATAAAAAGAAAAGCCAATAATGGGCAAAACGCTTACATTTTTACCCATTATTGGCTATTTGTGCAACATTCCGGCTATCGGATAGTGCAAGATACAGAAACCTTAACAGGTTCTTCTATCTGCTTCTTCCAGTCTTTCAACCACTGATACCATTCCTTTTCACCCTTGAAACCATAGGTTTCATTGGCACTGGTATAGGCTAGCTTATAGCTCAGGCGGTTGCCTGCTGGCTTTACTACCTGGGTATAAACATCCTTGTTGGCAGGCTCCTGACTGACCAAAGATGTCTGAGGAACATAGATGCCCAAGCCTACCGTTTCCAACTTATGCTTGCCATCGTCCTTGCCTGTTGGCCAGTCGCTGCCATAGCATCCTCGCAACCCCTTATTGTCAGAAAACTCGCTAGAACCCTTCACATTGATAAGTCCCGTAGCAAAGAGATAATCAGAGGCATCCTTATTGAAGAATACATCCACATCGAAATCGCGATGACCCGCATAGATGGTATATCGGATGATTGCATTCACCGGCTTCAATCCCGGAGCCGGAACCCATCCATTATCTACCACCTCTACGATGGCACGAAGCGGACCCTCGGAGATGACACGCTGCTCCTGATATTTCACATCGTTCAGCAATACCTGATTGGTTCCATCCCAACCACGCAAGGCACCGAGTCCGTAGGTATTACCAACCCAGAGACAGTCATCACCCGAACCGGCAGCCAACTGTTCATCGCTTGGATAGAACTGGGTATCATAAACTACCAATCCCTTATTGATCTTTCCATAGAGGTCGATAGTCTGGCGGTTATCGAAATAAACGCGCATAGCCACCAGATCGCTCTCAAAGCAGACACCATGAGAATGAACATAGTGATAGCAATCCTTGGTTTTCTTGTCGAAGGAGATACTACGCAGATAGATGTCCTGCTTGTTCTTGGCAAGCTTCTTGTTCTTGCTAGGCAGGCAGAGTTCTGCAAAGGTACGGGCTGGATACTTCGCCTGCACACCCTCCTGGAAGAGCTGCACCTGATAGGTCTTAGTCTCTTTCTTGCCGAGATCAACCAGGAAACAGAGTTCATCGTTGGTACAATCACGGTTGGTGTCATCGAGCTGAGAAGGTATCTCCTTACCGTCAACGGTTACCACGGCGCGCTGAATATCACCAATAGCTCCCAACTTACTGAGGTCGATAACCACCGGAGCATCGGTCTTAGCCGACTTGGAAGGATTGGATACCGACACTTTGAAGTTTGCCTGCGCCTGGACAGATAAGGCAAAGAGCGATACCAGCGCCAGCATCATTTGTTTCTTCATTGTTTGTTTCTTCATCATAGATTCTTATTTTAAGTTTGTTTATAATTCCGTTTATAACTGCGAGAAGAACTTCTTACCCCTTGCATAGTATTGCCACAGAATAGAACAGTCCAGAATCTGAGGAATATTCTCCTCCACCCTGCTCTCCTGAATCTTCTTTCGGTCCTGGTCAAAGTCGTGCTTCCATGCCTGGAAAGCCTTTCGCGCCTTGAAGATTGCCTTGCAGTCACCCAGGTTACGATTCAGGATAAGCGTCTGGAATGCAGCGAGATAATCCAGGAACCAGCGCTTGCGCATTACAGTCTTCAAATCCCTATCACTCAGGTTCTTATAAAGCATCGTTAAATTATTTCTGAAATTCAGATAGGTCTTCATCGGATTGCTTTTCGGCAAGGTTCCACCACCTACATGATACACCTCGCTCTCAGGAATACAGTATATCTTTCGGCCCATCAGGCGCAATCTCCAGCAGAGATCAATCTCCTCGTTATGAGCAAAGAATCTGCCATCCAGTCCACCTGCATTCCAGTAATCTTCCGAACGGATCATCATGCAGGCTCCCGTAGCCCAGAGTATCTCCTGCTGATAATCATACTGTCCGTTATCACGCTCTACGGTATCAAAGATTCTACCCCTACAGAAAGGATAACCCAACTTATCGAGATAGCCACCACATGCACCGGCATACTCAAACATATCCTTATCATATTCAGCAAGCAACTTAGGCTGGCAAGCAGCCACCAGAGGATGGGCATCCATAAACTCGATGAGCGGAGTAAGCCAATGATGCGATACCTCTACATCACTGTTCAAGAGAACATAATAATCAGCCTCTATCTCTTTCAAGGCACGGTTATATCCCTCGGCAAAGCCGAAGTTCTGCTCCAGGACGATGGTCTTAACATGAGGAAACTGAGTCTCCAGGAGATGCATGGATTGGTCTGAAGAACAGTTGTCGGCTACCCATATCTCAGCATCCTGCCGCGAATACTCCACGACATTAGGCAGATACTTAGCCAGCATCTTCTGCCCATTCCAATTTAATATAACGATTGCTACCTTTGCCATATTTTATTGTAAACTCTTTAACTTATTATTCAGGAGATTGGTGAACTCATAGTTCTTGAGTCCCCATTTGGGAGCGATAAGCAGGTCTTTAGGCGATTGACTGACAAAGCGTTCCAATACCAGATCCTTCCTCAAGAGTCGGATGTACCTGACAATGACATCAATGTACTCCTCCACCGTATATACATGGAAAGGATGCTCGGCATACTCTTGCGCCAATCGGGTACCCTTGATAATCTGCATCTGATGAATCTTCAGGATATCAAGAGGCAGAGAAGAAATGACAGGTGCCTGTCTGAGACTTTCCTCCGCATCCTCTCCGGGCAGTCCGATGATGATATGCCCGCCCGTCAGAATACCTCTCGCATGAGTCCGCTCTACCGCATCACGGCAGCAGGCGAAATCATGACCGCGATTGATTCGCTTCAAGGTCTCATCATTGGCACTTTCGATGCCATATTCCACAAGTACGAAGGTATGCCTGTTCAGTTCCTCCAGATAATCCAGGAGTTCATCGCTCACACAGTCAGGACGGGTACCAATCACAATGCCTACCACATCCTTTAACCGCAGCGCCTCCTCATACATTTCCCGCAGAAGTTCCACCTTGGCATAGGTATTGGTATAAGCCTGAAAATAAGCCAGATACTTCATATCAGGATATTTTCTACTGAAGAAGGCCTTGCCCTCCTCCAACTGTTCCGTTATCGACTTTCTACGGTCGCAATAGCTGGGATTGAACGTACGGTTGTCACAATACGTACATCCACCGCTCGAGATTTTTCCATCCCTGTTAGGACAGGAGAATCCTGCATCTATCGAAATCTTCTGAACCCGGAAGTCAGGAAACTGCTTCCGGATCCAGGAACCAAAATCGTTGTAGTACATTGAACTTTGAAGTTTGAGCTTTGAACTTTATGATTAGCCCTATTAACTATAAACTATCAACAAGCTCTGCTTTCAATGCCGTCTTGTCGTGATTGAAATCACCCAGGCGAACCTTGATGAGCTGATTGTCATATTCTTCCTTGGCGAAAGCTGGCGAAAGCTCCACGCGCACATAGTTCTTGGTAAAGCCGTGCATAGCCTTGCCTCTTGGCGCCTTTTCGAAAAGCACCTCAGCCTCAGTACCGATATACTGGGCATAGAATTCCTGTGTCTTCTGGTCGCTCAACTCCAGCAGACGCTTAGAGCGCATCTTCTTCTCCTTCTCGTCTACTACGTATGGAATCTTCAATGCTGCTGTTCCCGGACGCTCTGAATATGGGAAGACATGGAGTTGGGTAACAGGCAGACTCTTCAGGAACTCATAACATTCCTCAAAACACTCTGGAGTTTCACCGCGACAGCCCACCATTACGTCTACACCGATGAAGGCATCCGGCATCTTCTCCTTGATGAGATTCACCTTATGGGCAAAGAGCGCCTTGTCATAACGGCGATGCATCAGCTTCAGCACCTCATCGCTTCCGCTCTGCAACGGAATATGGAAGTGAGGCATGAAGGCACGGCTCTCTGCACAGTAAGCAATGAGATCATCATCACAAAGATCCGGTTCCAGACTGGAGATGCGAAAACGCTTGATACCCTCCACCTTGTCCATCGCCTTCACAAGATCCAGGAATCGCTCATGGGTAGTCTGACCGAAATCACCGATGTTCACACCGGTGATGACAATCTCCTTACCTCCCTCAGCTGCAGCCTGCTCACACTGAGCCACCAAAGACTCGATGCTAGGATTACGGGAATTTCCACGGGCGAAAGGAATGGTACAATAGGTGCAGTAATAGTTGCAGCCATCCTGTACCTTCAGGAAATAGCGGGTACGGTTGCCGCGGGAACATGAAGGCTGGAAGGTTCTGATTTCCTTCGTCTTCACGCTATGATGCTGATGAAGGGCAGAATCCGACAGCTCCTGAGCTTCGCCATTTGTAGGCAAACCATTCTCAGCAGCAAACTTCTGCGCCCAGGCATCACTGAGATATTGAATCAAGTTCGCCTTCTCATTGGCACCCAACACCAGGTCTACTCCCTCTATTTTACTCACGTTTTCTGACTCCAGCTGTGCATAGCAACCGGTGACGATGACAAAGGCACCAGGATTCTGTCGCACCATGCGATGAATGGCCTGTCGGCACTTATGATCGGCAACCTCAGTAACGGAGCAAGTATTGATGAGACAAATGTCAGCATTCTCCCCCTTTTTGGCAGTAATCACGCCCATATCTTCGAGCATCTTGCCAAAAGTGGAAGTTTCAGAGAAGTTGAGTTTGCAACCTAAAGTGTAATAGGCTGCCTTTTTGCCTTGGAAGGCACTTGAATCTATCATATATTTATCTTATTCTTTGGTTTCTTTAAAGTTTCTGCCCTTACAGGGCGTATAGGGGATGTGCAGTTGCTACTGGTCTTTACCTTACCCTTCGAGCAGCGACCATTGGTTTAGGGAGTGTAGCTAGCAGAAAAGGCGTTCACCTCCCCCAAGACTCCAGGTCTATAAAACGAAAAAAGCCGCTAGACCAAGGTCCAGCGGTTGTTTCTCTCATTTCTGTTCGTCAGTAATTCTAAATTACTTAGCAGAATCAGCAGCAGCTGTATCAGCAACAGTTGTATCAGCAACAGTTGTGTCTACCTGAGCTGTGTCAGAATCAGCAGAAGCTGTGTTCTGAGCTGTTTTGTTACCACATGATGCGAAAGAGATAGCTGCGATAGCTACGAACATAAAAACTAATTTCTTCATTTTCTTTGCTTTTTAAATCTGTAAAACAATCATTCGTTTATTAAAACTGATGCAAAGGTAAGCATTTTTTTGATATGTTGTTCTTTTTTTTGCGACTTTTTTTAGGGGTATTTTGTAACAAAATCACAATAACCTAATAATCAGTAACTTACAAAGTGCTAACAAAGGTTAAAGTTTTTGGTGTGCTCGGAAACACCAAGATTTTAACACTTTTCATGCATTTTAAGTGCATTTTCAAGATGCCATACTCCCATCCTCCTGAAGCCCCAAAATCGTAAAATGTGTGCCCGAACATCGATTTTTTCCTGTCCAGGCTCTTGACTATCGAAAAATTCTACATATATAATAAGGTACGCGCGAGGGAAAGCGGGAAGAACGCATAGAAGAATATACAAAGGAAATGGCATAAACAGTCAGCAGATTTTTGAGAAAAGAAAAAGTTTTCGTAACTTTGCACTATGTTTCAGAGGAATTTTCCCTGAATACAAACAGATTGCGGAACAGAACAGAAGAAATAACTGAAAGAAAAATGATACAACTGAAAGAAAACAATGGAATACCTCGCAGTCTCTTACTGACGATGGCTGTGATAGCAGGACTAACTGTAGCCAACTGCTACTATAATCAGCCCCTACTGGAAATGATACGCCATGACCTGGGCATCAGCCAGCATAGTGCCAACCTCATCACCGTAGCCACACAGATAGGTTACGCCCTGGGCCTATGTTTCCTCATTCCCATGGGCGATCTCTACTCGCGTCGCCGCATCATCGTTACCAACATGACGGTGGCAGCCATCATGGCCATCATCATAGCCTTGGCACATAACGTATGGCTCCTCTGGGGTGCTTCCCTCTTCCTGGGAGCCTGTTCGGTGATTCCGCAATTCTTCATCCCTATCGCCGGACAGTATTCTGCGCCCAAGAACAAAAGCAGGAATATGGGAATCGTACTATCCGGACTCCTCACCGGCATCCTGGCTTCACGAGTCATCAGCGGATATGTAGGTGACTGGCTAGGCTGGAGAGAAATGTTTCTCATCGCAGCTGTCGTGATGCTGATCTGCATGGCACTCACCCTCAAGATTATTCCAGAGATGAAACGCAACTATATCGGAAGTTACAAGGGATTGATGGTTACCGTCTTCGAAATCTTTGCCTATCATCCCCGCATCCGTCTCTACTCCATCCGTGCCGCCTTTGGTTTCGGCAGCATGATGGCTATCTGGTCCTGTCTGGCTTTCCATCTGGCTCAGGCACCTTTCTTTTCAGGTAGTGAGATGGTAGGAACTTTAGGTGCCTGCGGTATCGCCGGAGCCCTTGCTGCCAGCGGTATCGGCAAACTGGTTCCGCGATACGGCATCAGAAAACTGAGTCTTTACGGAGCAGTACTCCAGATTGTCGCATGGAGTATTGCCAATCTCTACGGAGATACATACGCAGGTCTCATCATCGCCATTATTCTGGTAGACATCGGTCTGCAATGTCAGCAACTCAGCAATCAGAGTGGCTGCATCCAGGAAATCCCCGAAGCAGCCAACAGAGCCAACACCATCTTCATGACCACCTATTTCATTGGTGGATCATTAGGAACCTACTGTGCCGGTATTGCCTGGACCCAGATAGGATGGCTGGGAGTCTGTACAGTAGGAATGGTCTTTGCTATCATCTCGCTCTGCATCTCCGTCTGCAACAGAAAATAAAAAATGCAATAGCAGATAGAAAAATTCTGTCTATCTGCTATTGCAAACAAAAAAGTTTAATTAAGAATGGTATACTTCGCATATTTCAGGAGCAACTGCTTGACACCGGAATTCTGAAATTCTACAGTAGCCTTCGCATTCTCGCCCTGACCTTCAATCTTCCGGACAATGCCTACCCCGAAACGCTGATGCTCTATCTTGCAACCTTCCTTCAAAGCACCGAAAGAAGAACCGGCAGAAGAAGACACCGAAGAGGTTGAAGATACCGATGAACTTCTGTTATTCCCCAATATACGACGAGCAGCATCCAAAGCTCTTACCGACTTGAAATTACCTGAAGATAATGACTCACGGGAAGAAGATAATGACGATGAGGTATCCGATGCCGGTTTAGGATCCGGACGGAACTGCGATGTCACACGCTTCCATTCCGGAACATCCTCATCTCTATCGCTTCTTCTGCGCTTCTGGTCCCAAGGCATCCGTTTGCCATATCCACCGCCATAAGAAGAACGTTCACCATAAGAAGCACTTCTATCATAAGAAGAGCCACCACCAAAGTAAGAACCACCCATTTCATCCTGTGCCTCTATCAGACTGTCATCAATCTCATCAATAAACCGGCTAGGATTATCAAACTCCATCTTGCCATAACGGAAACGGTTCTTGGCATTTGTCAGAATACAATGTTTCTCGGCACGGGTGATTGCCACATAAAGCAGACGGCGCTCTTCCTCCAGTTCCCTGACAGACATGGCAGCCAGCGGACTCGGGAAGATATTCTCCTCCAATCCTACAATGAAGACAGTAGCAAATTCCAGACCCTTAGCCGCATGAACGGTCATCAGGGACACACGAGGTTCATCCTTGGCTCCCTCACTATCCGCATCTGTAAGCAATGCCACATCCTGAAGATAATCCGTAAGAAAGGCTTCATTCATCCTACCCTCTTCCCTGCGCTCCTCGACGAAGGCAGACATACCGCTCAGGAATTCCTCCAGGTTCTCCTGTCTTGCCAGGTCATCGGCATCTCTGCCACTCATGATATCCTGACTGATGCCACTCTCCTTGATGATAGCATCACCCAGTTCATATACATCCGTAGTATGAGAACGCTCGATAAACGAAGAAATGAGCAGTCGGAAATTATCCAGTTTCGTCAATGTACCCTTGTTTACATTGAGTCCATAATGTGCAGGCTCGCCTATCACTTCCCAGAAACTCACCTGATTCTGATGCGCACAGTCAGCAATCTTCATCACCGTTGTTGCACCGATACCGCGAGCCGGATAGTTGATGATACGCTTGATGGCTTCCTCATCATCCGGATTAGCCACCAGTCGGAAATAGGCAATGATATCCTTGATTTCCTTGCGCTGATAGAAGCTCAATCCTCCATAGATGCGATAAGGAATGCCCTGCCTTCTGAACTCCTCCTCGAAGCTGCGGCTCTGGGCGTTGGTACGATACAGAATGGCGAAATCATGATATTCGCAATTATCCTGACGCTTGATGCGCTTGATGTCCTTAGCCACGATTACCGCCTCTTCCTTGTCGCTGTAAGCCGGTTTGTACTGCAACTTCTCGCCTACCGCATTCTCACTATATACA
This sequence comes from Prevotella sp. LCP21S3_D2, assembly GCF_052118345.1. Lineage (NCBI taxonomy): Bacteria > Pseudomonadati > Bacteroidota > Bacteroidia > Bacteroidales > Prevotellaceae > Prevotella > Prevotella sp. LCP21S3_D2. The sequence goes on along the minus strand of NZ_JBQKHJ010000003.1, from coordinate 115,280 downwards.
TCCTTCTTGATCTGATTGCGATTATTCTTAATCAGACTGTTGGCTGCCTTCACGATAGTCTGGGTAGAACGGTAGTTCTGCTCCAGTTTGAAGAGCCGTGTACCCTTCAGCTGCTTCTGATAATTCAGGATATTGTCAATATTGGCACCACGGAAGCTGTAGATACTCTGCGAATCATCACCCACGGCACATACCCGAAGTTTCTCCTTGCACAGCTGCATCACGATAGACATCTGCACATGGTTGGTGTCCTGATACTCATCTACCAGGATATAATCGAAGCGGGCTGCATATTTCTGTCTGATTTCTTCATGTTCTCTGAACAACTGATGGGTCAACACCAGCAAATCATCAAAATCCATGGCGTTGGCTTGTTTGCAACGCTGCACGTAAGCCAAGAATATCTTTCCCACTTCCGGCATCTGTGCACGCTTGTTCTGCTCATAGATGGCAGCATCACTGGCATAGGATTCGGCACTCACCAGATTGTTCTTAGCCATCGATATCTTGGCATGAACAGCAGCAGGCTTGTATGATTTATCATCCAGTCCCATCTCCTTCACGATTGCCTTAATCAGCGAGCGTGAGTCGGCTTCATCATATATGGTAAAGTTGTTGTTGAATCCGATATGCTCAGCTTCAGCACGGAGAATGCGTGAGAAGATGCTGTGGAAGGTACCCATATAGAGATGCTGGGCCAAGTCGTCGCCCACCAGTCTGCCGATACGTTCCTTCATCTCCCTTGCCGCCTTATTGGTAAAGGTAAGAGCCATGATGCTCCAAGGCTTCATCCCCTGGTTCAGGAGATAAGCAATCTTATAGGTAAGCACACGCGTCTTACCCGAACCGGCACCGGCAATCACCAGCGACGGTCCGTCAATATATTCAACCGCAGCTCGCTGCGCTTCATTCAAGTCGTTCAGTAAATCCATTAATCAATATTTACCAGATTTTTCACTCTTCATTCTTCACTCATTACTTTCCCCTATATCCTCCCACAGCTGTACTTGGGTCATAATCCTCACCTTCTCTCGGGAAGGAAGGGATGAATCTCATCTGATGCTCTATCTGGCGCTGACGCTTCTTCATATAGGCACTCGGATGAAGAGAACTGAATTTGCGGGGATTAGGCAGTGTAGCAGCAATCAGGGCGCACTGGTCACGGAAAAGATCCTGCGCTTTCTTGTCGAAATGATACTCAGCCACAGCATCCACACCATAGATTCCAGGTCCCATCTCGATACTGTTGAGATAAACCTCCATGATGCGCTGCTTGCTCCACATCATTTCGATGAGAAAGGTGAAATACACCTCGAAGCCCTTGCGGGTCCATGATCTTCCCGGCCAGAGGAATACATTCTTTGCTGTCTGCTGACTGATGGTACTGGCTCCATGCACCTTTCCGCCACGGGCATTATTCTTGGCTGCACTCTCGATGGCATTGAAGTCAAAACCGTGATGCTTCAGGAACCGGGCATCCTCACTCGCCATCACAGCCACAGGCATATGGGGAGAAATCTTGTCCATCGAAACCCAATGATGATGCAATGTAATACTCTCACCATCAGCTACTTGCTGAAAGCTGCGGATAAACATCAAGGGAGTGAAATACACCGGAATGAAACGATAGGCTACAACAGCAAGAATGGTGGTACTGAAAAACAGCACCACCACCCATCTTACTATATTTCTAATCTTCTTGAGTATCATTATTTCAATGTACCGTTATTAGCAGCGTTAACCATTGCCTGAGAAGCATACATGTATACCTCTACACGACGGTTAGCCTGACGGCCAGCTGCTGTTGAGTTGTCTGCAACAGGATTAGAAGAACCGAAGCCCTGAACAGATTTGATCTGTGAATTCTGCACACCACAAGACATCAGGTAGTTGTATACAGACTTAGCACGGTTCTCGCTCAAAGGCAAGTTGATACCATCGTTACCGGTGCTGTCAGTATAACCCTGGATAGAAACCTCGCAGTCTGTATTATTCTTCAATACGGTAGCAAAGCTAGCCAAATCGTTCTTGGCATTGGCATTGAGAACATACTTGTTGGTCTGGAAGAGGATACCAGAATCGAAAGTAACTTTTACTGCAGCCAAACCGTTGGCATCAGTCACAGTCTCAACCTGTGCATTCTTCACAGCCTCAGCCTCGGCCTTTACCTTATCCATATGCTTGCCAATCAGATTACCTGCAGTACCACCAACAGCTGCACCGATAGCAGCGCCTACAGCAGCACCAGTTCCACGATGGCTATTATTCAACAAACCACCAACGATTGCGCCCAAGGCAGCACCTGCACCTGCACCAGCAGCTGTACCTGTCTTCTGACTTGTTCCACAACTTCCCAAAACGAGCAGCGCTGAAAGTGCTACTACTGTAAAATTCATCTTTTTCATTACTTATTCTCCTATATTTTATGTTATTTAAATGCAAAGATACGTATTTTTTCTCCAATAAGGAGAGATTTCTAATATTTTTTTGTATTTTTGCATGCAAAATTAAAGGTATTTGTCCAAACAGGGTAAGGAAATCTCCTATTTTGGGGTGGAAAATCCCTATATATGACAAAAAAAAGATGATACCTTATTATATAATATAGAAGAATAAAAATAAAATATAAAATAGTAATATGGCTAAAGAACTTAAGAATTTGACCAAGCGCGCTGACAACTACAGTCAGTGGTACAACGACTTGGTAGTGAAGGCTGACCTCGCAGAGTTGTCTCCTGTTCGTGGTTGTATGATCATCAAACCATACGGTTACGCTATCTGGGAGAAGATGCAGCAGCAGCTCGACAAGATGTTTAAGCAGACAGGTGTACAGAACGCATACTTCCCTCTCCTCATCCCGAAGAGTTTCTTCTCTCGTGAGGCAGAGCACGTGGCAGGTTTCGCCAAGGAGTGTGCAGTAGTTACCCACTATCGCCTCCGTTCTACAGAGGATGGCACAGAAGTTGAGGTAGATCCTAACGCAAAGCTCGATGAGGAGCTCATCATCCGCCCTACTTCAGAGACCATCATCTGGAACACATATAAGAACTGGATCCATTCATGGCGTGATCTCCCTATCCTCTGCAACCAGTGGTGCAACGTAATGCGTTGGGAGATGCGTACCCGCCCATTCCTCCGTACTTCTGAGTTCCTCTGGCAGGAGGGTCATACCGCTCATGCTACCAAGGAAGAGGCTGAGGCAAAGGCTCAGGAGATGCTGAAGGTTTACGCTGATTTTGCAGAGAACTACATGGGCGTTCCTGTTTTGCAGGGTGTGAAGAGTGAGACTGAGCGCTTCGCCGGTGCCCTGAACACTTATACCATCGAGGCAATGATGCAGGATGGTAAGGCTCTCCAGAGCGGTACTTCTCACTTCCTGGGTCAGAACTTCGCCAAGAGTTTCGACGTAACATACTTGAACAAGGAGAACAAGCCTGAGTATGTATGGGCTACTTCATGGGGTGTTTCTACCCGACTGATGGGTGCCCTCATCATGGTTCACAGCGATGACAACGGTCTCGTATTGCCTCCAAAGCTGGCTCCTATCCAGGTGGTTATCATCCCTATCAACAAGGGCGACGAGCAGTTGGCTCAGATTACAGCCAAGTTGCAGCCAGTCATCGACCAGTTCCGTGAGCTCGGCATCACTGTGAAATATGATGACAATACAGCTAAGCGTCCTGGGTTCAAGTTTGCTGACTACGAGTTGAAGGGTGTTCCTGTTCGTCTGGCTATGGGTGGACGTGACTTGGAGAACAACACCATCGAAATCATGCGTCGTGATACATTGGAGAAGGAGAACGTTAGCTTCGACGGCATCGTAGAGCGCGTAAAGGATATGTTGGAAGACATCCAGAAGAATATCTTCGAGAAGGCTCGTGCTTACCGTGATGCTCACGTTTACGAGTGCGACAACTACGAGGAGTTCAAGGAGCGTGTGAAGGACGGTGGTTTCTTCCTCTGCCATTGGGACGGTACAGCCGAGACCGAGGCAAAGATCAAGGAGGAGACTCAGGCTACCATCCGCTGCGTGCCTTTCGCTTACGAGCAGACTCCAGGTGTAGATATGGTAAGCGGCAAGCCAGCCGTAGCCCGTGTCATCATCGCAAAAAGCTATTAATCATCCCCGGTGTCGGGAGTTCATCCTGACACCATAATATATTTAACATGAGGCAGTTGATACTTTACATCCTTTTTCTGATGTCCATGGTCTTCGCAGGCTATGGAGAGGTATCTGCTGCCTCTGTTTCTTATACCTCCGACGCTCTTCCAAAGAAGGATAAGCTGGCTAAGGTAGAGTACGACCAGCATCAGGGTGATGCCCAGCTGGAGAATGCTTCCGAGCTCGCCTATCGCATTTGCAGCAGTCGTCCGCAGCGCTTATTGCCTAGTGGTAATATGCACGGAAATCAATCAGCAAGTAGATTGCTTTCAAATAGAATTCATTTATTATTCACCCTTTTATCCGCTATAGATGGTGCGATGGAGCCTTTCCGCCAGGAGACCGCCCCTATCCACTTTGATGTCGCCAGCAAATATTATATCATTTGCCTGCGGCGTCTCCTCTGTTAGCACTTGTTTTTCTCTTATATACATAATATATCATATCGTTTGTCGCATCATCTCTTCAAGATGCGATAAGGATTATCACACCCCTAGCATAACAAAAAAACAGTACAATATATATATTCATTTAAGATAAAAACAAGTAATAAGATTATGGCAAAGATCAATCATATAGAAATGGGTGAAGACGTAATGGCACTCAATGACGTACAGGTAAAGAAGGGTTTCATGGGTTGGAGCGTCAAGCTCACCTACAAGCCAACACAGAGCAAGATCCAGATCAAGGAGAAGGAATATACTGCTGAGGACGGAAAGAAGCTTGAGAACATCCTCACTGCTGCTCCAGCAGAAGTGGAAACTGCCATCAGCAAGTTCCCGGTTTCAGCCATCAGTATGGGAAACTTCAAGTTGCAGGCATGTCTTTCTGACGATTCTCAGTTTGCTGCCCTCCAACTCCTCGCCTACAAGGATTTCGGCTACAAGCCTGTTACCGAGATGAAGGTTTATACCGGTAGAACCGCCGAAGTTTTCTCCAGACTGTTCGCATAGTAACGATAGATAACTATCAGATAGGTTCACCCTCTTCATAGATGGAAGAGGACTTTATTTCATGTGTTTCATGTGCTCCACTTTGCTCCCCGCAAGTGGAGCATTTTAGATTCATTACAGTCATCTTTATAAGCAAGGCGGTCTCAACCTTTTTTCATAACTTCGCAGCAGCTTTCAAGAACGAAGGCTGAAGCTGAACTTTAGCGTTTCACTCTTTTTATAAGCAGCGCATACTAAAGAATATAAAGAAATATGTATCAATAGGTTATATAGAATTTAAACATCCCTTAAACGCAGTTTTTACCCCATTTTCAGTGTTCAGAGTTCAGTATTCAGCCTGATGTTCAGTCTCATGAGACATTGAGCAAACAAGTACTATCAATCTTAATTTACCGAATGGTGAACAGCGGGGTGAACACTTGCCCCAAGCATTCACCTTTTCGGCTCCGGGGTGAACCCTAGTAAAAAGAACTTTGTATATACAGCGCATGCTAGAAATATAAGAGTCTATATTATAATGGGTTATATAGTGTTTTTAACACATTATTAACGCTAAAGGTTGGCTTCGGGGTTCACCCTTCACCGACTTCATTGCCAAGTGTTCACCCCCACTCTTATTTAGAGAACGACTATTCCCTGCAGGATACCGCCCCGACCTGCCCTTCCAGGGGTGGGTAGGGTAAGTAAGGCGTAAACAAGATAGTTACGATTGCTAAGTATCATGGTTACGATTGCTAAGTATCATGGTTACGATAGCTAAGTATCATACTTATGGAGTTATACCAAGCAGGCATTTCCATATCTTCTGATGGACGGCATGAACGAGGCCGGCTTTACCGTATCCGTACTCCATCTCGACGGCAAGCCAACCCAGCAGGCAAGCACGGGCAAGAAACTGACTACAACCCTGGACTTACGCATGATGCTGGATCATGCCAAGACGGTAGATGAAGCTCTCAAGATTCTGGACGGATATGACCTCTGTATACCGGATAATGACGGTAACTATCATTTCTTTATGGCAGATGCCACGGGCCGTTATGCCATCGTAGAATTCGTATATGACAAGGACCACCAAAGCAAGATTTACATCGTCGATGAATATACGGGTGAAGACGGAAAGACTCATTTCAAACATCCTGACGTATTGCCAAACACCCGCGAGGTGATAGAAAAGCGCTATGCCAGCAACTTCTATGTATCTGAAACCATGGCATGTTCAGATAAAGGTCCGAAACTCTCGAACCACGGCAAGACCCGCTACGATATTATGGAATTCGTTCTGAAACAGAACAGCAACCAGTTGTCAGAGGAAGGAGCCATGAATCTGCTCAATGGTATGAGTCAGGCAGAAACTCCAGGCAATCCAACGAGCCATACCCAGTGGTCAGTGGTATACAATCTCTCCAAGCGCAAGGCAACCGTCTGCGTGAACAGAGATTACAAGAACAAGTTTACGTTCTATGCAAAAGAATACATTTTATGCAAAAGAAGATTTTGCAGAGAAATAATATAAAAATAGGTCTAGCGACCCCCGCAAAGCGCGGTGTTGCTAGACCTATCTTCTAATCTATCAAGAACTTATATTCTTATTTTAGTCTTCATCAGCAAACTCATCAAGAGTATATGCGCTGCTGCCATCGAAACAATGGGTACATACCTGGCACTTTGGAAGACCGATAGCCTCTACCAGCTGCTCGATGGTATTGAACTTCAATGTAGTCAAGCCCAACTGGTTGGCAATCTCATCTACCATCTTCTGATACTCAGGAGAACCAGTGGTAGCGTATTTATCAAGATTCTTGTTGGCATCACCCTCAAACTTCTCGATGATGCGACGGGTAATCAGCTCCATATCACTCTTTGAAGAAGTGAAGTTGATAAACGGACAACCATATACCAATGGAGGACATGCAATACGCATATGGCACTCCTTCAAGCCTGCCTGGTCGAAAAGCACCTTCACGTTATCGCGAAGCTGGGTACCACGAACGATACTGTCATCACAGAACAACACACGCTTGCCCTTGAGCATCGCCTTGTTAGGAATCAGCTTCATCTTGGCTACCAATGAACGCATGCTCTGGTTGCTTGGAGTAAAGCTACGAGGCCATGTAGGAGTATACTTGGCAATACAACGCTGATAAGGCACACCCTTGCCGGCAGCATATCCCATCGCCATACCAGTACCAGAATCCGGAATACCGCTGCAGCAGTCTACCTCAACATCATCACTCTTGGCGAGATTGAAACCGTTGGTAAAACGAGCCTCCTCTACATTCTTGCCCTCATAGGTAGATGTAGGGAAACCATAGTAAACCCAGAGGAAAGAACAAACCTGCATCTTCTTGTTGGCAGGACGAAGCTGCTCCATCTTGTCGGCAGTAATCTTGACGATTTCTCCCGGCCCCAGCTCATATTCTGTTTCATAATTGAGGTTAGGGAACGAGGTGGTTTCGCTGGAAGCAGCATAGGCACTATCCTTCTTACCTATAATTATAGGTGTACGTCCCCAACTGTCGCGAGCGCAGATAATACCATCCTCGGTTAGAATCATCATGGTACAGGAGCCCTTGATGTGGTGGAATACATTCTCGATACCTTCGCGGAATGTCTTACCCTGAATAATGAGTAATGCAACCAACTCGGTTGGGTTGGTGCTGCCTGAAGACATCTCTGCAAAGTGCATGTTCTTGTCTAGCAGGTACTGGGTTAGTTCATCCTTGTTTACAATCTTAGCTACAGTACAAATGGCGAAACGGCCAAGATGTGAGTTCATGATTAATGGCTGCGCATCCGTATCGCTGATTACGCCGATACCAGATGTTGCTCCCTCAAACTTGTTGAGTGTAGGCTCAAACTTCGTTCTGAAATAAGAACTTTCAAGGTTGTGAATTGAGCGCACGAAGCCTTTCTCACTACTGTAGGTTGCCAAACCGCCTCGACGTGTGCCGAGATGTGAGTTGTAATCAGTGCCGTAGAACAGGTCTGCGACACAACTTTTCTTGGAAATAGTTCCGAAAATACCTCCCATAAGAGTATAATTCTATGTTATTGTTTGTAATATTGGGTGCAAAGGTAATAAAAAGATGTAAATTATGCAAGAAAAAACAGTCGATTTTCAGAATTTTAATGTATCTTTGCGCTCAACATAAGGTGACTTTGCACATGAATATCAGAATGAACATCATACTGAGCGCGGGTATTATCATAGCCAGATATGGCTATGACCAGATGCCTCCGGTCCTTTGGCTCATTCTCCTGCTGGTCATGACTGGCATGGCTATCATCCTGCGGAAATGGATACTAAGCCAGCACATCCTTTTATATATCTGTATGTTTCTTCTGGGTGGTCTTCTCACTTCCTATCAGGAATATCGGGAGCGAAAGCCTGATACCTATTTTACGATAGATGAACTTTCGGAACTGGACCGGTTTCAGATAACTGCGCAAGAACGGAGAGCGGAAACAGAACAGAAGATGAAGGGATTGGGCATTGAGAATGAAGACTTTGGGGTCATTGCAGCAATGGCACTGGGCGACAAGACGGCGCTGGACAAGGACACGAAAGAGGTTTATTCCGTAGCTGGAGCAAACCATGTATTAGCCGTAAGCGGACTGCATATCAGCATCATCTTCCAGCTGCTCATCATGCTGTTAGGTGGCAATCGCCGCCATATCTTCGTCATTTTTTCTGCCCTTCTAGCCATCTGGATGTATGTTCTGTTCATTGGCGTGCCTGCGAGTGCCGTCCGCTCTGCCACCATGCTGAGTGTTTATGGATTTGTAATGATGACCCGGCGAAAAGGAGAATCGCTCCATTTGCTCTCCACCGCTTTAACCTTCATGCTATTGTGGAATCCACTTTATCTCTTCGACCTCAGTTTCCAGATGTCGTTTGCGGCAGTTGGTTCCATCATCGTGTTTATGCCGTTGCTCAGTTCTCTTTACCATCCTGCTCATCGCCTATCACAATGGATATGGAGTATGCTTTGCGTATCGGCAGCTGCCCAGATTGGAACTCTTCCGCTCATCACTTATTACTTCGGGCGCATCTCGTGCTATTCCCTTCTTACCACATTCATTGCAATTCCTGCCGCCACGGGCATTCTTTACCTCTGTTGCATGCTGATGTTGCTGAGTCCCTTCCTGCTTCTGTCGCCGACAGTCGCTCCCGCCTCCTGGCTGACAAGCTGGATTGCCAAGGCATTGGTATCCATCACTCATTTTGCCAATACCGCCTTCCATCTCATCTCCTTGGCTCCCGGTGCCAGCATTGATGGAATCCACCTTCCCCTCCCTGCCCTATTCTGCATCTATGCCGTTATAGGGTTAGTGTATGCCGGATGGGTAAGAATAAAAAGGATAAGAAACAAAATGGCGAGAAGTCAGGAAGACTTCTCGCCGGAGAATGCATTATTTATGAATCATAGATAATGCTCAAAAAAAATAGGGTTGTCGGGAGAAACCACAGAAGGCATCTCCCAATCATTTTCATTCATTAATCCAACTTCAGGCTCTTCTTGATAGCCTCGATCTTATCCATTGCAGCAGCTGTGCAGCGGTTGTAGCAGCCAGCGCACTTGAATGAAGGATCCTTAACCTCAATATAGAACTTGATCTTAGGCTCTGTACCTGATGGACGGACACTTACCTTGGTGTTGTCATCGCAGAACCACTGGAGTACATTGCTTGTAGCAGGCATATCGAGCTTCTCTACGCTGCCGTCAGCATGCTTAGCCTCCAAAGACTGGTAGTCCTTCCAGGTTACCACCTTGCTGCCACCCAACTCCTGTGGAGGGTTGGCACGGAAGTCTGCCATCATCTGCTTAATCTCGTCAGCACCAGTCTTACCTGGGCGAACTACGTTTACAGTAAACTCCTTGCTGAAGCCATACTCTGCATAAATCTGCATCAGGAGGTCGTAGAGAGTCTTGCCCTGATCCTTAGCCCATGCTGCAATCTCGCAGATGAGGCAGATAGAAGCAGGAGCATCCTTATCACGTACCTTATCGTATGGCAAGAAGCCGAAGCTCTCCTCACCACCACCGATGTACTGCTGCTTGCCCTCAGAGATAGCAATCTCGCGTGCAATCCACTTGAAACCGGTGTAGCAGTCGCGCAACTCTACGTTGTTCTTCTTGGCAATCTCAGCAATAACTTCTGTTGTTACGATGGTCTTTACGAGGAAGTCTGTTGGCTTCAACTTGCCCAACTTCTTCTTGTTCTCGATGATATAGTAGCAGAACATCATGGCTGTCTGGTTACCATTGATGATTATCCACTCACCCTTGTCATCACGGCAAACGATAGCCAGGCGGTCAGCATCTGGGTCTGTAGCTACCACGAGGTCAGCGTTCAACTTAGTACCGAGCTTCATACCGAGGGTCATAGCCTCTGCATTCTCTGGGTTAGGAGAAACCACTGTTGGGAAGTTGCCATCTACAACCATCTGCTCAGGAACAACATTGATGTTCTGGAAGCCCCAAGAACGCAGACAGAGAGGAACGATGACACGACCTGTACCGTGCATAGCTGAATAAACGATGTTGAGGTCTTTCTGACGGTTGATGACATCCTGGTCAATCATAGCAGAATGAACGGCTGTCATGTAGTCGTAATCCATCTCACCACCGATAATCTTGATTTTATCCCAGTTAGCCTCAAACTTCACCTGGTCGATAGTAACCTTGTTCACCTCCTCGATGATACCTGTATCATGTGGAGCCAGAACCTGAGCACCGTCGCTCCAGTAAGCCTTGTAACCGTTGTACTCCTTAGGGTTGTGAGAAGCTGTTACGTTGACACCAGCCTTGGCACCGAGCTCGCGGATAGCGAAAGAAATCTCTGGTGTAGGACGGAGGCTCTCGAAGAGATAAGCCTTGATACCATTGGCAGAGAAGATGGCAGCTACGGTCTCAGCGAAGAGACGGGAGTTGTTACGGCAGTCGTGACCTACCACTACAGAAAGGTTCTCCTCACCTGGGAAAGCCTTGAGAATGTAGTTAGCAAAGCCCTGGGTAGCCATACCAACGATATACTTGTTCATACGGTTGGTACCTGCGCCCATGATACCGCGCAAGCCACCAGTACCGAACTCCAAATTCTGATAGAATGCATCAACGAGAGCAGACTTATCCTCTGCATCGAGCATTGCCTTTACTTCCTTACGGGTTTCTTCGTCAAAAGCAGGTGTGAGCCACTGCTGTGCTCTTTCTTCACACTGCTTGATTAATTCTGCGTTATTAGCCATAGTTTGATTCTATTTTGTTATTAATAATGTTCATATAGAGGGTTGTGCTCGAAAACAGCACAATATATCTCTTTTTGCGTACAAAGTTATATAAAAATTTTGATAAACCAAACAAGATTGAAGTTTTTTTTGTATTTTTGCACATTGAAAAAGAAATAAAATAAAAAGTTAGGTATATGGAATTATATTATACGGGCGTCATCATCGCCATTTCCACCTTTTTAATAATAGGTATCTTTCACCCTATTGTTATCAAGACAGAATATCATACCGGCACCCGATTCTGGTGGGTGTTTCTCGTGACGGGTATCATCTGCGTAGGAGCAGCCTTTCTGGTTGCCAATGTCCTCGGCTCTGCTCTTCTGGGCGTAGTAGGAGCTTCGTGTCTCTGGAGCATCGGTGAACTCTTTGAACAAAAGGAAAGATGCGAGAAGGGATGGTTCCCGAAGAACCCGAAACGGGAAAAGAAAGGATACTATAGGGACGAAGTGAAGAGTGAAGTGTGAAGAGTGAAGAATTCAAGTGTATAGGAAGAAAAATTCAACGAAATGAAAACAGAACTCATACTGGTCGGAAAGACCGTGAACAAGCATTTCATTGCGGGCATCAAGGATTATGCCGAGCGCATCACGCACTACATGCCGTTCAATATAACCACGATTCCTGAGCTCAAGAATACCAAGAGCCTCAGCGAACAGCAGCAGAAGGAACGGGAGGGAGAACTGATTCTGAAGCTTCTGCAGCCTTCTGATACCGTGGTATTGATGGATGAGCATGGACTGGAATTCCGAAGCATAGAGTTTGCGAAGTGGATAGAACGCAAGCAGGCTACGGCTAGAAGGCTTGTGTTTATCATCGGAGGTCCTTACGGATTCTCGCAGGCAGTATATGACCGCGCCAACGAGAAGATCTCGCTTTCCAAGATGACCTTCTCGCATCAGATGGTACGCCTTATCTTTACCGAGGCACTCTATCGCGCATGCACTATTATAAAAGGTGAGCCTTATCATCACGAGTAAAAGAGGATCACTAATCATAAAGTTCAAAGCTCAAAGTTCAAAGTTCAATGTCAAAAGAGAAATATATAGAGATTAAAGGGGCGAGAGCCAACAACCTGAAGAATATCGACGTGAAGATACCGCAGGGCAAGTTTGTTGCCATTACGGGGGTCTCCGGGTCGGGAAAGTCTTCTTTGGCTTTTGATACCTTATATGCAGAAGGTCAGCGACGCTATGTGGAGTCGCTGTCTTCGTATGCCCGCCAGTTTCTGGGCAGAATGAGTAAACCGGAATGCGATTTCATCAAGGGATTACCACCTGCCATCGCCATCGAACAGAAGGTGATTTCACGCAATCCCCGTTCTACCGTGGGAACGAATACGGAGATTTACGAATATCTCCGACTGCTCTATGCCCGCATCGGCAAAACCTATTCGCCTATCAGCGGACAGGAAGTGAAGCGCCATACCGCAGAGGATGTCTTAGCCTGTACCCGCCAGTATTCAAAGGGTACCAAGTATGTCATCCTTGCACCTATCCATGTCATCGAAGGCAGAAGCCTCAGCAAGCAGCTGGAGATGTACATGCAGGAAGGCTATGCCCGCATCATGGAAAAGAATGAGTTTATACGCATCGAAGACTTCCTGGAATCTGCAGATAAGGAACTGCTGGAAGCCAGCGGAGATGACCTCAAGAAAATTATAGAACAACAGGGAAAAGAGATTTATCTCGTCATCGACCGTGCGTCGGTAAGTGATGAGAAGGACGACATCAGCCGTCTCTTCGATTCTGCCGAGACAGCCTTCTATGAAGGAGACGGTGCCTGCCGAATTCTCTTCCTGCCTAGCAATATCAGCTACGATTTCTCTACCCGTTTCGAGGCAGACGGCATCACCTTTGAAGAACCGACAGACAACATGTTTGCCTTCAACTCTCCACTGGGTGCCTGCCCTACCTGCGAGGGATTCGGAAGCGTGATAGGCATCGATGAGAAACTCGTGATTCCCAACACCTCGCTAAGTCTTTACGACGGCTGCGTGGTTTGCTGGCGTGGAGAGAAGATGGGCATGTGGCTCAAAGAGTTTATCCGCCGTGCTGAACCATTCCACTTCCCTATCTTCAAGCCATACTATGAGTTGACCCAGAAGGAAAAAGACTGGCTCTGGCATGGTCTGCCTACAGAGAAAGACCGGGATCCGCACGACCGTGTGAGCATCGATGAATTCTTCAGAATGGTGAAGGAGAACCAGTACAAGATACAATACCGTGTGATGCTGAGCCGATTCCGCGGAAAGACCATCTGTCCGGACTGTCACGGAACCCGACTCAAGAAGGAAGCCAACTATGTAAAAATAGGTGGCAAGAGCATTACGGAACTGGTAGACATGTCGGTTACCAATCTGAGTGCATGGTTCAAGAAGCTGGAGTTGACCGATCACGAGAAAGAGATCAGCAAGCGACTACTCACAGAGATAACCCATCGTCTGCAATTCCTTCTGGATGTGGGACTTGGTTATCTTACACTCAACCGCCTCTCCAACAGTCTTTCTGGCGGTGAGAGCCAGCGCATCAACCTGACCACCAATCTCGGTTCATCGCTTGTAGGCAGTGTCTACATCCTCGATGAGCCAAGTATCGGTCTGCACAGCCGTGATACCGATCGCCTCATCAAGGTTTTGAGAGAACTGCAGGAACTGGGCAATACGGTAGTGGTAGTAGAGCACGATGAAGAAATCATGAGAGCTGCCGACTATCTGATAGATATCGGTCCGGATGCAGGACGCCTTGGCGGAAGAATGGTTTATTCCGGACCTGCATCAGAATATTCCGTAACCGACCAGAAAGAACAGGAAAAGCTTCTGGCGAAATATCCGGAGAGTTATACCATCAAATATCTCACCCATGCCGAGAAGATAGAACGTCCAACCAGTCATCGTGCCTGGAACATGGCGTTGGAAATCAAGGGAGCACGCATGAACAACCTGCGTGGCATCGACGTAAAGATTCCGCTCAACGTGTTCACCGTAGTAACCGGAGTATCCGGTTCAGGAAAGAGTTCACTCATCAAGGGCATCCTCTACCCTGCCATGCGCCGCAAGCTGGATCTGGTAGCCGATGCACCAGGCGAATATACCTCGATAGAAGGCGACCTGAATGCCATCAACCACGTAGAATTCGTAGACCAGAACCCTATCGGCAAGAGTACGCGAAGCAATCCTGCCACCTATCTGAAGGCATACGATGCCATCCGTACGCTCTTTGCCAACCAGCCACTTGCCAAGCAGATGGGTTTCACCACACAATACTTCTCCTTCAATACCGAGGGAGGACGATGCGAGGAATGTAAGGGAGCGGGCTATGTAACCATCGAAATGCAGTTTATGGCTGACCTTGCCCTGACCTGCGAAGCCTGCAAGGGCAAACGGTTCAAGCACGACATCCTGGAAGTGAGATACGGAGGAAAGGACGTGAACGACGTACTCAACATGACCGTAAACGAGGCTATCGAGTTCTTCAGCAACGAGAAGCTGCAGCATAATGAAGAAGACTTTGCAACCTGCCGCATCATCGTGAGCCGCCTGAAGCCATTACAGGAAGTAGGACTCGGCTATATCAAGCTGGGACAGAACTCCAGTACCCTCTCCGGTGGTGAAAACCAGCGTGTAAAGCTGGCATATTTCATCGGCAAGGAAGAACAGTCGCCAACGCTTTTCATCTTCGATGAGCCAACCACGGGACTTCATTTTCACGACATCAAGCGACTGCTCCATGCCTTTGATGCCCTGATAGAAAGAGGACATTCGCTGGTAGTCATCGAGCACAACCTCGATGTCATCAAGTGTGCCGACTACATAATCGACCTGGGACCGGAAGGCGGAGATAAGGGCGGCAGCCTGGTTGTGGCAGGAACACCGGAAGAAGTGGTGGCCTGCCCAGAGAGTCTGACGGGCAAATTCCTGCAGAAATATCTATAGGTAATGAAGCAAAAGACAGGCAAGCGAAGTAACTATTAATATAAATAATGTAAAAAATTAACGTTATACTAAACTTTATGTGTACTTTTGCATCGAATTATATAAAAAAGAAAAGAAATAATAATAAAATAAGAAAGGAAATGAAAAAGAAAAGAATCATATTGGCATTGACTATGCTTGTAGCTATCACAGCGACAGCCTCTGCCCAGGCAGAGATAAAGTTTGAAAAGCTCGTTCATAACTTCGGAACCTTCGAAGAGAGCAACCCTGTGCAGAAAGCAACATTTACTTTCACCAACGTGGGCGACAAACCTCTTATCATCAACCAGGCTATTGCTAGTTGTGGATGTACAGTACCTTCATATACCAAGAAGCCTATTGCTCCAGGTCAGAAGGGACAGATCAGTGTGACTTATAATGGCAAGGGCATGTTCCCTGGACATTTCAAAAAGAGCATCACTGTTCGTACCAATGGCAATGTAGAAATGTCACGCATCTATATCGAAGGCGTGATGTCTGAAAAGAAATAATCATGATATTCTATTTTTCAGGAACAGGAAATACCAAGTGGGCAGCTTCCAAACTGGCGGCTGCCACACATGACAGCTTGATATCCATCGCCCCTTATATGAGAGCCGATGATACCAAGTATGATATGACCGAGCCGTTTACCCTCCAGGAGGATGAACGGCTTGGTTTCGTTTTTCCGGTACATGGCTGGAGAGTACCGAGACTGGTGAGAGAGTTTATCGCAAATCTCAAGATTCAGAGAGCTGAAAACACAGAAGATGGAAAGAAAGAAGAGACAAGACGTCCTTTCGTCTACTGTGTATGCACGGCTGGTGACAGCATCGGACTCACCATCGAGAACCTCAATGAGGTCATCTCATCCAATCCTTCTCTTGCAGATCTGGGCATTACAGCCGTAGATTCGTCCTACTCCCTGATTATGCCGGAATCATACGTGGGACTTCCTTTTATGGATGTAGACCCAAAGGAGCGTGAAATCCGGAAGAAGGAAGAGGCGGCACAGGAACTGGCGGTGGTATGCGAGGAGATATTCAATCGCAAGCAGGGCGTAAACAGGCTCGTAAAAGGTCCCATTCCCTGGTTCTTCACAAAGGTAGTAGGAGGATTCTTTGAGAAAGTGCTCATCACCGACAAGCGATTTCATGTTGAGAAAGACCGCTGCGTGAAGTGTGGCATCTGTGCCAACGTCTGTCCGGTAGGTGATATCAAGGGCGGTCATGGTGCTTACCCGGAATGGCTGCATCACAAGGATTGCCTCACCTGCTTCACATGCTACCACCATTGTCCGCATCATGCCATTGAGTTTGGAAAACAAACCCGGAAGAAGGGACAGTATTTCTTTAAGTAGAGAACTGTATTCCATGATAGAACGGAAAGTATTTCATTTAATAATAACCCATCCTAAACAGTTTAACTATATGAAGAAAATCTTACTAAGCCTGGCATTTTCATGGATGGCAGCAAGTTCTTTGTTTGCTGCCAAAGCAAAGCCTGGCGTATGCCGACTGATGATGACTGACGGAAGCTACGTTTCTGCTACCCTCAAGGGAGATGAAAACTTCCATTACTATACCCTCCTGGACGGTACTCCCTTACAGAAGATGACCAACGGGACATACGAGAGATCATCAACCCAGGCATTGCAAGCTAGATTACAGGCTAGCATGGCACGCAAAACGAGAGCCAGCAGTATCGGAAACCAGCAGTATTTTCCACATCTCGGAACTCCAAAAGCACTGGTTATCCTGGTAGAATTTCAAGACGTTAAATTCAAGAGCACCTCGCCGGCAGCCACCTTCAACCATTATCTCAACGCAGAAGTGGGAGAAGCAGCACCAGTTGCCGATGCCAAGGTTTTCTCGACAAAGGAAGAAACAACCAACTACGGTTCGGTAAGAGAATACTTCAAGCA
The DNA here is from genome assembly GCF_052118345.1 of Prevotella sp. LCP21S3_D2. Lineage (NCBI taxonomy): Bacteria > Pseudomonadati > Bacteroidota > Bacteroidia > Bacteroidales > Prevotellaceae > Prevotella > Prevotella sp. LCP21S3_D2. The sequence continues at coordinate 97,997 of NZ_JBQKHJ010000003.1, read as the reverse complement.
CTGCAGCCTGGGCAAGTTTGTTCCACAATTTGATGTGGTGGGACCGGTTACACTCAGTCAGAACTTTGCCTATTATGGAAATAACAGAAGCGAAGACGACATTGACATTCATTGCGACCAGATGCTGGGTGAAGCCTGCAGCTTGGTTGACGATCAGGTGGATTTCTCCCAATACGATGCAGATGGCGATGGCTGTGTAGACCTGGTTTACGTCATCTATGCCGGTTATTCGGAAAGTATCAGCGGCAATTCAGATGACTGCCTCTGGCCAAAATCAGGAGCTACCCTATTCTACCGATACGACCAGAATGGAAATCCGGCAGGCAACCTGGAGTGCGACGGAATGAGCTTCTCCCGCTATGGCATCAACAACGAACTGAACGGTACCCCGAAGGATACCCAAGACGGCAAGTATCTGCTGAATGGCATCGGCCTCTTCTGTCATGAATTCTCACATACCATGGGTCTGCCGGATCATTATCCGGTATCCGGCTCATCAACCTATGCAGACAATCAGAGTCCGGAATACTGGGACCTGATGGACGCAGGAGAATATACCCAAGACGGCTATTGCCCTACTCCATATACTCCATGGGAAAAGATGATGATGGGTTGGATAGATCCTGTCACTCTATCTTCAACCCAGGCAGAACAGCTGACGCTGGAACCATACGATATGGCATCGAAAGCCTATAAGATTATGGCAGATGTTGACGACAGCAACTTTTTCATCAACGAGAACTACTCTGCCGGCATCATCAGCGAGGCAACCAGACAGAACCTCAAGAAGAGAGCACAGGGAGAATTCCTGCTGCTGCAGAATATCAGAAACGAAGGCTGGTATAAGAGCCTGCCGGGATATGGATTGCTGGTTTGGCGCATAGATTATGCTGACAAGGATTGCGTATCACTCTACGATTATCCCAACGATATCAAGGGAATATCCAGAGTGATGGTAGTACCGGCAGATGGTCTCGTCATCAACCAGATGAACTGTGGAGACAACAACACATATACCTGGAGCGATTATGACACCAGCAACCAAAACGACCCATTCCCAGCTTATGGCATCGGTAAGGATGGCAGCGATGTGAACAGTCTGACCAAGGTGAAATTCAACTGGAGTACCCTTACCTCCCGTCCTCTCTACAACATCAAGAAGGATGAAGCTACGGGTATGGTTACCTTTGATTACCTCAAGGACTTCGCTTCTACAGGCATCAGCAAGACAATCATCAACATTACCGACAAGCGACCTACAGAATACTACGATATGGAAGGTCGTAAGGTGAAGAATCCTATCAAGGGACATCTCTATATCACCAACAAGGGATATAAGATGATATTCTAGAGAAAACAGAAATATACATATAAAATAAGGAGGATGTGACTTTTCATCATCACATCCTCCTTTTTTCATATTAGAGATATTCTTAAGTCTGATAAACTCAAAGACACTATAATCAATAGATTCTAGGACCAAAGATGGTAGTACCCACACGCACCATATTACTACCGTGCTTTACGGCAATCCGATAATCGTGACTCATACCCCAACTTCTTTCACAGAAAGCATCATCATCGGCAAAATACTTCTCCTTCACTTCCTTGAAGAAAGCATAGGCAGCATCAAACTCCTGAGCTATCTGCTGCTCATCATCCGTATTGGATGCCATCATCATGATACCGCAAATCTGCACATGCTCCATCGTTCTCCATTCGCCCGCCTCCAGGAGTTCACGGCAATCATCAAACGAGAAGCCCGACTTGGTTTCTTCCTCTGCAATATGCAATTCCAGAAGAACCTTTACCACACGGTCGTGCTTGGCAGCCTGCTTGTTGATTTCCTTCAGGAGTTTCAGGCTATCCACCGATTCTATCATAGAGATATACGGAGCGATATACTTCACCTTATTGGTCTGAAGATGACCGATGAAATGCCACACGATATCCTTAGGCAAGGACTCTACCTTCCTGGCAAGTTCCTGTTCATGGCTTTCACCAAAGATACGTTGCCCCTCAGCGTATGCAGCCTCGATATATTCGTTGGGATGAAACTTACTGATGGCTACGAGATTGACTCCCGCAGGCAAGTTGCCCAACACTTCCCGAAGATTTCCTTTTACATCATACATAGTTCAATTAATAATTAAGAATTTATAATTAATAATGATTCCTTAGCCATTTGCTTTGCTGGAAGTATGACATAAGGTATACCTAATTACTCAGCTGGCTGTTCTGCATTGCCTTGCTCATACTCAGGCACATCGTTCTTCTCCTCCTTATTAGGAGCCTGATGCTCGAATACATCCATCAGGTTGGTCTCGTTAAGACCAATTGTGTCATAGTCGATCATGGTCTTACCCATTTCCTCGTCAACATAACGGAGTGCACGGGCCAGAGACTTAGCCTGAACGAGATAGTTTACAGTAGAACGCTTCTCCTTCTCAGTCTTATCATCAAGGGTGATAAACTGCAACTTAGCCTTGTACCACTTGTCATCATCGTCTACATCGCTGAAGAAAACCTCATGGTAGGCAGCCTTTGCAATACCACTAACCTGAAATTCTCCGCTGACATAAACAGACATTTCATCGGTGATAGCGCTCTCTGCCTCTGTAAAGCTTAAAGCATCTACGAGATAATTCTCTGTAACCACCTTCTCAGAACCATCCTCCATTGTTTTCTGATATCTCACTTTGGTTGAAAACCAAGTAACATTTGATCTACTTCTCATTTTTTACCTTTTTTATTTTAAATATTTAGTTTTATAATCATTTATTTGAGGATAGGACGAACAAGCCGCTCTACCCGGTTTTGCAATTCTAAATCACTGTTTGGAGATGCAAAGTTATAAAAAAGAATGCAGAAAAGCAACAGAAACACAAGATTTTTATTAAAATATAAAATTAAATTAAAATCTTTTCCGTATTTTCAGCTAATTTTCTTAACTTTGCACACGATTAGCGAGAAGTGGGCTCTTTTTAATGGCCGTAAATTATCTTCTCGACTTGGATAATTAATAGAAAGAAAGAAAAAGATGCCAGAAATATCTGTACGCGGTCTTGAGATGCCAGAGTCACCAATCAGAAAGTTGGCTCCTTTGGCTGCCGCAGCAAAGAAACGTGGAGTAAAGGTATATCACCTCAACATCGGTCAGCCAGACCTGCCTACTCCTCAGTGTGGTCTCGATGCCTTGAAGCATATTGACCGCACCATCCTGGAGTATTCTCCAAGCCAGGGCTATCTCAGTTATCGTGAGAAGCTAGTAGACTATTACAAGAAATTCAATATCAACGTAACTGCCGATGATATCATTATCACATCGGGAGGTTCCGAGGCTGTACTCTTCTCTTTTATGAGTTGCTTGAACCCAGGAGATGAGATTATTGTACCAGAACCTGCTTACGCCAACTATATGGCTTTCGCCATTTCTGCAGGTGCCAAGATCCGTACCATCGCTACCACCATCGAGGAAGGTTTCTCATTGCCTAAGGTAGAGAAGTTTGAGGAGCTGATCAATGAGCGCACACGTGCCATCCTGATCTGCAACCCTAACAACCCAACAGGTTACCTCTATACACGCCGTGAGATGAACCAGATTCGTGACTTGGTGAAGAAGTACGATCTCTATCTCTTCTCTGATGAGGTTTACCGTGAGTATATCTATACGGGTAGCCCTTATATCAGTGCGATGCACCTGGAGGGTATTGAACAGAACACAGTGCTTATCGACTCTGTATCCAAGCGATACAGCGAGTGTGGTATCCGTGTGGGAGCCCTGATTACCAAGAATGCAGAAATCCGCAAGGCTGTGATGAAGTTCTGTCAGGCTCGTCTTTCTCCTCCACTGATTGGTCAGATAGTAGCCGAGGCTTCTCTCGATGCACCTGAAGAGTACTACCGTGACGTATATGATGAGTACGTAGAGCGCCGTAAATGCCTGATTGACGGACTCAACCGTATTCCTGGCGTATACTCTCCTATTCCTATGGGTGCCTTCTATACCGTAGCCAAATTGCCTATCGATGATTCGGATAAGTTCTGCCGCTGGTGTCTGGAAGAATTCGAATATGAGGGCGAAACCGTGATGATGGCTCCAGCTTCTGGTTTCTATACCACTCCAGGTGCAGGTCGTAATCAGGTACGTATGGCTTACGTTTTGAAGAAGGATGACCTGAACCGTGCATTGACAGTTCTTGCCAAGGCACTGGAAGCCTATCCGGGAAGAGTGGAGGATGAAGGACTATAATAATTAATAATGTATAATTGATAATTTATAATTGGGTACATACCATCATCCGCAAGGCAATTAGTAATTATTAATTCTACATTATAAATTCTACATTATAAATTATTCATTAGAATGAATTTTCCTCTATTTATAGCAAAGAGATTATATAGCGATCAGGGCGACAAACGTAAAGTTTCTCGCCCTGCTATTCATATAGCCACTGCGGGTGTTGCCATCGGTCTCGCCATCATGATCATGTCAGTATGCGTGGTGCTGGGATTCAAACATACCATCCGCGACAAGGTGATAGGATTCGGAAGCCATATACAGGTAGCCGACTTCCTGACCCTGCAACAGCAGAACCAATACCCGGTGGTGGTGAACGACTCGATGGTAAACGTCCTGAAGAAGATACCAGGCGTCAAGCATGTACAGCGATTCGCCATGAAGGAAGGCATTCTCAAGACTGACAATGACTTCCTGGGAGTTGTTCTCAAAGGTGTAGGACCAGATTTTGATTCAACCTTTATCAATCAGAACATAGTTGAAGGAAGCATTCCCAAGTTTGACGACAAAGCGAGCCATAACCAGATTCTCATATCCAAGTTGATGGCAGACAAGCTGAAATTGAAGAACGGAGAGCGAATCTTCGCCTACTTCATCGATGACAGCGGAGTAAGAATGCGCAGATTCACCATCAAGGGAATCTACGAGACCAATCTGAAGAAGTACGACGAGATTATAGCTTATACAGATCTCTATACAGCCGTGAAGCTGAATGGCTGGGAAGATGACCAAGCCAGCGGAGCGGAGCTCACCGTCAATGACTTCGGGAAGCTCAACGAAACGGAAGACTATATTATAAATAAGGTGAACCGTACCGTAGACCATTATGGAGAGACCTACAGCAGTGCAACCATCAAGGATTTGAACCCTAACATCTTCCAGTGGCTCAGCCTGATGGACATGAATGTATGGATTATTCTCGGCTTGATGATAATAGTAGCCGGCGTAACGATGATAAGCGGCCTGCTCATCATCATCCTGGAGCGCACTTCAATGATTGGAGTGATGAAGGCATTGGGAGCCCGCAACAATATCATTCGCCACACCTTCCTCTGGTTTGCCGTATTCATCATCGGCAAGGGAATGATATTGGGTAACATCATCGGTCTGGGACTGTTAGCCATTCAGAATCTGACAGGCATCGTGAAGCTTGATGCGCAGACTTACTACGTAAGTAACGTCCCAATAGAGTTTAACTGGCTCTTCATTCTGGCATTGAATGTAGCCACCCTGCTCATCAGCGTATTCATGCTTGTAGCACCAAGTTATCTCATCTCTCACATCCATCCAGCTAAGTCGATGAGATATGAATAAATCTCTTTATCCCATTATTGCTATCCATTTATAGCAATAATGGGATAAAAACTTTACTATTTTACCTAGTTTTTGCATTATTTTGCCTTTAGCACGAAAATAATGCACATTTTTTTTTGCGATGTGCAGTATTTTCTGTATCTTTGCACAAAATTTTGTAAATTGTGCAATGGATTCAATACCAAGTTTTAACTCATATATTGAGAGAAGCATCATCAAGAACTGGAACCTGGATGCGCTCACCGATTATAAGGGAGCTACACTCCAGTATCATGATGTTGCAAGAAAGATAGAAAAACTTCACATCCTGTTCGAGAACAGCGATGTCAAGAAGGGTGACAAGATAGCCGTGTGCGGAAGAAATAGTAGTCAGTGGGCAGTAGCCTTTCTGGCCATTATCACATACGGAGCCATCGTCGTACCTATACAGAACGAATTCAAGCCTGAGCAGATTCACAATATCGTGAATCACAGCGAGAGCAAACTTCTGTTCGTAGGAGATGTGGTAGCTACAGAGATAACTCCTGAAGAGATGCCCTCTCTGGAAGGAATTATCCACCTACCTGACAATTCACTCGTCATATCTCGCTCTGAAAAACTAACCTATGCCCGTGAACACCTCAACAAGATGTTTGGTCACAAGTATCCGAAATACTTCAGAGCAGAACATGTAAAATATCACGTAGACGCCCCGGAGGAGTTGGCGATGATTAATTACACCAGCGGAACAACAGGTTTCTCTAAGGGCGTGATGCTGCCATATAGAGCGCTTTGGGGTAATCTTGATTATCTCATCGACTCGGTAAGTCCTAAGATAGGAAAGAATTGCAACATTCTCTCTACCCTGCCGATGGCGCACATGTACGGACTGATGACAGAGTTTCTCTACAATATCGTAGAAGGTAACCACATATTCTTCCTCACCCGTCTCCCGAGTCCTACGCTCATCTCAGAGGCGCTGGCAGAAATCAAGCCCGACATTCTCTTCGCTGTACCGCTCGTGGTGGATAAGATCGTAAGAAAGGAAGTGTTCCCACATATCCAGACCAACCGCGCAAAGCTTCTGATGAGCATGCCTGTCATCAGCAAGCGCATCAAGGAGAAGGTTCGCGAGTTCGTGCTGCGTAAGTTTGGTGAGCACCCATACGAGGTAGTTGTCGGTGGAGCTCCGCTCAACAAGGAGATAGAGAACTTCTTTATCAGCATCGGATTCCCTATCGCCATGGGATACGGTACCACAGAGACTGCACCGCTCATCACCTTCGCCCATCAGGACAACTACGTGGCAGGAAGCTGCGGTGTTGCCGTGAAGCACATGGAGGTAAAGGTATTGAGCGATGACCCTGAGAATGTAGCAGGAGAACTGGTTTGCCGCGGCATCAACGTGATGAAGGGATATTACAAGAATCAGGAGGCTACAGATGCTGTACTCGACGAAGACGGATGGTTCCATACTGGCGATTTGGCTACCATGAGTGCCGACGGACATTTCTTCGTAAGAGGACGCAGCAAGAACATGCTTCTCGGTCCTAACGGTCAGAATATCTATCCGGAAGAAATAGAGGACAAACTCAATTCCCTGGCAATGGTAAACGAGAGCATCGTACTGCAAAGCAATGACAAGCTCGTAGCGCTGGTTCACCCGGACATGGATGAAGTAAGCAATCTCGGATTCACAGACGAAGACCTTGCCAACATCATGGAAGAAAACCGAAAGGAACTGAACCAGCAGATGCCAAGCTTCGCTCATATCTCACGCATCCAGTTGCACGATACAGAATTCGAGAAGACTGCCAAGAAGTCTATTAAAAGATATTTGTATCAAGACGTAATATAACAGACAATTGTATCAAAACACAATAAATATGGAGATACCAAGCTTTAACGCACTAATAGAGAAGAGTATCATAGACCATTGGGATATGGATGCTCTTACCGACTACAAGGGAGCCACCTTGCAGTTCCATGATGTAGCACGTAAAATAGAGAAACTACACATCATGTTCGAGAATTCAGGCGTGGTAAAGGGTGACAAGATTGCTCTTTGCGGTCGCAATAGCGCCAACTGGGCTGTAGCTTTCCTTGCTACCCTCACCTATGGCGCCATCGCTGTGCCTATTCTGCATGAGTTCATGCCAGATCAGATACATAACATCGTGAATCACAGCGATGCTAAGTTGCTCTTCGTTGGTGATGTAGTAGCTACCCAGGTAGATGCTACCAAGATGCCGGGACTCGAAGGCATCATCTACATACCGGATTACTCGCTTGTTGTATCTCGTACAGATAAGCTGACTTACGCTCGTGAGCACCTCAATGAGATGTTTGGTATCAAATATCCTAAATATTTCCGCAAAAATCACGTCAGCTATTACAAAGAAGAGAATCCTGAAGAGCTGGCTATGATTAACTATACCAGTGGAACCACAGGTTTCTCCAAGGGTGTGATGATACCATACCGTGCGCTTTGGGGCAATGCCGACTTTGCCGAGAATGTATTGGGCAAGAAAATCAAGCCGGGAGATTCTATCATCAGTATCCTGCCGATGGCCCACATGTATGGCATGGCATTCGAATTCATCTTCGAATTCATCAAGGGTTGCCACATCTTCTATCTCACCCGCATCCCTAGCCCAGCCATCATCGCTGAGGCTTTCGGACGCCTCAAGCCTGCCGTCATCATTGCAGTACCATTGGTTATCGAGAAGATTATCCGCAAGAAAGTATTCCCTAAGATACAGAACAACCGCATGCGCATGCTCCTCCACATGCCTGTCATCAGCAAGAAGGTGAAGGAGAAGATCTGCGACCAGGTAAGCAATGCCTTCGGTGGAAACTTCTATGAGGTGATTATCGGTGGTGCAGCCTTCAATCAGGAAGTAGAAAGCTTCCTCCATAGCGTAGGCTTCAGATATACTGTAGGATATGGTGCTACCGAGTGTGCGCCTATCATCTGCTACGAGGATTACAAGCATTTCGTACCGGGTTCCTGCGGCAAGGCAGCTCTCCACATGATGGTTCGCATCGACAGTCCAGACCCAGAGAATGTACCAGGAGAGATTCTGGCTAAGGGTCCTAACGTGATGTTGGGCTATTACAAGAACGAGGAAGCAACCAGGCAGACCATCGATAAGAACGGATGGTATCATACCGGCGACCTCGGCACCATGGATGGTGACGGCAACGTATTCATCAAGGGACGCAGCAAGAACATGCTTCTCGGAGCAAGCGGTCAGAATATCTATCCGGAGGAAATTGAAGACAAGCTCAATTCCCTGGCTCTTGTGGCTGAAAGCGTAGTAGTACAGAAGGGTGATAAGCTCATCGCACTGGTTCACCCGGATTATGACGAGGCTCAGACGCTCAACCTCGGCAACAAAGAACTTGCCGACATCATGGAGCAGAACCGTCAGGAACTCAATTCCATGATACCAGCATACAGCAAAGTATCAGAAATCAGAATCCACGAAGAGGAATTTGAGAAGACTCCTAAGAAGAGTATCAAGCGATTCCTGTATACCATCAATGATTAAACGAATCTCGTCAAGATATAAAAAAAGTGAGCTGTCTTCGGAAGAAGAAGCTCACTTTTTTGTTTTATGTAAATGTTGATGATATCCAATCAACGCCTGAGAGATTTACTCCTGCTCAGCACGATCATCTACATTGTCACCCTCTGTAGGAGAAAGGGTAGCCTTGAAGTCGGTAATACCGTACTTAGCCATGATGTTGTACCACTGGAGCAACTTCTTGATGTCGCTGTCACGTACACGGTCACGGTCATAGCTAGGAAGAACCTCTGCGAAATAGCTGTGCAACTCCTCAGCAGAAGCCTTCTTGTAGTTGAAAGAACTAACCTTACCCTCTTCCTTCTTGCTTACGCTGTCGAGAACTTCCCACAATGGCACCTCATCAGCATCTGTATACATAGCGATGTCGCCAAGGCTTGTTACGCGATCTGTAGCGAAAGCAGGCATACGCTTATGTGACTCGTCGAGCATTTCAACGATTAAGTTTCTATTACCTCTAGATACCAGTTTGTAAAGGCCTGGCTTACCTGCAATTGAAAGAATTGTTTCCATTGTTTTTAATTCAATTATTGATTTATCCTTTTATATTATTATTTTAATTATCTCTCTAAAGCAATCGCCTGAGCAATTGCTGAACCTGCTCTTCCACATCCCTCACTCCATCATTCACGATTTCAAAATCAGAACGGGCAGCAAGTTCTTCCTGCGGCATCACGGCATCTATCCATTCCTGTGCTTTCTGCTCCGAAATATGATCCCGCAGCATGATACGCTTCAGACGTACTGGAACAGGAGCTGTAACACAGACCACGAAGTCGAAATGAGTACGGCGGTCGAAACCACTGTCAAAGAGAATAGCACTCTCCAACCATTGGTAATCGCTCTGCTCAAAATCTCTTGCCACAGCAGGATGCACCACATCATTGACCGTCTGCTTGTTTGCCTCACTAGCCAGGAGAAACTGGGCAAGCACAGGTTTCTGCAAGATTCCCTCTGCACTATATACCTCCTCGCCCACCAGCTGCTTCAAGCTTTCCTGCAAGTCGGCATCATAGCGCATCAACCGTTTGGCTTCAGCATCACAGTCATATACCTTGATGCCCTGTTTTTCCAAGATGCGGCATACATAGCTTTTTCCGCTACCAATGCCCCCCGTTATAGCTATCTTCATCACAATGAATTATAAATTATTAATTGTAAATTAAAAATTATTAATTATCATTGCTGTTCCAACAGATAATCTACAGTTTCGTTTTCCAGATGCGCCTTGCTGACAGAACGAGGCACACTCCTCAGCTGCAAAGTACACTTGTCAGACGGATTGTTAGCCAACTCATTGTAATCCACTACCACCTTGAACTGTTCAGGAGTAATGGTACGGAAGAGACTGGCTCCCACAGTGAATCTCACCGCAACCCTTGCCGGGAATGTACGAAGCACCATATTATCAGGCATATTGATTGCCTTTACCGGAACTTCAACAGATTCCTCTGTCAAGATATCCGGGTAAACGGAAAGTCTCACCTGCTTAGGCACGATTTTCACACCCCGAATCTGCTTGATCTTCACGTCCTGCTGAATCGTATCTTGCAGGTTGCGCTGATTGAACGGAACGATTTCTACCGATTCCAGCTGATCGAGCTGTCGCTTGTTGGCATAGACCGTAACCATTGTCGGGAAAAACTCAGTATGAGCCAGATAATAACGCCTGCTGGTAGTAATCCTACCCTTGAAGACCACCGGCACCTTCTTGGAAGAGCCATAGGTGAAGTAGAAATCAAACTTTCCTGGTTTGACAGAGAGCAACTTGCTGGAGCCATACAACTGCGCCTGCACCTGTTTCTGCACATCAGCCAGTGGTATTACTCCTGCGCCAGCATCATCATCAGCATAAGTTGAGAATTTGAAAGAGATAGGGTGGAATTTCCTTCCATAGGCATAAGTAGCCAGCGTAAATCCCTTATCTCTCACCGTAATCTTAACCGTATCAGGTAATTCACCTGTAATGATCGCATTACGTGGCATGCCAACCAGCTGTACGGGAATAGCAAATTCCCTCTCCAGCGTTTCGTTGAGCGACATCATCAACCAGAAGCCGCCACTGAGGGCCAAAAAGAACAAAAAAATCAGAAACTCCTTATTCATACCACTGAACAGGAAGTTTCTGACAGCAAGCAATATGTTCTTGATACTATGCATTAGGAGTCTGACTTGTAGCATCAGCAAACACGTAGCCCTTAGCCACAGTGATTACCACGCCACGAGCTATCTCAACATCGATAGTGTTAGCCTCTACATTCACGCGCTTTACGGTACCATAGACGCCACCACCAGTAACCACCTTAGAACCCTCCTGAAGAGAATTCTGGAACTTACGGATTTCCTTCTGCTTCTTCTGCTGAGGGCGAATCATGAAAAACCACATGATAACGAAGATAGCCACCATCATAATGAGGAAGGTCATGCTGCTTCCACCCTGCTGTGCCTGTAATACTAAATTTGTCATAGTCTTGTTATATATTTCTTTATAATTATTGATTCTTTTTTATATATCACGCGAATTAGTTCTCGTGATGATCTCTATACTTAGACTTGCGCTCTGGCAAATCTTTGGCAATGATACCCTGCTCATTCAGGTAACGGGCGATATTGTCAAGCATACCGTTCACATAGCCACCACTGCGAGGAGTACTGTAAACCTTAGCCATTTCCACATACTCATTGATGGTTACTGTAGCAGGAATACCAGGGAAGGTAGTCAACTCAGCGATGGCAATCTGCATGATAACCACATCCATGTAAGCCAGACGTGAGAAGTCCCAGTTGCGTGAAGCAGTACTCATATAGCGCTGATAAGAATCTGCATTGAGGATGGTAGCACGGAAGAGCTTTCTAGCAAATTCTCTATCCTCCATGTCCTTGTACTCAGGAAGGAGTTCCTGCTTGCTCTTGTTAGCCTTGTCAAAGCGCTTGATGGTCTTCAGCACGAAGGTATCAACGATATCCTTGTCATCATTCCAGTACAGGCTCTTCTCCTCGAGGAAAGCATCCATCTCATCATTGTTCTGGATAAACTTCTTATATACACGACGCCACCACTCACGGTCACGGTCGTAATCATCCATATCAGGGAGTTCTGCATCGAAAGCACCACTGACATAATCGGCATAGAGATCACTAGAAGTAATAGTATTGTACAAGCTACGAACCACCTCAATGTTCTCATCCCAATTAGAATGCTTCACATCAATCCAGTCGAGCAACATCTTATTCTCCTCCAACTGTACAGCAAATTCATTGAACGCCAAACGAGCAGAAGGCTCCTGGTGGCCCTCACGCTGCGCACGAACCACCTCAACATCGTAACGCTTACGGGCTTCCCCTGTAATAGCAACGATGAGCTGCAACATGTAGTTGTACAGATCGTACGACTTGGAGAGACTGAACATCAACTCCTTCTCAGCATTATCCATGTTGTAATTGCTGTTTTGATAGTATGCGTAGGTTAACTGCACAATCTTACGTCTTATCAAATCCCTATTAATCATTCTCTAATGTTTTTAAAAGATTTATTTATATGTTTACCAATTACGAGTGCAAATATACATATTTTATATAATATGAGCAAGAAAACGAGGAATATTTTCTACTTTTTTAAGGATAAAGGCATTATTTTTGATATTTTCTTCCAAAATATTTGCATATTCCAAATAAAATGAGTAATTTTGCAGCCGCTTTGCGGAAAAGATTCGCAGACACGCTTTTTCAAAGCTAATCCGTGTGATGGCGAGTTAAGGCACATTATTTAATTTTTAACAACTTAATTTAGAGTAACACAAATGAAAGAGATTAATGTAACAGGTCAGAAGCGTACAGACCTTGGTAAGAAAGCTTCTAAGTCATTGCGTAAGGAAGGTTTCATCCCATGTAACCTTTATGGTGAGAAGAAGGATGCTAACGGTGCTCCTGAGGCTATGTCATTCGCAGTTCCATTCACAGAGTTGCGTAAGATTATCTACACTCCTCATGTATATGTAATCAACCTCATCATCGACGGTGAGAGCCACACAGCTATCATGAAGGAGATTCAGTTCCACCCAACAACAGACGCTCCTTTGCACGTTGACTTCTACGAGGTGAACGATCAGAAGCCTATCACTATCGGTATCCCAGTTAAGTTGGTAGGTCTTGCACAAGGTGTACGTGATGGTGGTCGTATGAACCTCTCTATCCGTAAGATCAACGTTACAGCTCCTTACCAGGTTATTCCTGAGCACCTCGATGTAGACGTTACTGAGTTGAAGATCGGTAAGAGCATCAAGGTTGGCGACCTTTCATACGAGGGTCTCGAGTTGGCAACAAGCAAGGCTGTTGTAGTTTGCTCTATCAAGATGACACGTAACGCTCAGCTCGCTGCACAGGCTGCAGCTGAAGAGGAGGCTTAATTGATAAGTCATCGAGATTTTACGAACCTGAGTAAAGCATTATCAAACATTGGATAAATATTTGATTTGTGGGCTTGGTAACCCTGGCGATGAATACGCAGGAACCAGGCACAACACAGGATTTATGGTATTGGACGCTTTTGCTAAAGCGTCCAATATTCATTTTGAGGATAAGCGATATGGATTCGTCGCTGAAACCACACTCAAGGGCAGAAAGATCATTCTCCTGAAACCTACCACCTTCATGAACCTCAGCGGTAATGCAGTGAGATATTGGCTGAATCAGGAAAAGATTGATCAGAGCAGACTTCTGGTAATCAGTGATGAGCTTGCCCTACCCCTCGGTGCTTTCCGTCTGAAAGCCAATGGCAGCAATGGCGGGCACAACGGTTTGGGACATATCCAGCAACTTATCGGACAAAACTATGCTCGCCTGCGCATGGGTATCGGCAACGATTATCCGCGCGGTGGACAGATAGACTGGGTACTTGGTAAATACACCGAGGAAGACATGAAGGAACTTCAGCCTGCTATCGACCTGGGCGTAGAGATTATCAAGAGTTTTGTATTGGCTGGCATCAACAATACGATGAACCAGTACAACAAGCTTGGGAAAAAGTAATCATGAAAGAATCAGCAAGAATAGACAAGTGGCTCTGGGCAGCCCGCATTTACAAGACGCGCAGCATTGCAGCAGATGCCTGCAAGAATGGTCGTGTGACGGTGGGAGGCGTAAACAGAAAGCCATCCTTTATCATCAAGCGTGGCGATGTGGTGAGCGTGAAGAAGGCTCCTATCACCTATTCTTTCGAGGTACTCGACTGCATTGAGCAGCGCGTAGGTGCCAAGATGCTGTTTGGCGTTTACAAGAACGTTACCGATCCTAAGCAGTACGAACTTCTGGAAATGAGCCGCATCAGCGGATTCGTAGACCGTGCAAGAGGTACCGGACGCCCTACCAAGAAAGAGCGCCGTGCGCTCGATGCCTTCGTTGATCCAGCCCTGTTCGGATTCGAAGATGAGGATTGGGACGAAGAAGATCAATAATAAAAAAGAGACGCCCTGTAAAGGCAAAAGCATTCCGACATGGAAGCTTTACCTTTACAGGGCGTTTTTTGTGTTTATATTCCAATGCTTATTACATGAGTACATTAGAACGGATACGAGACAATGTTTCCGGCGTCATCTGCAGATAATTAGCAATATAGGTGAGCGGAGCTCTTAATACTACCTGTGGATTCATCTCGCAAAGGCGCTTATACTTGTTTGGCGCTGTCTCAAAGCGCATCAGGTCGGCATGCACTTGCGACTGTATCAAACTCTCTTCCAGAATCTTACGATACAGCATCTGAATATTGACATTACGCATCGCAGCCGCCTCGAGCTTCGCCTTTGGCAAGATGTAAACCAATGTAGGTTCCAATGCTTCCACTTGTAGATGAGAAGGTTCCTCTTTAAAGAGACTTTCAATACACATGAAGATAGAGTGATCCACACCCAGGTGCTCGGTCACCTCCTTGCCATTCTTGATGTAATACTGTCGCACCAAGCCCTTCTCTATATACGAAATACCCGTACATACTTCTCCCTCGGACAAGATTCTCTCGCCCTTGCCATACTTCACCGGCACAAGCAAATCTTCCAGGACATCCAGCTCGTCGTGAGTCATCGTACTATACTTACGTGCAAGCTCTCTGGCTATGTCGCGCTTAGGTACTATAACCTTCATCAAGTCAGCCATAATAAAAAAAACTCCTATAATTTAGTTAATGTTATTTCAATATTAATCGAGTTTCAGCACAGCAAGGAAGGCCTTCTGTGGAACCTCCACATTACCAATCTGCTTCATGCGCTTCTTACCCTTCTTCTGCTTCTCCAGCAGCTTACGCTTACGGCTCACGTCACCACCATAACACTTGGCAGTAACATCCTTACGCACCTGCTTCACGGTCTCACGTGCCACAATCTTTGCACCGATAGCTGCCTGGATGGCAATATCAAACTGCTGACGTGGAATCAGGTCCTTCAACTTCTCGCACATTCTGCGTCCGAAGCTCACGGCATTGTCGCGATGGGTCAAGGTGCTCAGCGCATCCACCGGTTCTCCATTCAGGAGGATATCGAGCTTCACCAGGTCGGAGTGGCGGAATGAATCGATATGATAGTCGAACGAAGCATAACCCTTGGAAATACTCTTCAGCTTATCGTAGAAATCGATGACAATCTCGCCCAATGGCAACATGAAGTGCAACTCCACACGATTGCCGCTCACGTATTCCTGGTTAATCAATTCGCCACGCTTATCCAAACAGAGCTTCATGATTGGACCGATGTAATCGGCAGCAGTGATGATGGTAGCTCGGATGTATGGTTCCTCGATATGGTCAATCATGGTTGGGTCAGGCAATCCGGAAGGATTGTGGACCTCTTTCTCGCCTCCCTGCTTGTCGTATACCATATAGGATACGTTAGGCACGGTGGTGATGACATCCATGTTGAACTCACGGTCCAGACGTTCCTGCACAATCTCCATGTGGAGCAATCCGAGGAATCCGCAACGGAAACCGAAGCCCAATGCCACGGAACTCTCTGGCGAGAAGGTAAGCGAAGCATCATTGAGCTGCAGTTTCTCCAATGAGGCACGCAGATTCTCGTAATCGCTAGGATCGATAGGATAAACGCCGGCAAAGACCATCGGCTTCACTTCCTGGAAACCGGCAATCGCCTTGTCACAAGGACGGGCGATATGAGTGATGGTGTCACCCACCTTTACTTCGGTAGCATTCTTGATACCCGAGATGATATAACCTACCTCACCGGTACCCAATTCCTTGCGAGGAATCATGTCCATCTTCAGCACACCAATCTCATCAGCATCATATTCCATGCCGGTATTGAAGAACTTCACCTTGTCACCCTTGCTGATCACGCCGTTTTCTATCTTGAAATAAGCGATGATACCACGGAAAGAGTTGAACACAGAGTCGAAAATCAAAGCCTGCAATGGAGCCTTGTCATCGCCTGTAGGAGCAGGCACACGTTTTACAACCGCCTCCAACACCTCTTCAACGCCCTCACCGGTCTTACCGGAAGCGCGGAGGATATCCTCATGCTTGCAACCAATCAGGTCTACGATTTCGTCTTCCACCTCCTCCGGCATAGCCGAAGGCATATCTATCTTGTTGATGACCGGAATGATTTCCAGGTCATGCTCAATAGCCATATAGAGGTTAGAGATGGTCTGAGCCTGCACGCCCTGTGTGGCATCAACGACCAGGAGCGCTCCCTCGCAGGCAGCGATGGAACGTGAAACCTCATAAGAGAAGTCTACGTGTCCCGGAGTATCAATCAGATTGAGAATGTATGTATCACCATCCTTTGCCTTATACTCCATCTGTATGGCATGGCTCTTGATAGTAATACCACGCTCTCTCTCCAAGTCCATGTCATCAAGCATCTGTCCTTCAGTAATCTTGATGGTCTGAGTCTTCTCTAACAATCGGTCTGCCAAGGTACTTTTACCATGGTCTATATGTGCAATAATGCAGAAATTTCTTATCTTATTTATATTCTCCATATAATTTTCTCTCTTTAGAGTGCAAAGATAGTTATTTTTTTCGTATCTTTGCACAAAATATCAGAAATTATAGAGATTTTTAGGTAAAATATAGAAAAATCATGAAGAAAAAGTTGATTTACATCGCTGTTTTGGTCTCTTTATTAGCATCTTGCACCGAAAGTCTGGAAGAAAAGGCTGAAAGAGAAGCTAAGGAGTATACGGAGAAAAACTGTCCTACACCTTTCGTGAATGACAGCAGAACAGATAGTGCAACCTTTGATAAGAACACCAGGGTTTACACTTATTATGTCACCTTGCGCAACAAGGCAGACAACAAGCAGGTCATAGATGCCAACAAGGACAAACTGCATAAGCTCCAGAAAGATGCCCTTGACAACAATCCCGGCTTGCAGAAATACAAGGAGAAGCATTTCAGCTTCCGTTTCGTTTATCATTCGGCAAAGAATCCGAAGGAGGTTCTGCTGGATGATTTGTTCAAGTATTAGATAAGGCACAGATTACTAGTATTAGAAAAGGCACGGATTACAGATAAGGCACGGATTACACGGATTACACGGATTTATGGCGCTAATCAATAGAGCTCATTTATAATTCCGTGTAATCCGTGTAATCCGTGCCTAATATATATCCGTGCCTAAAACACTCTTAATATCCCATTTCCTGCAAGGCTGTGGCCAACTGATCTGGACAGCTAGTAGGCTTATTGCCACAAGTGATACCCTTCAGACGGGCAATGATCTCCTTCGCCTTCATGCCACGAATCAGCGAGCAGATGCCCTTGGTATTGCCATCGCAGCCGCCGATGAACTGGGCATCCTGCACTTTTCCATCTTTATCTATACTGATGCAGATGTATTTTGAGCAGGTACCATGAGTCTGATAAGTTACCTTCTGCAACTTATCCTGATTTTCATTGTTAGAATTAATCATAATGTTTTCTCCTTATTTTAAAGCTTTTGCTCTTACAGGGCGCGTGGTGAAATAAACACAAAACCCAGGGCGGTGCCCTGGGCTATGTGCTTCTGCCCTTTACCTTTCCCTTCGGCCGGTGACCGTTGGTTCAGGGCGTGCCTGTAAAAAGCAGCGCCTATCAGGGCGTAATATTATTCTGCGTCTGCAGGAATTTCTGGCTTCATGTTGGTATAAACAGTCTGAACATCGTCAAACTCTTCCAACTTCTCAACCATCTTGTCGATAGTTTCACGCTCCTCAGGAGTTACATCCTTCAAATCGTTAGGGATGTAAGTGAACTCGGCACCAGTTACCTCGAAACCCTCAGCCTCCAGATGCTTCTGAATCTCGCCGAAGCTTGTAGGAGCACCGTAGATAGTGATTTCGTTGTTCTCCTCATCCTCATCAAACTCATCTTCTACGCCGTAGTCGATCAGGTCGAGAATCATCTCGTCCATATCCAGACCATCCTTCTTCTTGAATGTGAACACTGCCTTGTGGTCGAAGAGGAAAGACAAAGAACCTGTTGTACCCAGGTTACCGCTGAACTTGTTGAAGATAGAACGAACGTCAGCCACAGTACGGGTAGTGTTGTCTGTCAATGTATCAACGAAGACAGCAACTCCGTGAGGGCCATATCCCTCGTATGTTACCTCCTTGTAATCGCTGGTATCCTTGCCACAAGCGTTCTTGATGGCACGAACGATATTATCCTTAGGCATGTTCTCACGCTTACAGTTAGCGATGATAGCACGCAATGTTGGGTTGTTCTCTGGCTCTGGACCGCCTGCCTTTACTGCAATAGCAATCTGCTTACCCAACTTAGTAAATGTCTTGGCCATGTGGCCCCATCTTTTCAGCTTTGTAGCTTTACGATATTCAAATGCTCTTCCCATTGGAATAAATTTTTAAATGTTTATCGTTTTTTGTTTATAATATTATCTCAGTTCTGCGTCAATCGCATTCTGCATTATCTCAGTTCTGCATTGAGCTTGCCTGTAAGGTTGGCAATGAGCTTCTTCATGATAGCATCAATCTGCTTGTCATTCAATGTCTTCTCCTCATCCTGCAGGATGAAGTTTACGGCATAGCTCTTCTTGCCCTCTGGCAGGTTCTTACCCTCATATACGTCGAAGAGTACCACACTCTTCAGGAGCTTCTTCTCGGTCTGACGGGCAATCTGCTCAATCTGTGCAAACTCTACGTTCTTGTCAACGAGCAGTGCAAGGTCGCGGCTCACAGATGGATACTTGCAGATATCTGTGTAAGTAAGGTTCACCTTCTTCACGGTCTTCACCAGGTTATCCCAGTGAACATCAGCATAGAATACATCCTGCTCAATGTCGAATGCCTTCTTCAGCTTGTTGCTCAGAATACCCATCTCTACCAATACCTTGCCGGCACGGGTCTCATAGCTTACGCCCTTTGAGAAGATGTTGTTGTCGCTGTGCTTGATAACCAGGTTGTTCTGTGGCATACCTACACGGCGTAGGATATTCTCTACAACAGCCTTCAACTCGTAGATGCTGCTCTGCTCATCTGCATGAGCCCAACTGCCCTCTACGCGCTTTCCGGTGATCAAGAGTGACATGTGAGCCTCCTGAGAGTAAGCCTTGATAGGACTCTCCTCGCTCCACTTCTCCTTATTATATAAATAGGTGTTACCCACCTCGAAGAACTTCAGGTTCTGGCTCTTGTGGTTGATGTTGCGGGCTACGCTCTCCAAACCGCCGAAGAGCATGGTCTGACGCATCACGCCGAGATCAGCACTCAATGGGTTCATCACCTTCACTACATTCTCCAAAGGATACTTGTTCAGCTCCAGGTCTGTATAGTAGCTGGTCTTGCTCAGAGAGTTGTTGAGAATCTCCATGAAGCCCTCGCCTACCAACTGCTCTGCCACGAGGTTCTGGCTGTGATAAGCCTTGTCCTCATCACCCTGAACAGTCAAAGAACTCTTCAGCTGGGTTGGAATCTCTACATTATTATATCCGTAGATACGGAGGATATCCTCTACCACGTCGCAAGGACGCTGGACATCCACGCGATAAGCAGGAACCAAAAGGTCGATGCCCTCAGCATCCTCCTTCACGATCTTCATCTCGAGAGATGTGGCGATATTCTTGATGGTCTCAGCACCAATCTCCTTACCGATAAGGCGATGCGCATACTCATAGTTCAGGCGAACTGGGAAATCCGGCATTGGCTCTGGATATACATCCTTGATCTGCATGGAAATCTTGCCGCCAGCCAACTGCTTGCAGAGGATAGCAGCCTGCTTCAATGCATAAATCTGTCCGTTTGGATCTACGCCACGCTCAAAACGGTAGCTGGCATCTGTGCTCAAACCATGACGGCGAGCGCTCTTGCGAATCCATGTCGGGTGGAAGTAAGCACTCTCCAGAACCACGCTCTTGGTGGTCTCGTAAGTACCGGAACCCTTACCGCCGAAGATACCGGCGATACACATTGGCTCCTCAGCATTGCAGATGCTCAGGTCGTGCTCACCCAGGGTGTGCTCCTCGCCATCAAGAGTGATGAACTTGGTACCCTCTGGCTGGGTGCGGACTACAATCTTATGACCGGTAACCATGTCGGCATCGAAGCAGTGCAATGGCTGACCGTATGCCATCATGATGTAGTTGGTGATATCCACGATATTGTTGATTGGACGCAATCCGATGATATTCAGCTTATCCTGCAACCACTTAGGGCTCTCCTTCACCTCGCAGTCGGTGATGCTTACGCAGGCATAGCGCTTGCAAGCCTCGGTATTTTCAATCTCTACATCGATAGGAAGATCCTCGTTGTCTACTACGAACTCATCGCAAGATGGGCGATGCAGACTGGTTTCGTAGCCGTTCTGCTTCAACCAGGCATAGAGGTCGCGGGCCACACCCCAGTGGCCGAGTGCATCGGCACGGTTGGCAGTGATATCAATCTCGATGAGCCAGTCGCTCTCCAGGTGATAGTACTCGGCAGCAGGCTGACCAACAGGTGCATCCTCTGGGAGCACGATGATACCGTCGTGAGAAGTACCCACACCGATTTCATCCTCAGCGCAGATCATACCCAAGCTCTCTACACCGCGCAGCTTGCTCTTCTTGATGGTAAAACTCTGGTCGCCGTCGTAGAGCACGCAGCCCAGGTCGGCAACGATTACCTTCTGACCGGCAGCCACGTTAGGCGCACCGCAGACAATCTGCTGTGGCTCGCCCTTGCCCAGGTCAACGGTTGTTACGTGGAGGTGATCGCTGTTAGGATGCGCCTCGCATGTCAACACTTTACCTACATAGAGTCCCTTCAGTCCACCCTTGATAGACTGTACTTCTTCCAAAGCGTCCACTTCGAGTCCGCAAGAGGTCAGCACATCAGCTGTCTCCTGTGGTGTCAAGTCGAAATCGACGTATTCTTTAAGCCATTTATATGAAACGTTCATTATAATGATTTTTTATTTTATTTCCTTGATTCAAGCAAAGAGCCCGACCGCCGGCATGGCCTTATCAGTCATAATAGCCCTAAAACTTTGCAAAAATACAAAAAAAAACGCATATAAGCAAAAAACATTCGCCATTTTTGCACAATTTAAAAGTAAAACTATGCAAAAATGGCGAATGCCTACTCAAACACCTCATCGATGCCGTCTACCTGCTCGAAATCATCCTGGTCAGATTTCGGCTTAGAGCATGGATCATAACCGTCTGGTAAATCAAATTTTACGTCCGGTCTGATGCCCAGCGTCGGATCGGCATAAACCTTCTTCATGAATATCGCCCAGATAGGAAGCGCCATGGTGGCTCCCTGTCCCATACTCATCGAATCGAAGTGGATATCACGCTCCTCACCGCCTACCCAGCAGCCGCTGACCAGCTGTGGAGTGAATCCGATAAACCATCCGTCACTGTTATTGTTGGTGGTACCTGTCTTGGCACCAATCTGTCCTTCCAGGTTATAGCGGTAGCGCAGTCTTCCAGCCGTACCGCCATCCACTACTCCCATCAGCATGGTGAGCATCTTCATGGCGTTCTCCGCACCAATCACCTCGTTCATGCGTGGCTGGAAGGTGGCTAAGGTATTGCCCTCATTGTCCTCAATGCGGCTCACGAACATCGGAGCCGTACGGATGCCGTGGTTGGCAAAGGCCGTATAGGCACTTACCATCTCGCTCACACTCACCTCACAAGGACCCAGACACAAGCTCATAGAGGCATGGATATCAGGACTGTTGATACCGAAATCGCGCAGCATCTGAACAAACTGCTGCGGATTCAGCTTACTCATCAGATAAGCACTGATCCAGTTGTTACTCTGCTGCAATCCCCACTTCAGCGTCACCATCTGTCCATAGCGCGAATGGTTGGCGTTACGTGGCGTCCAAGGCCTTCCGGCTACCATATAGGTATGCTGGCGGTTTGGAGCCAGATCGCATGGCGAGAAGCCGTTTTCCATCGCCAGACTGTAGAGGAAAGGCTTGATGGTAGAACCTACCTGTCGGCGTCCCAGACTCACCATGTCGTACATGAAGTGAGAATAGTCCAGTCCTCCCACGTATGCCTTCACGGCACCTGTCTTCGGATCCATACTCATGAATCCGCTGCGCAGGTAGGTCTTGTAATAGCGGATGGAATCCAATGGACTCATCAGCGTATCCACGTCACCATGATAGGTGAACACGGTCATATCTATCTTCTTGCGGAAGGCATCATGAATCTCCTGTTCAGAACATCCTGCTGCCTTCATCGTCTGATAGCGCTCGCTCTGCGTAATGCTGCGGTTCAGGATTACCTTGATCTGCTTAGGCGTCAGCTTGTCGCTGTATGGCGAACTTGGCTTGCGTGCAGTCTCCTTGCTGAAGATAGGCTGCAGATAGCGTGCCACGTGCTGATATACAGCCTCTTCGGCATATCGCTGCATGCGGCTGTCGATGGTAGTGAACACCTTCAGACCGTCACTGTATACATTGTATGGCGAACCGTCTTTCTTATAGTTCTTGTTGCACCATCCGTAGAGCGGATCGGTGTTCCACAGGATGGAATCGGTCACGAACTGCGCATAGTTCCAGGATGGATAATTGCCACGTTCCGGACGCTTTGCCATCATGTAATGGCGCAGGTATTCACGCAGATAAGTGGCAGTACCGTCCTTATGGTCTGTACGGTGGAAGTTCAGCGTCAGCGGTTCGGCAGCATACCGGCTATACTCACCCCGGCTGAGATAACCTGCCTTCACCATCTGAGAGAGCACCACATTGCGTCTGTCGCGTGCACGGTCCGGATAGCGTACCGGATTGAAGAGCGACGGGTTCTTGCACAGTCCTATCAGGGTAGCCGCCTCGCAGAGCGTCAGGTCCTTCGGCTCCTTATTAAAATAGGTATTAGCCGCCGTCTTGATACCCACGGCATTATGCAGGAAATCGAAGTAGTTGAGATAGAGGGCGATAATCTCCTGCTTGGTATAGTATCGCTCCAGCCTGATGGCAATCACCCACTCTATCGGTTTCTGCAGCAATCGCTCCAGCGTACTCCCTGCCTTCTCGGAATAGAGCTGCTTGGCAAGCTGCTGGGTAATGGTACTGCCACCGCCGGCATTGGTCTGTCCCAGGATTCCACGCTTGATGATGGCACGTCCCAGGGCACGGTAGTCGATACCCGAATGCTCATAGAAACGGGCATCCTCGGTAGCCACCAGCGCCTTTATTAAATAAGGTGACATCTTCTTGTAAGGTATCACGATACGGTTCTCCTTGTTCAGGTTCCATGTACCCAGCACCTTTCCGTCTGCCGAATACACCTGAGTGGCGAATCTGCTGATAGGATTCTGCAGGTCCTCGATGTCCGGCATGTAACCGATCCATCCGTTCCAGATGGCAAAGAAGGCCAGCATAGCCGACACGACAAAGGTAGCAAAAATGCCCCATAATGTATAGATAAAATGTTTTCTCATCTCTATTTCTTCATTTATTTTGTGCAAAATTACATAAAAGTTTTGACTTTTCGCACATAAATCGAAAATTATTTGTAACTTTGGGGGCGATTTTAGAACATTACAATCAAAAACAAATGGAAAAACATAATTTTGTAACGATTGCAGACCTCTCTAAAGAGAAGATTACCTATCTCTTGGAGATGGCACAGGAGTTTGAAAAGCATCCTAACAGGGAGCTGTTGAAGGGAAAGGTTGTAGCGACCCTTTTCTTCGAGCCTTCTACTCGTACACAGCTCAGTTTCCAAACAGCAGCCAATCGCCTTGGCGCTCGCGTCATCGGTTTCTCCGATGCCAAGACTTCCAGCACCACCAAGGGCGAAACGCTCAAAGACACCATCCTCATGGTAAGCAATTACGCTGACGTGATTGCCATGCGCCATTTCATCGAGGGTGCCGCACAGTATGCAAGCGAGGTGGCTCCTGTGCCTATCGTCAATGCAGGCGACGGTGCACACATGCATCCTTCACAGTGCCTGCTCGACCTCTACTCTATCTACAAGACCCAAGGTACCTTGGAGAACTTGAACATCTATCTCGTGGGTGACCTCAAGTATGGCCGCACCGTTCACTCACTTATCACTGCCATGCGCCATTTCAATCCTACCTTCCACTTCATCGCACCTAAGGAACTTGCTATGCCTGAGGAGTATAAACTCTACTGCAAGGAGCATAACATCAAGTACGTGGAGCATGAAGACTTCAACGAGGACGTGATTGCCGATGCCGACATTCTCTACATGACCCGTGTTCAGAAGGAGCGCTTTTCCGACCTCATGGAATATGAGCGCGTGAAGAACGTATACATCCTGAAGCGCGACATGCTCTGCAAGGCAAAGGAGAACATGAAGATCATGCACCCGCTGCCACGTGTGAACGAGATTGCATACGATGTGGATGATGATCCACATGCATACTATATCCAGCAGGCTCAGAACGGTCTCTATGCACGTGAGGCTATCTTCTGCCACTGCCTCGGCATCTCGCTTGAGGACGTAAAGAACGATAAGACCATTATTGAGTAATTGATAATTAATAATTAACAATTAATAATTATGGGAAACAATAAAAGTCAATTAGTGGTTGCGGCTATCGAGAACGGTACCGTAATCGACCATATACCAGCTGAAAAGACCTATCAGGTAGTGAATCTGCTCCAGTTGGAAAAGATGGACACTCCTGTTACTATCGGCTACAACCTGCCATCCAAGAAGATTGGCAAGAAGGGCATCATCAAGGTTGCCAACAAGTATTTCACCGACGAAGAAATCAACCGTCTCTCCGTGGTGGCTCCTAACATCGGACTGAGTATCATCAAGGACTACGAAATCGTAGAGAAGAAGACCGTAGAGACTCCGGATACGCTGAAGGGCATCGTGAAGTGCAACAACCCTAAGTGCATCACCAACAACGAGCCTATGCAGACCCTCTTCCACACCGTAGACAAGGTGCTCGGCATCGTGCGTTGCCACTACTGCGACAAGGAGCAGCAACTGGGCACAGTAGAGCTTTGCAAGTAATTTAAAGGCAATAAAATAACAAAAAGTAAGCAATATCACTCAAAATATTACGATTTATTTGGTAGTTTGAGAGATATTGCTTATTTTTGTACCCGATTTCATTAAACATCAACCATAAAAAGTAAAGAGAATGGTAAAAGATCAAGAGATTTTCGACTTAATCGAAAGAGAACATCAGCGTCAGCTGAAAGGTATGGAGCTGATTGCTTCTGAGAATTTCGTGAGTGACGAGGTGATGAACGCTATGGGTTCTTACCTTACTAACAAGTATGCAGAAGGTCTGCCAGGAAAGCGCTACTACGGTGGCTGCCAAGTGGTGGATATTGTTGAGAACCTGGCTATCGAACGCGTCAAGAAACTCTTTGGTGCTGAGTACGCTAATGTACAGCCTCACTCTGGCGCACAGGCTAACGCAGCTGTATTGCTCGCAGTATTGAAGCCTGGCGATACTTTTATGGGCCTGAACCTCGATCACGGTGGTCACCTTTCTCATGGTAGCCTCGTCAATACTTCCGGTATCCTCTACCACCCTATCGGTTACAACCTCAACAAGGAGACCGGTCGCGTGGACTACAACGAGATGGAGAAGCTGGCGCTGGAGAACAAGCCTAAGCTGATTATCGGTGGTGGTAGTGCCTACAGCCGTGAGTGGGATTATGCACGTATGCGCAAGATTGCCGACGAGGTAGGTGCGCTCCTCATGATTGATATGGCTCACCCTGCTGGTCTGATTGCAGCTGGTCTGCTGGACAACCCATTGAAATATGCCCACATCGTTACTTCTACTACTCACAAGACTCTCCGTGGTCCTCGTGGCGGTATCATCCTCATGGGTAAGGATTTTGACAATCCTTGGGGATTGACTACCAAGAAGGGCGAGGTCAAGAAGATGAGCATGATCTTGAATTCTGCCGTATTCCCTGGTCAGCAGGGCGGTCCTTTGGAGCACGTCATCGCTGCCAAGGCTGTTGCCTTCAACGAAAACCTGCAGCCTTCATGGAAGGAGTATGCTGCTCAGGTGAAGAAGAACGCAGCTGTTCTTGCTGATGACCTCATCGGCCGTGGATTCAGCATCGTGAGCGGTGGTACAGACAACCATTCCATGCTCGTTGACCTCCGAAGTAAATATCCTGACCTTACAGGTAAAGTGGCTGAAAATGCGCTCGTTGCAGCCGACATCACAGTCAACAAGAACATGGTTCCATTCGACAGCCGTTCTGCTTTCCAGACATCAGGTATCCGCCTTGGTACAGCAGCCATGACAACCCGTGGCGCCAAGGAAGACATGATGCACCTCATAGCTGAACTCATCGAGGAAGTATTGAATGCTCCTGAGGACGAGAAGGTGATCGCACGCGTTCGTGAGAAGGTGAATGAGACCATGAAGGACTATCCTTTGTTCGCATACTAAAAGATATTTACAAAATAAAGATATTATTATTACAAACTGCGGGCTTACCGTCCGCAGTTTTTTGTTTCACTAAATAAATAATTAAGAAAAGAAAAGATTTATGAAAAAGATGAAAAGCCTACTGCTCATGGCACTTGCGTTGCTCCCTGCGAGCAAAACTTTAGCACAGACCAATGCCCAAGTCTTCTATGATTTCGGCAGTGACCGCAAGTTTGTTACCCTCACCCTCGAAATGTTCAAGCAGGACAAATGGGGTAACACTTATTTCTTTGTAGACCACGACTTCAACCTCGATCAGATGACAAACACTGATACAGGCAAGAAGTACGAGCACAACATGTCACAGGGTGGAACCTATACCGAGATCTCGCGCGCCCTCAACTTCTGGCAGAACACGAAGTTGAAGAATCTGAGCCTCCACGTAGAGTACAACGGCGGTATCTACAAGGACTACCCTATCAACAATGCCTGGCTCTTCGGTGTGGAGTATTTCATGCACGACAAGAGTTTCAAGAACACCTTGACGTTCCAGGCACTCTACAAGACTATCCGCAAGACCGACCAGAATGTGCCAATGCAGCTTACTGCTGTATGGGGATGCAAGGACATCTTTGGATTAAAGGGTTTGAACTTTAGCGGTTTCGCTGATTACTGGTGGGAGACCCACAGTTCGTTCAAGGACAAGGATGGCGACCTGAAGTTTGACAAGGACGGCAACGTAGCCTTCACTCCTGAGCACACCGTCTTCACCACAGAGCCACAGCTCTGGTACAACGTTGGCCAGCACTTCGGCTGCGAGAACCTCAGCGTAGGTAGCGAGGTAGAGATCAGCCACAACTTCGGCAGCAATGCCGGCTGGATGGTCCGTCCTTGCCTCGGTGTAAAATGGGACTTCTAACCGTTCTCTTTTGAACCTTTTCTAAGGGCGCTTCTGATGCTTTTCAAATGTTAAATACCGTAAATTCGGTATTCTTGTGAGAAGAAAAAAAGAAAACAAGAAAAAAGAAAAGAAAAAAGCGACAAGAAGAAGTAGCAAGAAGAAAAGAGAAAAAAGAAAATAAATAAAAGAAAAAATAGAAAAAAATAAGAGGGTTTAGCCGAAGCCGAATTGCTCAAATTTTCGCAATTTGGCTTCGGCATTTTCCTCTTCCGTTTTTTATTTTGATTTTCAACAACTTACGTTATTTTCTTACCGTCAATCCACTATCCGAAATTCCTCCAACTCCGTCTTTCTTCTTGCTGTATTGACGGGTGACGCCACTCAGATTGATTCCGCCTACTCCTTCCGATGTTGCTTTGACAGACTGGCAATCAACCTTGGCTTTCACGCTTCCTACACCTTCGTTCAGGATATTCAGGCTGCCGCCCTTGAAGAATCCCAGGTTCACAGAGCCTACGCCCTCGTTGTCCACCTTCAGACTTCCCATGGAAACGTTCGTGATCTTCACAGAGCCTACGCCTTCATTATCAACCGTCATGTTATCTCCAACCACGTCATCGATATTCACGGAGCCTACACCCTCGTTGGCTACAGTCACCTTGTTGGCAAGAATCTTTCCGATATAGACAGAGCCTACGCCTTCGTTATCAATGGCGAAACGGTCGCTGTTGATGGTCTTGGCATGGAAGCATCCCGTACCCTCCTGTGTCACCTTCAACAGGTCTGGACTGGTGATATAAATCTTCAGTCGCTTGTTTTCAGAGTTGCAGGACGCAGGCACGGTCAGTCTGCCGTTGTATCCGATAACCACCTCGTCGTTGCGATACACCACCTTCAGTTTCTCCTTCATCTGCTGCAGGAACTTTGCGTCCTTGATGGCAGAGTAGTCCAGTCGGACATCGCATTTATCGCCATCATTCTGGGTATAATAGACGTCAGCCACAGCCTCCACATCAATCGCCTTAAAAGGCTTCTGGCGCAAGTCATCCTGCACGTAACTCAACTCTCCCTTCACGGTAGAACCCGTAGAATCAAAGCTGCAGGCAGTAAGCCCGGCAGCAGCCAAGAACATAGCGGCACCAGCTACCCTCAAACCAATACTTTTCATAATCCTTCTATTTTAAATTGTTCGTATTTCTGGCATTTAGACGAAAGAAAGGAGCAAAAGGTTGCAGGAAATTTCAAAAATAATTCCCCAGACTTCAAAAAAGCCCTAATTCAATTTTAAAGAAGCCTCTTTCCGGTTTCATTTAAGCCTTAAACGGAGTTGGTTTAAGGCTCATTTAACTGTTACGTTAGGCTTAAACAAACCTTACATAAGCCTTATTCCAAATCTATTCTTATAAAAAATCCCGGAAAAAGCTTGCAGGTTTGGGAATAAAGCCGTATCTTTGCGATAGAGTTTTAGAACAGATTGGCGTAGAGCAACCATTATTATCGCTCACAGCCATACGAACAGCTATCCGTTTATTAAACTTTGCCAATATTAAACATCTTTAACAGAAAAATCTGCTTCGTTTGAAATAATTACACTATATTTGCACCGTCTAATTGATGGCTAAAGCCCGAAGAGCTAACTAGTTAACTCCTAAAAGTAAGCAAAAATAACTTTGCTAGGCAAATTTAGTAAAAGATTTTAGGCAAAATGATAAAGAATTTAAGCAAAATGATAAAGATTTTAGGCAAAATGATAAAGATTAATTGAACAAAAAGAATCATAAAGTAAGAAATTACAATTTAAACTTAAATAGATATGAAAGTATTCAATTCTAAACTTGCTGCTATCGGTTTGGCAGCATTCGTATTCGCATCATGTAGCGACAGCTCTTCGGATCCTGCCACTCCTATCACCTCTGGTACCGTCCCTTCTGAGATTACCAAGATTGGACTTACACAGACTGATGCTGCACAGTTGGCAGCTAGCGTTACCAACTACAAGCGCAGCAGTTCTAACAAGGCAAGAACTCGTGCTATTGACGAGACCTTGTTCAATGGACTTACTGAAAGCACCGTACCAGAAGCTCCTTCT
Organism: Prevotella sp. LCP21S3_D2; assembly: GCF_052118345.1. Lineage (NCBI taxonomy): Bacteria > Pseudomonadati > Bacteroidota > Bacteroidia > Bacteroidales > Prevotellaceae > Prevotella > Prevotella sp. LCP21S3_D2. Next base: position 67,995 of record NZ_JBQKHJ010000003.1, on the reverse strand, counting down.
GTTGATGGTGCAAAGCAGTTGAACACTGCAACAAATTTGTCAAACGACAAATACAAGACCAGAAGCGGGAAAACTTACGACTTCTCTAACAATACAATTGAGAACACAATTCTCTTTGTTGCTGGTAACAGTACTGTAAAATACAGCAACTTAGGAAGTGGCAACACCATCGTCGTCCTGATGGGTGGTAAACTGGAGTATACTGGTTCAGAAAGCGCTATTCCTCAGAACAATACCATTTATGTTCTAGAGTCTGGTTCATACAGCATCAAGAATGAAAACATCACCATTGATGGTACCTTGTATTCTTCAAGAGCTCTCGGAAAGATTAAGGGAGAAATCACTGACAAGAAATCTGAAGGTACTCCAACACAAAACATTACCATCAATGGTTCTGTATACCTCAGTGGCTACAAGCATACTGTAACAGATCCTGATAGCAAGAATTACGGAAAAGAAATAACAGAATATGCTTCTCTCCGTGCAAAGACTTTGACTATCAATGCTGATGCAAAAGTCAACACTTTGGATCGTGTCACCTTTACCAATGACGTCGTTATTGCCGGTGCATTGCATGTAGGTAAGGCTGCCATTGTCAAGAACATGACTATCAAAAATGGCGGTGTATTCTATTCTGACTACTCTGCTAAGATCAAGAACCAGCTCACTATGGAGGCAGGTTCATACATGGATCTAAAATACCTGAACGTAACAGACAACGAATACACCGACAATGGCACAGAAAAGCCTACCAAGGTTCCTGGAAACGCTGTAGCAGACTTACAGGGCGCCTGCAAGATTGTAATCGGCAACCACGGTGTAATGTCTTTCAATACTTTGAAGACAGACAACACTTCCGGTCAGATAGTAATGGGCGATGATGCCAACAACGTGGCTGTCATCAAGGCAGACAAGTTTATCTATGCAGGAAGCGACGAAAACGTCAATTTCACCAGCACTCCAAATACAAACAACCAAACTATCCTGGCTCAGTTCAAGGAGTGTTATAAGAATGGTGAAGAGTCTGCAGGTAACAAGGTTGACTTTGACTATTTGAATTGGAATGCTGATGTACAGAGCTACGACTACATCACTGGCGGTGGAGCCTTGACTGCAGGACCAAACTTCAGCTATGTACTGAAGGATGAATACGAGGTAGCAAAACAGAAGAAGCTTATGCTGTTGTCTACTATCGCAAACTACGAAAGAGACACTCAGTCAGCAACAGCCATCGTACCTACTGACAACAACAAGGTATACGTTTCATACCATACCAATGGTGCTGAATTCGGAGGAAGCATTGATGTTGCAGAAATGAATGGCGAACAGCTTACTTTGAGACAGAGAGTACAGCAGGCTGAAGCAGGAGGAGCTACATACGACTTCAACCACTTGAACGTCATCAACAACAAACTGTACCTGGCAGGAAGTGCCAAGGGCAAGGATGGAAAACAGTTTGGTGGTGCTACCGTAAGTTATGCAGCCATAGGCGGCGATGGTACACTGAACGTAACCGAAGGTTTAAGTACTGTTGCGTTAGACAACACCGTTAAGGGCGATGCTAACTGCGTTGTACCATTCGACAACAACATTGCCGTAGCAAGCACTCTTGGTTACTCCGTTTATGAGCCAACATTAGCAAAAGAAGCAAAAGATAGAGTCTCAACTACAGGCAAAGCTAAGTTCGTGGCAGTAAATGGTACATCACTCGTTGGCTTGAACTACACATCTGAGATTACAGCAGGTGATGCAGAAGTTCAGGGTGAGGTACAGGTATTCGACAATTCTATGAAGCAAACAAGTAGCTTCAATGTTGGTTCAATTGCACCTAACAACGGTAAGAACATGATTGCCATTGACAGCAACGGCAGAATCTACGTCTGCAAGAGCGCTAAGGGTTTGATGTGTTACGAGAATGGTAGTCCTGCTTGGGCATCAGAATGGACAACACCAACTTCTAAGAGTGATAAAAATGTAAGTGTTGACAAGCGTCAGGGTTACATCAATGGTGTAGCAGTAGACGACAACTACGTATACGTTGCAGCTGGTGCTTATGGTCTCGTAGTCCTCACCAAGGATGGTAAGGAAGTTACTCACAAGAGAATCGGAACATCTGGCAACTCTGCCAACTATGTAGCAGTTAAGAATGGTCTTATCTATGTTGCATACGGTAAGGGACGTATCCAGGTATTCAAGCTCACTGGCGGAGACGCTCAACAATAAAGGATTATAAAATTCACTCTGCTCTCCCATCCTATCGATAGATGGGAGAGCAAACCTTATTCAAAACTTTACCAGCTCATCAAAAAAGCCAGCTAAAGCTAACTTTAAGGTTATCCGCTAAATATCAATCAATAAATAACATTTAAAAGAAAGCTAAAATGAAAGCATTAAATATCAAACTTGCTACATTCAGCTTTGCAGCATTGCTTCTCGCATCTTGTAGTGATAGCAATAGCGATGGTACTACAAATGTGCCTATCGCCAGCATGAATTCCAAGATTATAGGAAGCGACTTGATGCAAAACACGAACGCTCAGGAATTAGCTAGCCGCGTATTTAACTATAAGAGTAAAATTGCGACTAAATCTAGAACTATAGATGAAAGCAACTCATCATATTTTACAAATATTCTCAGCATGCCAGAGGCGCCAGCTTCTATTCCTGCTGATGCCAAGAATCTGAAAGACTATACGGGTTGGGATTTACCTGCAGGAACATATTATGTACCAGCAGGCGAAACAGTAGAATGCAACCATCCATACTCTGGCGTGACACTCTATGTGGCAGGAACATTCATCCAGAACGGAATGAATGCTGACGACAATACCAAGATTTATATCTTGAAAGGTGGAAAATGGAAGACAAACTACCAAGAATTAGTCAACGGCAACGCTACTGTTTACAATTATGGAACGCTGGAGGCTACAAATAGCCAGTTCACCATTAAAGGTACATACTTAACTGATGGCGACTTAAACTTCCCTGGAGATAAGTTAAACATTGAAGGTAGCTGCTATGTTGGAGGTAATCTTACAGCTAAGGAGCTGACGAATAGCGGTATGCGCCTTAATGTTAAAGGAAATTGCAACCTGGGTTCAAGTACATTGAAAATTAATGGTAGTGGAAATGCATATTGGGAAGATCCTAATGCAGGTATCATGAATGTTGATGGTACATTAACCTGTGGTAATCTTGAAATTTGCTCAAGTGCAAAACTTTACAGCAGTTGTGCCGTTAAGGTAGCAAATGAGGTAAATATCAACAGTTCATCTACATTTAGTGTATCATACCTGAAAGCAAATAAAATTATTCAGAGTTCTGGAACAATATTTAAGCTTAAGAATCAAAGTCTGATAGAATGTGATACATATATAGACAATAATGCAAGCGACAATATTGATACACAGGCTGGAAGTGCAGGTTCAGTTATTGAAGGCGACAATGCGGTAGCTGTCATCAAAGCAAATAAATTTGCATTCAACACAGGAGCTCCGACAGAAAATGGAACTATGAAATTTGACTGTTTCATGTTCAGAACTCCATCAGCAACGAAGATTGTTCTTGACGGTAAATTCTATCAGCAGAATTTAACAACGGAAATCATTCCGTTCTTCCCAGGAACTCAGATTTACAGAATTGATCAGACAGACAACATCTCTGATGTAATCATCAATAAGACTGAATGTAATGGACAGACAGGTTGGAAGCCAGGAAAGGATCCGGATCCAGAACCAAATCCAAATCCAAATCCAACTCCTACTCCAAAGCCATCACCTCTTACACCAATCAGCGTGATAGAGCCTGATCATACACATGATATTTCTGCAACATGTGTTCAGCCTTTCGAAGGAAAGATGTATATGTCATATCATACTCGTGGTGACGGACATGGTTCTTGTTTGGAAGTTTTCGACCCAGTTGATGCTAACAACGAAGTGAAACTGCTCCAGTACATTTACGATAGTGAAGGTTTGTTAGACTGGAACCACTTGATGGTGTACGATGCTAACAATGCCAAACAGGTTTACGCTGTTGGTAGTCACTACAAGAAAGCAGGTACATTAGGCTACATTGATATCACAAGTAGCGGATTGCTAAATGCAGATCCAAAAACTATCGTAACTGAAGAAGGAGAAAAGAAGGAAATCAAACCGCTGAATATTCTTCCTCTGAATGCAAAAGAAAAGGGAACAGATGAAAACTGCATCGTATACGACAGCAACTCTAACCGTTTTATTGTTGCAACAACAAAGGGATACACAACATACGATCCTGCAACATTAAATGAAATTGAGACTGTAGAAAAACCTGGTAAAGCAAAGCATGTTGCTATTGGAGACGGTAAGGTTGTTACATTGGTATTCACAGAACAAGCACAATACAATCCATCCAAGGACCCTGCAGAAGCAGCCAAGGAATGGATTAATGCTCAGATAGAAGTGAGAGACATATCGGCAAGTATGAAATCTACACCGGATGTTACAATCACAACACCTGCCATTTTACCTCACTACGGTAAAAATACTATCGCTGTGAAGAACGGTAAGATTTATGCTTGCCTCGGTGCTGCAGGTCTCTACTGCTACGACCTGAATACAGGAGCTGAACTCGGACACTACCAGATGCCAAATCCTATCATCAAGGATAGCAAGCAGGGTAAGAACGGTTCCTATAAGGCTTATGCTAACGGTTGCTTCGTTGGTGAGGATGGCAAGGTATACATTGCATATGGTTCATACGGTGTCGTTGTTCTCAAAGCTGGTACTCTTGAATCAGGAAGTCCTGAAACCATTGCTCATAGAGAAGAAGGCAAGTCTGCCAACTATATCACTGTTTACAATGGTTACATCTATGTAGCATACGGACAGAAGAGATTGCAAGTTTATCAACTCGTAGAAAATTAATCTTAAAAGCTAGCATAAAAAACTAGCATACAGATTGATATAGATATTTTAATAAACTAAGAACATAGTGAATGCAGCTGCAACAGCTTGCAGCTGCATTCATCGTGTTTAAATAAGAAAAAAGATGAAGCGTAAATTTATACTATATACAACAACGGTTCTTCTGACGATGATCGGAGGACAGCAAGGATGGGCACAAACTCAAGGCAAAAAACAGCAGAAGAGTTTCAGCCCTAAAATGCTCGTCTACGAAAATCTGAAGAACGAAAACGTATTGAGACACTTCAACCAACGCTTTGCACAACTCGACACACTCATCAATAACCCAATCTGGGTGAAATCACCAGTCATCGAACTGGGACTCAACAAACAACATACTGCTGACATTAAAACCACTGACTCATTATACTGGGCTAAAACTGCATACGAACAGTTGGCTATCAACAGACATAACGGACTGGAAGTAACCGGTCAGATATACGCCAGACCAGACGCATACTTCGATGCCGACAACGACGATGCAGAACAGGTCTCCAAGTACAAAGCCAAAGTACAGGCCGAACTGGGATGGAACATCATCAACAGCAAGTTCTACCAGGGAAAGGAAAAGAGAAACAAAGTGGCCCTAGCTAACGAACTCTCACGTCTACAAGACAAAAAGAGACAGACTGCAGACATCTATGAAAAGGCAGCAGATGAGCTGACCGAACAATATAACTTCTATATCGGTACCGTCATAGCACACAAGCTGGACAACCTCGACATCATGAACGAGGCTTACCAGTATATGCTGGAGAAAGACCGAATAAGCAACGACAAGATGCTCAAGGTGATGAACGACAAGCTGGAGGCGGAATACGACATCTCCATCCTCTGCTCCGACAGAGACATCACCAACAAACCGATTTACCGCATCAAGCCTACCCGCGTGGTGGTAGACACCACAGCCCTCTGGGAACACGTAGAAAAGGAAAGCCTGGATGCAAGAATCGTAATGACAAAGCTGGAGATAGCCAACAACGAAAGCAAGCTGAACAACTATCTCAGCACTACCCGACTCACCCCATTCGCCAGATGGTCAACCTACTGGCAGAGCAACGACAAGTTCTCGCACAATGGTGATGTAGGAATCAGATTCACCGTGCCAATCTACAACGAAAACCCAAGAAAGAGAAAGGCACTGGAGACACAGAAAGAGATTATCATGAACAGCAGAAGCACCGACGTGAAGGAAATCAGACAGTCGGTAAAAATCCTGCTGAAAAAGATAGAAAACCTCAACCAGGCTATAGCCACTGAGGCTTACCACATTCAGCAGACAGGAAAATACATCGACATGCGACGGTTCGCATATAAAAACCAGAAAAACGGGTACAACTACCTGATGAGAATGGAAGAATATACCGGACTCCTGGAAAGCATGGAAAGAATGTACAAGCTGATGTTGAACCGCGGACTCGCCATCATCAATATAGAGAAGGCAGTAAGCATCTATAACAACAACAATATATTCAACGAGATCGAACTATGAATGAGTTTCAATATGACAGCACGCCACAGGAACAGGCGATGGCCGACTTGCTGAAATCGCAAAGCCACCGCTTGGCTAGACAGCAGATTATATTCGCGCTGATCTTCCTCCTCATCATCGTACTGACAGCATACTATATCGTTACCCGAATGATCTGGGCCATCTATGACGGATATGTAACACTCGATGAAAACCATATCTGTGCGGTTGACGACATCTACATTCTGAAGGTAAACAAGGAGGTGGGAGAAATAGTACACAAAGGTGATACGCTCTACTCCTACGTACTGCTGGGAAATATCGTAACCCAATATGACCCCAACATCATTCCGTCGGCGGTAAAGGAAACCCACGATATGGAAGTGCAGGCCAAACTGGCTAGAGAAGAGATTCCGGTACTGCGCACCCGACTGGCTGAACTGAAGAAACAGAAAGCTTCGGAAAGCTCGGACATCTACTACGGACTGACCAACAACACCAAGCGCAATCAGCTGGATGCTGAGATTGCCGAGGTGGAGGAAGAAATAAGAAAGCAGATGAACAAGGTGACCATCTACTCACAAGCCAAGAACACCACCTATAACTTCATGAGCAGAAGAGGTGCAGGCATGGCGGGTGCAGACATGCCATACTCCAGCAATTCCAGCATCTACAACCACGGTCTAATACACTACTGCTGTGCGCCTGCCGATGCCTACGTCACAAAGGTGAACGTGAGCGACAAGACACTGGTGTTCAAGAGCGATGAAGTGCTCACCATCCAGCATACCGACTATGCAGCATGCCACCTGGGCATCATCACATACGTGCCTAGTGAGAAAATCAAGTATATGGAAAGTCCTGACGATGCTGACGTCATCGTGAACAAGGACCTGGTACTGAAGGCTAAGCTGCAGATGGTGGGTCTGAGAGTGGAGGAAATTCCAAAGCACCTGCAGAGCAACTTCTCGCACGATGCAAATGCCGTAGTGGCAGTATTCACCTTCAAACCCAACCAGCAAGTGCCGGCTTGGGTGATGAGCAACAAACTGCCGGTGAGAATCAGGGTGAACAAGATCAGTGCGATGTTAGACCCTAAGCCACTGCCGATGTATACCATCCCAGTGGAGAAGAATCAAAATGTGATGAGAAGTTCAAAGCTCGTCACACCTGACCAAAACAAAGACAACGTGAAGAAATGATTGGACTAAGAAGAAACAAAAGAGGAGACATGGTGCTGACCATCGATACCTACATCGATATCGACTCAACACCAGATATCCAGTCTGACTACTTCGACTGCATATACATCAATACGACGAGTGAACGTGCGTTCCATGCAATCCTGTTTGGAGCCAGTCCTATCCTATCGTATAAATGTAGCTATAAGCCGTTATTCGTCAATACGGCGGTATCGGGAAAGGAACAGATCACTGACTATATCGTAGACGCATACGTCAGCGACATGAGCAATGAGAAAGTTTACGAGATTATCGACCGAATCAAGATGGCAAAAAAGAAGTACGGCATCAAGCAGGAAACTGCAAGACCTACACAGCCGAACCAGCTCTTTGCCAACATTCTGCGATATCTCCTATCACGCGACCAGAGAATCATGGGACACCGACTTCTGGAGAAATCATCGCTGGGATACATCAACCCTATTTTTGAGCACTATCACAGTATGGGTCTGTTCCATCTCAACGAGATGTTCATGTTCAAGGATACAATGGTGGAATATGGTGTACTCAAGATGCACCGCTTCCTCATCAAGGAACACCTCTGCCCGAAGTGCAACCACTCGCACCTGTTGTATACAGAGTGCTGCCCGAAGTGTGGAAGTTCCAACCTGAAGATTCAGAACATCATCCACCACTTCAGCTGCGCCAACGTCTCGCCGGAGAATACGTACAACGTAGGCGGTGTGCTGATCTGTCCGAAATGTCATAAGAAACTGCGCCACATCGGTGTAGACTATGACCGACCTGCAGTGGTATATACCTGCAACGACTGTGAGAACTCGTTCACAACGCCACTGACCAAGGCTACCTGCTGCTACTGCGAGAGTACCTTCCCGGTGAATGCACTGGTGCCACGAGACGTAGAAGACTATGAGATAACAGAGGAAGGTGTGCGCGCCCTGACACAGGACAGCCTCATATTCAACAACATGACCAACCTCTATGACAACTTCATGGATTATCAGCTGCTGGTAAACCGCCTGCGCCGACTCCTGATAGAGACCTTCCGCAAGGAACAGGTATCAGTACTGGTAGGAAAGATATGGATACTGAATGCCGAACAAGACACGGTGAAGATTAAGGACAGTCTGCAAGCCAGCTTCTGCCGCCTCTTCTCCAACCACAAGGTGTCGTACAACAACAACATCTTCTACATCACGTATTCCGTATTCAGCGACATTACCGTAGAGGATGCACAGCATGAACTGAGCAAGCAGATGTCAAAGGCTATCAGAAAGGTGGCCGACAAGATAGAACCGGACGAGCTGATATGCTGCGTTCTCGATACCAAGACCAAGGAGGTGACCGGCAACTACGAGGAATTCTTCAACAAGATGAACTACGTAGAGCTGACTCCAGACGACTACTGCGGTTATTCGGAGGCAAAAATGACCGAAGAAGAAGAAAACAAGACCGCAGAGACCCCACTGGAAATAAAGCCGAAGGAAGATGAGAACGACAAGATCATGAAGCGCGTCAAGCTATACAAGCAGCTGGTAGCCGTGCTGATTACCATTGCCGGTATACTGATACTGCTAGCCATACTGGCGCTCACGATATTGAGATAAGAAACAACTAGTAAAGAAAGGAGATGAGTAGGTATGTTTGAAATCGTAGAAACTCTGAACCACTTCATGGACTGGTTGAGTACACTCTCACTGAGCAGCATCCTGAGTACCTACTGGTTTCTGTTCTTCATTGAGATGCCGAGATATTACCTGCTGGAATATCTGGTAATATTCAACCGACTGACCAATAAGAACAAAATAGAAAAGGAAAAGGAAGTGGCAAGATTCTATCTCTACAGAGAGAATCCGCTCGTTTCGATACTCGTACCGGGAAAGAATGAGGGAAGCCATATATTCAAGATGGTGAACTCGCTCGCCGAACAGACCTACAGAAACTATGAAATCATAGTGGTAGACGACGGCAGCGATGACTACACCAAACTGATATGCACCGACCTCTATCGGGCTGGTTACATCACCCATTATCTGAGACTGGAAGACCGAGGAGGTAAGGCTGCGGCAAGCAACTATGGTGCACAGATGGCTAAAGGAAAATACATCGTCTGCCTGGATGCCGACTCATCACTGGACCGTGATGCGCTGGAGAAGATTCTCCTCCCCTTCTACATCGACGGTATGGTAAAGGGTGTGGGCGGATGCGTGAAGGTACGCAACAACAAGGACACTATCTGCTCATCGCTGCAGGCGTTCGAATACCTGAAACGCATACAGGTGGGACGAATCGTGACGAGCGAGCTGGGCATCTACCACATCATATCGGGTGCCTTCGGCGCCTTTGATAGAGCAACACTGAAAGAGGTAGGATTCTGGGACATCGGACCAGGACTGGATGGTGACCTCACACAAAAGATAAGAAAGGCAGGATACAAGGTGAAATTCGCAGAAGATGCCATCTGCATGACCAACGTGCCGACGCAATGGTATAAACTGTATCACCAGCGTATCAGATGGTCGCGTTCGCTCGTAAGATTCCGCTTGCGCAAACACCGCGACATCCTGCTGCCAACCAAGAACTGGTCTATATTGAACTGGATCTCCAACATGGAGAGCGTAACGTACGACTGCTTCCTCAACTTCCTGTGGTTGTGGTATATCGTGAAACTCGCCATCACCTTCAATAACCACATCGTAGAGATATTGGCGCTGGGCTACTTCATCCGAGTATGCTTCTCCCAATTCGCCTTCCTGCTGGTGATGATGGTGACAGAGAGAAGAAAAGAGGAAATGTTCCTCTACCGATTCTTGCCGCTGATGTCGCCGTATACAGGTTACTTCCTGCGTATCGCACGACTTTCAGCCCATCTGCAGGAACTCTTCTTCCATCGCTCGTATGCCGATGCATGGAATCCGGAGAAAACTTCCCGATACGCTCAGCTGGAGGGAATGTAAAGAATGAATAAACAATAATACAAATTTAATATATATAGTATATGAATAACAAATCTTTTGAGTTTAAGATAGGCGTGATTGGACTAGGCTATGTAGGTACACCGCTTGCATGCTTATTCTCAAAGAAATACGATACTTGGGGTTACGACATCAATGCTGCCAAGGTAGCTAAATTAGCCAGGAAACAGGGAGCGGAAGACAGAATGCTTTCTAAAGCTCTCGAAAGGGGACTAAAGCTGACCTGTGACATCAGCGACTTGAAAGGCTGCAATGTATACATCATAGCTGTACCGACACCGGTAAACAAGTCGAACAAACCTGATATCAGCTGTGTCAGAAATGCAACTACAGCAGTAGGCAAAATCCTGAAACCGGGAGACATCGTGGTATATGAATCTACAGTCTATCCCGGACTGACAGAAGAAGTATGCGCTCCGTTGCTGGCATCAACATCGGGACTCAAGCTGAACGATAACTTCTTCGTAGGTTTCTCACCTGAAAGAATCAACCCGGGAGATACCGTCCACACCATAGAGAACATCGTAAAGGTGACCAGTGGTTCTACACCCGAAGCGGCAGAAATCATCGACAACCTCTACAGCTCGGTTCTCACACATGGCACTCACAAGGCGAAGAGCATCAAAATAGCCGAAGCCTGCAAGCTGATGGAGAACTGCCAGCGAGATGTTCAGATAGCATTCTTCAACGAGATGGAAAAAATCTTCGACAAGATGAACATCAGCATCAAGGATGTGACGGAAGCAGCCAGCACAAAATGGAACTTCGTTCCTGCTATCCCAGGACTTGTTGGCGGTCACTGTATCGCTGTAGATCCGTACTATCTCATCAACAAGGCACAGGAGGTGGACGTGGTTCCTTCGCTCCTCTCTACGGCACGCGAAGTGAACGAGCAGATGGCGGTCTGGATGGCAGGCAAGATCAAGAGTGCATGCGACTTCAGAAAGTTCAAGGCTCCAGAGACCAAGGTGCTCATCCTGGGCTTCTCGTTCAAGCCTGACAGCGATGACATCAGAAACACCAAGGTGGCTGACCTCTACATCAACCTGGTGGGAACAGGATACAAAACTACCCTTTACGACCCGCTGGTAGACAAAGAGGAAGTGAAGAATGAATACGGCATCCATGTAGAGGATGACGCTAAAGTACTGGATAAAGTCTACGATATCGTGGTGATAGGTACACATCACAAGATATTCGATAACATCAATATGAACAAGTTGCTCTCAGCCAAAGGCTTCATGTGCGACATATACGGAGTACACAAGGCAAGAAAAGCTTAGAGCAGCGACGTCCAAGACCTAACTGTACAATAAAAGAAAATCCAAAGAAAAAGTAAATGATTATGAACAAATATAAAGTGCTGATCGTTGACGATATCCCTGAGAATATCCAGACTCTCGGAGAAATGATCAAGGATTTTGACCTGGATGTGAAAATTGCAGAAGGTGGTCAGGAAGCCATCGACATCATTGATTCATGCACACCAGACATCATCTTGCTAGACTTGATGATGCCTCGTGTGAATGGATGGGACGTGATAGATCACGTCAGAAAAAAATATAGTAAGAACGAGATGGTCATCATCGTTGTCTCCCTGTTAAACAACAAGGACAACATCGATGAATGCTATGAACTGGGAGTCAACGACTATATCACCAAACCGGTGATCAAAGCCCGACTCACCAGTTCAATAGAATCTCATCTCAGGAATCTCAGCAGAAATTAAGATATAGCCTTCTGCAAGATGTCGTTGGCATGAGCCACACGGTCACTTGTAGGAGGTTCTATCCCTGACAACGGGTAAGATATACCCAATTTTTCATACTTGTAGATGCCCATCGTATGATAAGGCAATACATCAATACGCTCTATATTAGAGAGCGTAGAGAGGAAGTCGCGCAATTCTTCCAGGTATTCATCCTTGTCGGTGATACCTGGAATGAGGACGTGACGAATCCATACCGGCTTGTAGATTTCGCTCAGATAGCGGGCACAATCCAGTATATTCTTATTGGAATGAAGCGTGAGTTTACGATGCTCTTCATCATTGATATGCTTGATATCAAGAAGAACAGTATCAGTGACGGTCATCAGACGCTCAAATTTCTCGAAGTTTTTCCCTTCTCTATGAAAGGGTTGAGCCGAGGTATCAAGACAGGTATTGATGCCACGCTGATGGGCTTTCTCGAAGAGTTCGATGAGAAAGTCTATCTGCATCAATGCCTCGCCACCGCTCACGGTAATTCCTCCATTATCTCCCCAATAACTCTTGAATCGCTCTGCCTTGTCCAGCAGGTCATCGGCAGTCCACTCTTCTCCTACCCCCGTCTTCCAGGAATCCGGATTGTGGCAGAACTGGCAGCGCATGGGACAACCCTGCAGAAAGATCAAAAATCTGATGCCTGGTCCATCAACAGAACCAAAGCTCTCTATGCTGTGAACAAAACCCTTCATGCAGCTTTCCTCTCTTGGTAATTATCCCAAAGAATAAAAGCAAGCCCAGGAACGACTATAAGAGCAGTGACGACACCCAAAAAATCAACTAAATCCATAATTATTTTATCTTTTTAGAAATGATTAAAAACAAGAAGCCCACTTAAGCCTGCATTTTACGATAATCAATATATGCCCATAGGGTAAACCCACCTGCAAGCAAAGCAAAAAATCCCATAAATACCAATAGTTCCATATTTATTTTCCTTTCTTATTTTTATCTTTAGACATTAATATTAAAAAGAATCCACATACAGCTAGAAACATTGTTATTAGAGCACCAAATACTAAAAGTTTCCCTGTATCTATATCCTTTTTCATAATACTTGCCAAGATGATACCACCAAATATCAGTTTGGCTAAATCCAGGCAAAACTTTCCTCCTTCACTCCAAAGAGTTGTTTTTTGTTCTATATTCAATTTCATACCGCAAAGATAGCACTTTTTTCAATACCAAGTTTAAATTTGCAGTTAAATAAGCTAAATTGCCCGCTAAATATCCTCGGAAAGAAAATCTAGCGGGCAATCTATATGTTACAAAGAGACAAGAGGATTCTTCAATCTTCCCTCTTCATTCTTCACTTCCTTAGAGTCTCTCGTGAGCCTGACGAGCGATTACGTCGAGCTGCTGCTCGCGTGTCAAGTCGATGAACTTAACAGCGTAACCACTTACACGGATGGTGAAGTTCTGGTATTCTTCCTTCTCTGGGTGCTCCATCGCATCCTTGAGCTTGTCGATTCCGAATACGTTCACGTTCAGGTGGTGAGAACCCTGGTTGAAGTAACCATCCAATACACCTACCAATGTCTGGGCACGCTCCTCATCGTTGTGACCGAGAGCACCTGGACTGATGGTCTGAGTATTAGAGATACCATCGAGAGCATACTCGTATGGCAACTTAGCTACAGAGTTCAATGAGGCCAAAAGACCGTTCTTCTCTGCACCGTAAGATGGGTTGGCACCTGGAGCCAAAGGAGCACCGGCTGGACGACCATCAGGCATGTTGCTGGTGTACTTACCGTATACTACATTTGATGTGATAGTCAGGATAGATGTAGTTGGCTCAGAATTGCGGTATGTATGATGCTTCTTGATCATGTTCATAAAGGTCTTGAGCAACCATACTGCAATCTCATCAGCACGCTCATCATCGTTACCATAACGTGGGAAGTCACCCTCGGTCTTGAAGCTGAGAGGGAAACCGGTCTCATCACGGATGATGTTAACCTTGGCATACTTGATAGCAGAGATAGAGTCAACTACGTGGCTGAAACCCGCGATACCTGTAGCGAAAGTACGACGAACATCTGTGTCGATGAGCGCCAACTCTGCTGCCTCGTAGAAGTACTTGTCGTGCATGTAGTGGATGAGGTTCAATGTCTTCACATAAACGCCAGCCAACCAGTCCATCATATCCATGAAACGTGGCATGAACTCCTCGTATGTCAATACATCACCCTCTACGGCGCGATACTTAGGACCGCACTGCTCGCGTGTCTTTGAGTCAACACCGCCAGAAACTGCGTAGGTCAAGCACTTAGCCAAGTTGGCACGGGCTCCGAAGAACTGCATTTCCTTACCTGTCTGTGTAGCAGATACACAGCAGCAGATGCTATAGTCGTCACCCCAAACTGGGCGCATTACATCGTCGTTCTCATACTGGATAGAGCTTGTCTTGACAGAAATCAGAGAAGCGTAGTGCTTGAATGCCTTTGGCAAGCGAGAGCTATAGAGTACGGTCAAGTTTGGCTCTGGTGAAGGACCCATGTTCTCCAATGTGTGGAGGAAACGGAAGTCGTTCTTGGTAACCATTGAGCGGCCATCCTGACCCATACCACCTACTTCGAGAGTAGCCCATACTGGGTCACCAGTGAAGAGCTCGTTGTAAGAAGGGATACGGGCGAACTTCACCATACGGAACTTCATGACCAAGTGGTCGATGAGCTCCTGAGCCTCATCCTCAGTAAGAGTACCCTCGTTCAAGTCGCGCTGGATATAGATATCGAGGAAGGTAGAGATACGACCTACAGACATCGCAGCACCATTCTGAGTCTTCACTGCTCCGAGGTAACCGAAGTACAACCACTGAACAGCCTCACGAGCGTTCTTAGCAGGCTGAGAGATGTCGTAACCATACAACTGAGCCATCTCCTTCAAGCCCTTGAGCGCCTTGATCTGCATAGCAACCTCTTCACGAAGACGGATAACGTCGTCGATCATCTCACGGTCGCCCATGTTAGCGAGGTCGTTCTGCTTCTCCTTGATAAGGAAATCGATACCATAAAGAGCAACACGACGGTAGTCACCTACGATACGGCCACGACCGTATGTATCAGGCAGACCAGTGAGGATGTGGTTATGGCGCACGAGTTTCATCTCAGGTGTATAAGCATCAAACACGCCGTCATTGTGAGTTTTGCAATACTTGTGGAAAATCTCGTGCAACTTCTCTGATGGCTGGTAGCCGTATGTAGTACAAGCCTGCTCTGCCATCTTGATACCACCGTATGGCATGAAGGCACGCTTCAAAGGCTTGTCGGTCTGCAGACCAACCACCTTCTCCAACTCCTTAGTACCCTCGCCGATGTAGGCAGCACCATAAGCTGTCAATCCTGAAACCACCTCGGTCTCCATATCGAGCACACCACCCTTGGCACGCTCTTCCTTCTGGAGCTCCTTCAACATACCCCAAAGGGTATTGGTAGCCTGAGTAGGTTCTGCCAGGAACGACTCGTCGCCATCGTAGCTAGTATAGTTGTGCTGGATGAAATCGCGAAGATTCACCTCACTCTGCCACAAGTTTCCCTTGAAACCTCTCCATTCTGTTTTCATCATTTTGATATCCTTAATAAGTTAATAATTAATTATATATTTTGTACACACTGTTTCTTGTTATCAGCTGAATCCTTATACCTTTTATATATTATATAAAATCCGGCTATCGATAATTTCGATGCAAAGGTACTACAAAAAAACGAAATCCAAGCAGAAATCACAAAGATTTTATCCTCTTTACACTAAAAATCATCATTTATGAGTACAGTTTCTGCACAAAAGATATTGAATGTGCAAAGGTAACAAATGTTCATTCAAATGACTGGGAAAAATGAGCAAATAAGGGGGTTTTATCGATTTGTCCCCATTAAATAATATTTTATACCCTTCTGTTTGATAAATAATGCATACCTTTGCAGTCGAAATGAAACAAATAACAATGTAAAGATCATCATAGAATAACAATACATGAACATGAATTGGAATCATACAATCAAGACATTAGCCTTTGCCTCGCTATTGGCACTGGCACCGGCTCAGATGATGGCTGCACAGAAAGGTGGCACCTTCACTACCGGCGACAAGACATTCCTTCTCAATGGCAAACCTTTCGTGGTTAAGGCTGCCGAGTTGCACTACCCTCGTATTCCTCGTGCCTACTGGGAGCATCGCATCAAGATGTGCAAGGCTCTTGGCATGAATACCGTCTGCCTCTATGTGTTCTGGAATATCCATGAGCAGGAGGAAGGCAAATTCGACTTCACAGGCAACAACGATGTGGCTGCTTTCTGCCGCCTCGCCCAGAAGAACGGCATGTATGTCATCGTTCGCCCGGGTCCATACGTTTGTGCTGAATGGGAAATGGGCGGTCTGCCTTGGTGGCTCCTCAAGAAGAAGGACATCCGGCTTCGTGAGCAGGACCCTTACTTCATGCAGCGTGTCGAAATATTCGAAAAGGAAGTAGGCAAGCAGCTGGCTCCACTCACTATCCAGAATGGTGGCCCTATCATCATGGTTCAGGTGGAGAATGAATATGGTTCTTACGGAAAGGACAAGCCATACGTAAGTGCTATCCGTGACATCGTTCGCAAGAGTGGCTTCGACAAGGTGAGCCTCTTCCAGTGCGACTGGTCATCCAACTTCCTGAACAATGGTCTCGATGACCTTACCTGGACCATGAACTTCGGTACAGGTGCCAACATCGACCAGCAGTTCAAGCGTCTTGGCGAGGTTCGTCCTAACGCCCCAAAGATGTGCTCTGAGTTCTGGAGCGGCTGGTTCGACAAGTGGGGAGCACGCCACGAAACCCGTCCTGCCAAGGATATGGTAGAAGGAATGGACGAGATGCTGAGCAAAGGCATCAGCTTCTCTCTCTATATGACCCACGGCGGAACCAGCTTCGGCCATTGGGCAGGTGCCAACTCGCCTGGTTTCCAGCCAGACGTAACCAGCTACGATTACGATGCCCCTATCAACGAATGGGGATTGGCTACTCCTAAGTTCTACGAACTGCAGAAGATGATGGCGAAATACAACGACGGCAAGAAGTTGCCAGCCGTGCCTAAGGCTCCGATGCAGATCATCAAGGTGCCAGAATTCAAGTTTACCGAATACAAGCCATTGAGCTACGGTATCGGAAAGGCGAAGGAAACCCATGCTCCTCAATGCTTCGAGGATATGGACATGGGATGGGGCACCATGGTTTACGAGACTACCGTTCCAGCCATCGAAAGTACATCAACCCTGACCGGCGAGTTCCACGACTTTGCCCAGGTATATGTGAACGGAAAATATGTTGGCAAGATAGACCGTGTAAAGAACGAGAAATCACTCGAATTGCCAGCCATGCCACAGGGTGCTCAGCTCACCATCGTGGTAGAAGGTATGGGAAGAATCAACTTCGGTCGTGCCATCAAAGACTACAAGGGTATCATCGGCAACGTAACCCTCACTACTCAGAAGGAGGATTGCGAACTTGCCCTCACCCCTACCCGATGGAACAACAGCACCATCGCTGATGATTACCAGACAGCTGTGAATGCACTCGCCATGCCAACCAACAAGATGCGTGGTCTCCTGACCAAGGCGGGTTACTATCGCGGCTACTTCAACCTGAAGAAGGTGGGCGACACCTTTATTAATATGGAGGCATTCGGCAAAGGTCAGGTTTACGTAAACGGTCATGCCCTCGGCCGCTTCTGGCAGATTGGTCCTCAGCAGACCCTCTATCTCCCGGGTTGCTGGTTGAAGAAGGGCAAGAACGAGGTGATTGTTCTCGACGTTGTAGGTCCTAAGGGTGAAGCAGGCAAGCCAGGTTCTACCGTGGCTCCTACCGCCTTCTGCCAGGATCATCCGGAGCTCGACAAGCTGAATCTCGAAAAGAGCAACAAGCACAACGAGCCAGGTCATCGCATGGATCTCAATTCAGAGACTCCTGTATTGAAGGGCGAGTTCAAGGCTGGTAACGGCTGGCAGACCATCAAGCTCGACAAGCCTGTAACCGGTCGCTACTTCGCCATCCAGGCAGAGAGCAGCCAGAGTGGTGACAGCCAGATTGCCATCGCCGAGTTTTATCTCCAGGATGCACAGGGCAACCGCATCGACCGCAACAACTGGGTGGCTTACTACGCAGACAGCGAGAAGGGTAACTCAACTCTCGACAAGATGTTCGACCTCCAGGAGAGCACCTATTGGCAGACCGAGAAGGGCGCCAACTTCCCACATCTGGGAATCGTGGATATGGGTAAGGAGGTTACCATTTCAGCTTTCGAGTACTTGCCACGTGCCGAGCAGGGTGCACCGGGCAGCGTCAAGGGCTTTAAGCTCTACGTTAGAAAATAAAAAGATAAGTTCATAGGTTTGGTCAGCCACAGGCTGACTGTGGAAAATTAACACATATAGTTTAAAATGTAGTATTTCTATTGGAGAATAGAAAGTTAGTTAGATTGTAAAAAAGAGGTAGATGTGAATCTGCCTCTTTTTTCGTTTATATTAAAACTCCTTTTTTAGTATATAATAAACTCCTTCTCCCCCACTTTTTGTTTTTTTATACATTGATTTGCCATTATGTGAATACTTTTGCGTACCTTTGCAGCAAAATACAAATACATTTTTTATGTTGACAGATATTGAAATAGCTAAATCAGTAAAATTGCGCCCTATCAAAGAAGTGGCAGCAGAACTTGGAATCCATGAAGACCAAGTAGAAAACTACGGCCGTTACATCGCTAAGATTACTACGGACAAAATTGACAGAAACAAGTTTAAGAACCATCATCTTATCCTCGTTACCGCTATCAGTCCTACCAAGGCTGGTAATGGAAAGACCACCGTATCCGTGGGTCTCGCCCTCGGTATGCAGAAGATTGGCAAGAAGGCAGTTGTTGCATTGCGCGAGCCTTCTCTCGGTCCTTGCTTCGGCATGAAGGGTGGTGCTGCCGGTGGCGGTTATGCACAGGTATTGCCTATGGATAAGATCAACCTCCATTTCACTGGCGACTTCCATGCCATCACAGAGGCCAACAACATGATTGCTGCCCTCCTGGACAACTACCGTTTCCAGCACGAGGCAGAGGGATTCAAGCTCAAGAAGATTCTCTGGCGCCGAGTAATGGACGTCAACGACCGTGGTCTCCGTCGCATCATCACCGGTATCGGCGATAAGAACGGCATCGAGACAGAGGCAGGATTCGATATCACTCCTGCTTCTGAAATCATGGCTATCATGTGTTTTGCAACAAGTGTAGACGACCTCCGCCGTCGCATCGACAATATTCTCCTCGGCATCACTGAGGATGACAAGCCATTCACCGTCAAGGATATGGGTGTAGGTGGCAGTATTGTTGCCCTCCTCCTCGATGCCCTGAAGCCAAACCTGGTTCAGACCACAGAGGGAACTCCTGCTTTCGTTCACTGCGGTCCTTTCGCCAACATCGCTCATGGCTGTAACTCTGTGATGGCTACAGCAGCAGCTCTCGAGTATGGCGACTATGCCATCACTGAGGCAGGATTCGGTGCAGATCTCGGCGCAGAGAAGTTCTACAACATCAAGTGCCGCAAGACTGGTTTGCAGCCAGACCTTACCGTTCTTGTTGTTACTCTCCAGGCATTGAAGATGCACGGTGGCGTAGCTCTGGAAGATATCAAGCAGCCTAACGTTGCAGGAATGGAAGCTGGTTACTGGAACCTCGACAAGCACGTGAAGAACCTTCAGAGCTTTGGTCAGACCGTTGTCATCGCCTTCAACAAGTTTGCTACTGATACCGACGAGGAGATTGAGGTATTGCGCAAGCACTGTGAGGAGATGGGTTGCGGATTCGCTGTCAACAGTGCCTTCGCCGAAGGTGGCAAGGGTGCGATGGAATTGGCAGAACTCGTAGTAAAGACCATCGATGAGCGTCCATCTGCTCCTCTCTATTTCACTTATGCTGACGAAGATTCTGTAGAAGAGAAGATTGAGAAGGTTGCGTTCAATCTCTATGGTGCCGGCAGCGTAACCATGAGCGATTCTGCAAAGGCTATGATTGACGAGATCAAGAAGTTGGGTGCAGAGAAGTTCCCTATCTGTATTGCCAAGACCCAATACAGCTTCTCTACCGATGCTAAGGCTTACGGTCCAACAGAAGGCTTCGAACTCCACGTTCGCGACATCACCCTGAACATGGGTGCTGAAATGATCGTAGTCATCGCCGGTCCTATCATGCGTATGCCAGGTTTGCCAAAGAGCCCACAGGCTGAGCGTATCGATGTGGTTAACGGTGAAATCACAGGCCTTTCTTAAATAGGCATCTAGCCTAGAATATAGAAAAGGCACGGATTACACAGATTACACGGATTTATCATGAATGTCATTAATCCGTGTAATCTGTGTAGTCCGTGCCTAAAATCCCTGCGCAGAAAAACACTTTATCTCATGCTGAATTCACAACCGCAATACAATTGGTTGTAGAATTCATTCTCTTTCAATAATTCTCCACGGCGATTCTGCAAACCGCCCTTTCTCCAATTCATATCCCACCACTCTACATCCGGACAACCTTCTACGGCGAGATGTCCGGCTGCATCTATCTGCTGGATATTCTTCCACCGGGAAGAAGCCAAGGTAGTAGTAAGCAGATGAAAGCCATGCTCCTGAGCATACCTAGCCGCATGCGTCAAACGATACCGGAAACACATCGAGCAACGGCTTCCCCTTTCAGGCTCCAGCTCCAACCCCTTGATGGTAGCCAACCATTCCTCATGATCATACTCATCCTCCACATACGGAACCCCCTGCGCTTCCAGGAAGCGCATCAGCTCGTGCTTGCGAATTTCAAACTCCTGTAAGGGATAAATGTTACTGTTGCTGAAATATACCGTCGGCTTCATGCCGTTGCGAAGCATACACTCTACAATCGCTGACGAACAAGGCGCACAGCAGGCATGCAGCAACACATCATGACCTTCAGCCTTGCTACCATCAGGAAGCGATAACTTCACGAATTTATATTGTTCTTCTACTGGAATCTTCATTTTACTTGGAACTTTTTACTTTGAACTTGAAACTTGGAACTTTATGATTAGTATTCATGCTGAATACTCTTCCATTTCACTGGAAATAAAGAGAGGAGAAAAGGGATATTTGGGGAGGCATAAAAAAACAAATGGAGTACAGTCGTCTCGACACCCCCCATTTGCCCAAATATATGCGAAAACTAGTGCAAAGATACTATTTTTGTTCGTATCAGCAAAAATTTCAGCAGATATTTATTTAAAACCTAATGTTTTAAGAGAGTATTTAAAAATAATTAACAACATGAGGTCATTTTAAAGTTCTTTTTAACGTTATTACAGTCATTTCTGGCCATGCTCCCAATCGGAACGGGAAGGAGCCGCCAATACCCGATGAAACGTTCAGCATCTGACTGCCTTTGCGATAAACACCACCCCACTCCTTGAATGCCATGCGGGCTGGTGTCCACTTGCCTATCTGCAACTGTCCTGCATGTGTATGTCCTGCCAGTGTCAGCTGGACAGGTCTGTCCCATACCTCTCTGCGCCAGTGATGCGGATCATGGGTCAGCAGTATCTTGAACCCTTCCTTCTTCAGTCCCTTCATCGCCTTCGGCAACTTGCTGCGGTTACTGAAAGGAGGCTGCCCCGCATTCTCCACACCGATGATATCGATGGAAGCCATACCATGACTCACGGTGAAATGATCGTTCATCAACTGATGCCACCCCAACTGGCATTGATAGTTATAGAGCAGCTTCCAGTTGTTTCTCAGTCCTGCTATCGTATGATTGTTGCCATACTCGCAGTAATCATGGTTTCCCCATACCGAGAAGATGCCATCGTGGGCATGCAGCTGTTTCAGCGTTTCCAGATAAGGCTCCACCTCCCTGGCATCATTGTTCACCAGATCGCCCGTAAAGAGCATCATGTCCGGTTCCTCATTATTGGCTGCATCCACCACCTTCTGTACGAAGTCACTATCCTTCGGGAAAGAACCCAGATGAAAATCAGTGAAATGCAACAGACGGTAACCGTCAAAGTAAGGTGGAAGGTCGGGCGATTCATAGGTTACGTACCGTATCTCCAACCGCTTCCAGCCCTCAATGAATCCGAAGGCAAACCATCCCATCAGCGCCAGCGCCGGAAGGAGGGCAAAGAACCACGGCATCATGAAATCGAAGAGGATGAACACCACCTTGGGCATCACCGAAAACAGAATCGTAGTGAAGAGGATGCGGACGGAGAGCTTATGAAAGAAGCCCATCTGCAGCCCTACCTCTGCTAGCAGAAGCAGCAAGGAAGGCACCCACCATAGAATGGCTAGCGCCAAAGGCCACCCGCTCACTCCCAGATGCCAGAGCCAGATGTCGGGCAAGAGAGCAAGCCCTGCCATACCTATTATATATAAGAAGGATCTGAATATCCTTTTAATAATCTTTTTCATTTACCTGTTCAAGTATTTCTACGGTGCAAAGATACATAAAAATCTGCTTAACCGTTCATGTTTGTAGATGTTTAACTTTATTTTTTTTGCCGTTTCATCAGATTGCAGTATCTTTGCAAGCCGTAAACTGTAAAAAACATCATCAATAAATATGGCAAGAAGACTCAGAAAGAAAAGAATAGCTATCATATTGCTCACATTCACGGCCATCGTCGCATGGTCTACACATAGTTGCGTATCGCGCTGCACCTCATCTTCGGATAAGGAGAAGGCAAAGGATACGCTCCCCAAGGTGCATATCAACGATTCCATCAGCAATGCCCTCACCGAGGGAAAGGAATATCACAAGATGGATTCGCTCGTGGAGAGATACCTCAAGCGATGGGAAATCAACGGTGCACAGCTCGTCATCACCCGCAACGACTCCCTGCTCTATGCCCGCGGTTTCGGATGGGCAGACAAGGAGAGGGGCATCCGAATGGAACCGAACATGCTGATGCGCTTCGCCTCTGTATCAAAGCTTATCACTGCTGTAGGCATCATGAAACTGCAGGAGATGAAGAAGCTCAAGATGAACGAGAAGGTATTCGGACCGAAGGGAATCCTGAACGATACCACCTACAATAACAGTATCAAGGACCAGCGCTACTACAACATCACCGTAGAACAGCTGCTGCGCCATCAGGCAGGTTTCAACAACTATGCCGGCGACCCGGTATCCTCTACCCGCTACATCATGATGCAGAACCGCCTCACCACGCCTCCAGACCATAAGACCCTGCTCAAGATTCTCCTGAAGCGCCATCTGGGTTATACGCCGGGCGAGGGCAAATGCTACAGCAATCTGGGCTACATGATTCTCTCGATGATTATCGAGAAGAAGAGCAGAATGAAGTACGAGAACTTCATGCAGAAGTACGTGCTCCAGCCTGCCGGATGCTACGACATGCATATTGCCGGCACCTACTACAAGGACCGCCGTCCTAACGAGACGAAATATTACATGCACCAGGGCAGCATCCCGGTATATGAATACAACAACAGTGGCAGAATGGTAGAAAAGTGTTATGGCGATACCGACCTTCCTCGCCTCTCTGGTGCCGGAGCATGGTGTGGTTCAGCAGCCGAACTGAGCCGTCTCATCGCCAGCATCGACGGTCTGCCTCATGTCAAGGACATTCTCAGCCAGAAGAGCATCCAGTTTATGACCACCGAGCAGCCCGACCATCAGTATTCCATCGGTTGGAACTACACCCCAAAGAGCAATCGTCCGTGGATTCGTACCGGTTCTCTTGCCGGCACCTCTGCCATTGTCCTGAAGTACCCCGATGGTCAGTGCTGGATTCTCATCACCAACACCTCCACCTGGAAGGGTCACGGCTTCAGCAACGACACCATGGCATTCTTTGAGAAGCTCCGCAAGCAGTTCATGGCAGATATGCCGAAGAAGGATTTGTTCATATAGAGAAGGAAGAAAAGTTGGTGCATAACAGTTGGGCAACGCATGCACATCAGCTGTTGTGCGAGCGCATATCAGCTGTTATGCAAGCGCACAACAGCTGTTGTGCGGCCGGAGATACTAAATAACTTAGAAATATATCCTGTCTTTTCCGACAATATATCTTTAATATACGAATAAAAGAGGGTGCATCATAAATTCATGATACACCCTCTTTTCGTTTTTTATCAACTATTATAAACTTGCCTTATATTAACGAAAAGCCCTAGTATCGCATTTGGCGACACTAGGGACTCTATGGAGTTTGAATAAAATGGCAGAGATTAGAAGGTGTACTTCAAACCTACCTGACCACGCCAGCGACTGTAGTAATCGCTATAGCTCTTGTAGGCATAGGCACCGGTGAACTGGTAAACACCACCACCCTGATAGTTGACAGGTGAGAAATAGGTACCGAAACCGTCACCGTAGGTATGACCCCAATCCTTGTTCAGGAGGTTGCCTACATTGAGGATATCGAAGGTCAGCTCGATGGAATTGATCTGACCAGCCACCTTGAAGCTGAACTTCTGACCGAAGTGAACATCGAAGTGATGCTCGAAAGCCAGATTGTCAGCATAACGCTCGTAGTATTCTCCACGATGCTTGCTGAGATAAGAATCGTCAGCAATCCACTTCTTCAGCATCTCGCGCTGCATTTCCTCGGTAAGCTTATCACCATGATTGTCGCCAAACATACGGTTGGTGAAGGTATTCTTGTTGTACTTGGTCTCCTCGAAACGCATCTTGTCAATCTGTGCATCGGTTGGGATGTAGAAGAGGTCATTACCCTTAGATCCGTCTTCGTTTACGTCTCCATAATAATAATAGGTATAAGGAGAACCGCTCTTACCCTGGTAGATGACACCGAGAGTGGTCTGCCACTGCTTCTGATGACCGTACTTGATGTGGTAGTAAGCAGAAGCCTGGATGCGATGAGGCACATTGTAGGCAGAGTTGCCCACCTCCAGATCGTTGCAGTCACGATGGGTATACTGGTAGGTCCAGCTACTCTTTGCTACAGAAGAACCACCGTTGGCAGCACTGCGTGAACGGGTCCAGGTATAGCTTGCCATCAGGTCGAGACCGAAGTTGAAATGCTTCTCAGCCTTGAGCGAGAGGTTTACGGTATAACCCTTGGATGTATTTCCGAGGGCATAGACACCGGCGATAGGAGTACCCTTCACCACACTCTGATAGAGCGGACGGTTGTCCCACTCATATCCGTACTTCTGTGAGAAGGTCTGACCACTCTGCTCCTGAGCGAGATTCTTATAGATGATATCGTTCAAAGTCTTGGAGTAGATAGCCTCAGCAGTCCAGTCGATACCCAAAGCCTCGAAGTCGAAACCGAGGTTGAGACGGAGGTTCTGAGCGAACTTGAAGTTCTTGTCGCATACAGCCACATCCTGGTTGCCGGCACTCGCCTTCATCTTATCAGCATTGGCATTCTGCTTGGTTGGGTCAAGGATGAGTTCCAATCCCTTGGTAGAAGAGTTGTTGCTATCGTAAGAAGAGAGCTGCAGACCTGTACCCGAGTAGTTGTTGCTTACCCAAACGAATGGGATTCTACCGGTAAAGACACCCGCTCCACCACGGAGGATGAACTTACGGTCGTTGTTGATGTCCCAGCGGAAACCTACACGAGGCGAGAGCATTGGCGAGAAGCTAAGCTTATCGTTGGTCTTCAATCCCCACCCCATCTTCTCTGACAAGGCGTTGAACTCCGGATTCTCCACTGGAGTATCGAAGAATACAGGAATATCCAGACGCAGTCCGTAGGTCAAGGTGAAGTTGTTGCTTGCATTCCACTTGTCCTGTGCATAGAAACCGAACTGACCAGATGAGAACTCAGAAGCCCAGTTAGGGTCGCCGGTAACATCGGTGTTAGCCTGACCATAACGGTACTGGTTCATGTAAGCCTTGTTAGGGTCCAGCTGTCCAGCCATGTAGTCATCGTAATAAGCCTTGAAGCTGTCGTATCCCTTGAAGGTATAGGAGCCGAACTTATCCGAGATGAACATATTCTTGAAATGGTAGAACTCGTTATGGGTACCGAAGATGAAAGTATGGTTGCCACGGAGCCATGTCAGGTTGTCCTCTAAGGTCCAGATGTCCTGATCCAGGTAGTTAGCCTGGGAGTTTCGCTCAGTACCGATATTGACAGTACCGCTACCAACGCCCGTGATGGAAATCATCGGTAGATGAGCCTTGATGTCACGGCTATCGCGCACTCTTACGAAGCTGACACGTGCCTCATTGCTCACACTTGGAGAGAATCGGCTCTGAAGCTCAGCGATGAAGGAGTTGGTATTGCTCTTGAACGGATAGCTGTAACCGTATGAGTTCAAGCTGCTGGCACTGCCGCCACCACTCAACTGCTCAGCCTTGACCAGGCTCCAGCGGATGGCAAACTTATTGAACTCGTTGATGTTCCAGTCGAGTTTCAATCCAGCCTTATCGCTCTTGGTGTAGATGTCCTGGTTACTGTAGTAATCGTTGAAGTTGACTCCCTGCTTTTCAGCTATCTTCTGGAGCATGGTCAGAATATCCTTTGCCTGCTCGGTATTCACCTTGGAATTGCCGGAGTCTACACCATAGAGATTAGGATATTCCTTGTTGGTGCGCTCATAGTTGGCGAAGAAGAAGAGCTTGTTCTTGATGATTGGTCCACCGAGGGTGACACCCATGTTATACTGGGTCTGCTTCTGATACTTTGGCGCATAACCCGTGCCATCAAGGTAAGGATACTTGGTACCGATGAGGTCCTGGTTGTAGCCATAGTAGTAAGCCGAACCGTGGAACTGGTTGGTACCGCTCTTGGTGATGGCGTTGATGGCACCTCCGGTGAATCCGCTCTGGCGCACATCGAAAGGAGCCACGGAAACCTGAATCTGCTCAATAGTCTCCATAGATACCGGCTGAGCACCAGCCTGACCACCGTTGTTACCACTGGATGCCAGACCGAAGACGTCATTGTTTGCCGCACCATCAATCATGAAGTTGTTGTATCGGTTGTTGACACCAGCGAACGACATATTGCCGGAATTGGTAACAGTGAGCTGTGGGTTCAATCGAGCCACGTCAGCAATACCGTGAGTAATGCTAGGCATGTTGTTGATCTGCTCTGCCGTCATACTGGTAGCAGCACCTGTACGGGAAGCAGCAAGACCCGCCTTACCGGAAACCACCACTTCCTGGAGCTGGTGGGCATCCTCCTGGAGCGAGCATGAGATATTCTCTGTTTCACCGAGGCTCAGGTTGAGGTTTTTGATCACCTTGTCCTTGTAGCCGATATAGGAGATGTCTACCTTGTAAGGACCACCTGGTCGCATACCCTGGATGGTATATCGTCCATCGATATTAGTAACGGCACGATATACGGTACCGGAAGGTTGGTGAGTAGCAGTAACAGTAGCTCCGATGACGTTCTCGCCATCAGATGTAATCTTACCGCTGATTCCAGAGGTAGTAATCTGTGCCATGGCAGCGTTCACCGTCAGGATGAACAAAGCCAGAAGTAAATGCAATCTTTTCAGCATATTTCTTTAGATTATTTCGTTAATAATTTAGGTTTCACCCCGCCAACAGGCAAGTTTTTCACCCATTTTATACAATATGGTGCAAATATAACTAAAATATTTGAAATAACAAGAAATTAGCGTGAGAAAAACGTGTTACAAATAAAAAATATCAGTAAGTATGGAGAAAAGGGACAAAAAGAAAGCGCCCTGAAAGAGCAAAAGCATTCTATATACAATGCTTTCCCTTTCTGGGCGCTTATTGATGATTCGTATTCGAAATCTCCATTAGTTGAAGATATAACGGATAGAGAACTGGATAGAATAGGTAGAGTTGAAGCTTGTCAAGTTAGTGTATGTCTTTGACAATACATCCTTACCGTTCTTCTGGAACTGGAATGAACCAGCAGCACCATCCTTACCAGCAGTATACTTCAACAACTTGGTGTTGTTAACAGTCTTGTAGAGACCCCAGCTGTTGTTCAGCAGGTTAGCGAGGTTCTTGATGTCAACACCAAACTGGAGAGTGTTCTTCTGACCAGCTACGTTGAGGTAGAAGTTCTGGTTGAACTTGAAGTCCAACTGATGATGCCAAGGCATTACAGCACCACCACGCTCAGCATACTCACCCTTGTGATTCTTCAGATAATCATCCTGGTTGATGTAAGCCCAGAAGTCATCCTTCTGCTGCTCAGCTGTATAGGTTACTTTACCAGCCTTATCCTTTACGTCGGTGAACTTCCACTCGTTCAAAGCCTCGCGGGAAGCTGGGATGTAAACCAAACCGTTAGAACCGTAGTCGTTAACTACATTGCCAGTCAACTGGTAAGTGTAACGTGTACAGCTGTAACCATCAGCATAACCCATATTCATACCTTCGTAGATCAAGCCAACCTCAGAACCGAAGTTCTTGCCGTAGTCCTTCTTGTAAGAAGCAGAGATGAGCAAGCGGTTAGGAGCCACGTAGGTACCATAACCTAACTCCATATCGTTGTTACCATTTACAGAGTAACGGTTGTTATAGTATGCTGAGTTAACCTGATCGCCCACACCATCACCGTAAGACTTAGCCTTAGAGTAGGTGTAAGAAGCAGAGAGGTTCAAACCGAATGCAAACTTCTTAGCCAAAGATGCAGTGATTGAGTAGTAGTATGCCTTATGACCAGCATTTGTGATCATGTAAGGGTTGATGGAAGAGTTGCGTGAATACCACTTACGCTTGTCACCAGGAGCCAGCTCTGTGTATGACTTACCATCCCAGTAGCGGTCGAGGTTGATGACAGTAGCAGGATTGAACTCACGGCTATAGATACCCTCCAAAGAGAAGTCGATATCGTATGGCAACTTGGCATCCAAAGCCAGAGAAGTCTTCCATGTAGCGTTCATCTTCAAGTCCTTGTCGATGATGGTAGGAGTAGAAGGCGCAGCTGCATCCTCACGGTTCACAGCCAAGCCCTGCTGCTGCAATACCTTCAACTGATCCTCACGGCTCTGATAGAACTTATCCATCTTATAGGTAGCACCCTTGTCAGATGGAGTATTATAATAATAGGTGTACTGACCACAACCAGCGTTACCTACTGCAGATACGAGCCATACGAATGGCAGACGACCGATGAAGTAACCTGTACCACCACGGAGAACCAACTTGTGGTTGCCGAGGATATCCCAGTTGAAACCTACACGAGGAGAAACTGTCAATGGAGCATCAGGGAGCTGATCGGTAGAATACTGAGACTCAACGCCAGCATCGTTCTTCCACTTCATGGCAGCGAAAGCCTTGTTATAGTTGTTCTCCAACTCTGGGTAGATAGGCAACTCGAAACGCAAACCAGCTGTCAGGCGGAAACGGTCAGAGAAGTTAACCTGATCCTGAACGTAAGCAGAGAACTGGTTGTACTTCATGGTAGCCAGGAACTGGCCAGAACCGTCCATTGGGAAGGTAACGCCATAGCTTCTAGGAGCCTTGCCGTTCATGAAGTCGTCCATAGACTCGAATACATAGTAACCGGCAGAAGCTGCACCGAAGCCGTTGGTAGCCTTGTTGGTCTCAAACTGGAGACCAGCGGTGAAGTTCTGGATGCCCATAGACCATGTAGCCTCATCAGTAGCAACGAAAGTCTTCACCTGACGGAGGTTACCCTCAGTAAATGGATCAGGACCGAATCCCATATAGTAAGAACCATTCTTCAGGATATCCACTGTTGGGAACATACCACCCACATAAGTACGTGGCTCATCCTGATAAGAGTAAGTAGCACGGAGAACATTGTTTACACCACCCCACTTAGAGTTCCACTCAGCAGCGAAAGAAGTAAAGTTCTTCTCCTGATAGTAGCGTGCACTCTCGAAGTAGAGACCAGCGTTAGCTGTACGACCAGACTGAGACTTACCACCCGTAGCATCCTCACCACCAGGATAGATGACAGAATCCTTGAATGGAGTTGTAGAGCTTGATGGAGCTGAAGAATCCTTGTCGTGACTCTTAGAGAAACGGATGTTCAACTTGTTGTTCTCGTTGATGTTCCAGTCGATACGAGCCAGGAACTTGTATGATGGAGTATCAAGAGAATATCCCTGATAACGACCTGGGTTGTAACCATAGTTCTTGCTGAGGAAGCTGAGCATATTGTCCATGTCGCTCTGCAATGGGCGATGAACAGTACCTGATGATGGAGACCACTCATCAGAAGCATTTACACGAGCTGTACCAGAAGGACCAGCAGAGATATTGTTCTGATATTCACCATTGGCAAAGAAGAACAACTTATCCTTGATGATAGGACCACCGAAACTTGCACCCCATGTAGTAGAATGAGACTGGAGACGGTTCAACTCATAATCACTTACCTTGTTACCACGCAAGTGAGAGTTGGTAGTGTACATATAAGCTGTACCCTTGAATTGATTGGTACCGCTCTTGGTTACGGCGCTGATAGCACCACCTGTAAATCCACTCAAACGAACATCGTATGGAGATGAAGATACAGAAATCTGATCCAAAGCATCAAGAGAGATTGGAGATCCGTTGCCAGGGAGGTTACCACCAATACCGAAGGCGTTGTTGAAAGCAGCACCATCGACAGTAACGTAAGACTGACGGTAGTTACCACCACCAACAGAGAATCCGCTACCTACGTTAGCACCCTGAGGAGTCAACTTCAAGAGGTCGTTCATGCTACGTGATACGGTAGGAACAGCCTCAATCTGGTCGGCATTGATACTTGTTGTAGCACCAGCGCGGTCAGTACGCATGTTGTTGTTGCGATCAGCAGTAACAACAACATCCTGCAACATCTCTGCGTTTTCAGAGAGACTTTCGTTCAGAATGGTGTTCTGACCGAGAGAGAGATTAAAATTCTTAACTTCCTTAGTCTTGTAACCTACATAAGAAACTTCCAAGACATAAGGACCACCTGGGCGCATACCCTGAATAGAATAACGACCATCAATGTTGGTCACTGCGCGATAGACTGTACCAGAAGGTTGGTGAACAGCCTTGATTGTTGCACCAATGATGTCCTCACCATTGGCAGTCACTTTACCACTAATGCCAGATGTAGTAATCTGCGCCATAGCGGTTGAAACCATAAAGGCCAGCAAAGCCACTAATAAATGCAATCTTTTCTGCATACCTTTTTTTATAAAATTAATTAATAATACGGGGGAATAGCCCCCAAATATCTATTACGGGTGCAAAATTAAACAAAAAATTCGATATAAGTGTTACATCTGCATGAAAAATTGTGTTTTATAACATAAAAAAAATCTGCGTTAAGGAAATAACGCAGATTTTCTTTAAATTATTATTTATAACGGGGGTTTGGTTATAATTTTTCGAGGGGCTCGAGGCGGAGGGCTGCCTCGGGGGACTGACCTTCTATACCAGGCGATGGAATCGCCTGGAACGGGGGCTAGGCTCCCTGAGAGGGGACCTAAAGAGGACCTGAAACGGACCTAAAGAGGACCTGAAACGGACCTGAGGAGGACCTGAAGAGGACCTGAGGAGGACCTGAAGAAGACCTGAAGAGGGAGCTGAAGAGGACCTGAGGAGGACCTGAAACGGACCTGAGGAGGGCCTGAAGAGAACCTGAAACGGACCTGAGGAGGGGCGAGCTGCCCCTACTCCTTTCTCTGCCAAATGGTCATTACCTTGCGACGGATGGCGAGGATGTTCAGGATAGAGACTATCAGGAACAAAAGCATGCCTAAGCAGATGGATGGGAGCATGGTGCCCTCTTCGATGTCAGGGAAGATTGCCTCGATAAACTCCATGTAGTAGCCACGGACGAAGAAGAGGATGACCCAGGCAATGATGAGCACCACCAGGTTGAGCGACATGGTGAGCACCTGATATGGCTTCGCCACATTGGCAGGACTATAGCCTATCAGAAGCAGGTTCTCCAACTTGGATGAGTTCTTCTGTACCAGCAGATAGATGCTGAGCATCAGAATGTAGAAACTCAGGATGGAGATGACCAGTCCGATAATCATTACCATGGATACCATCATACGAAGGAAATAGGTGGTCTTCTCGGCATCGAGCTTATCAGTCTCTACCTCATAACCGTTATCATCCAGGTATTTGGTGATGTTCTCGTCTCCCGGATTGCCTACCTCTACGATGAGGCGGTTAGGATCGCTCTTCTGGTTTGGAGCAAACTCCTGGTTACTCCAGTCCATAAATGCCTGTGGCACGAGGATGGTGTTGAGACGGGAAGAGAATCCGATGACCTTACCCTTGAACTGCTCCTTCTTGCCGGCTGCCTGAATCTGGATATTGAAATCAATCATTCCCATCAGTCCATCGCTGATTTTCGGGAGCGAATGACTCTGGGCGAATCCGAAGTTATACATATTAATATAGGTACGCGGGAGGATGATTGGCACTTCCTTGGCTCCTGGCGTATACTTCCAGTCCTTGAGCGGCACATCGACGAAGCCGTCGGGCACGCTCTCAAAGAAGAGTTCGCTGTTCAGTACATTCACGCCGTTGACGCCCATCTGGGCATCTACCTTATATTCCGTAGAGGTGAATTTTCCCACCTTCTTCACGAACTTCTGGTCTCTGACATCATCTATCTCAGCACCCGTGAAGGTATTGGAGCGGCCGCTGATGGTATTTCCCATACCTATCTTCTTGCTCATGATGAGATAGTCGGCTTTCATGAAACTGTCTTCCTGTGTGAAGACAGGCAGCACGTCCTTATAAAACTGGAAGCCGAAAAGGACGATGAGCATACCGAAGAGATTGGCAAAGGCGAAACCTGCAAACTGAGGTATACTGATATGCTGACGAAGTAATTTCCAAACTAAATTCATTTTTGAATTGTTGAATGTTAAGTGTTGAATGACAAATTACAACTTAAATGTATGCTCGTAAGGCAAGTCCATGTGCTTACCTATACTGGTAACGATGACACCAGCCCCCTGCTCCTTGGCTTCCGCCATCATGATTTCCGCCATGATACGGGAGTTGTTGTCGTCGAGGTGACTGATAGGTTCATCGGCAAGGATGAAGTCGAAAGGCTGGCATAGAGCTCGCATCATTGCCACACGCTGCTGCTGTCCGAACGACATTCTTCCAATCTTTGCGTCCACCTTGTCGGCGATACCGAGCATATCAAACCATTTCAAGATCTGTTCACGGCTCTTGAATCCGGTAATCTTGTTCTTGATTTCTACATTCTCCAGAGCGGTAAGCTCCGGGAAGAGACGAAGTTCCTGAAAGAGGTGGCTGATATGACGCTTTCTCATTTCCACCCAATCCTTAACCTTATAATTAGCGGTAACATCCTTGTCGAACATCACGCTTCCGCTGTAGTCGTGACGATAGCCGAGCACATAGCTGCAGAAAGTACTCTTTCCGCTGCCACTCTCTGCCTCGATAAGATAAAGATGCCCTTTCTCGAAGGTGACATCCTGCTTCCATATCTCCGAATCCAGGTCATTACGCTGGGCGAAGACCTGTGGGAGAACGGAATGAAGCTGAATCTTTTCCACGTTATATTATTTAATGTATAATTATTAATGTTTAATTGCAGGAACAACCTTACATTTAAAGCCTTTTTGCCCTTTTAGCTTTTACTCTTTTTACCCTTTTTGCTTTTACTCTTTTTTCCCTTTTTGCCTTTTACTTCAAGGTATAGACCACGGAAGTAAGGTTGCCGAATACTGGAGACAGCAGACCGGTTACAGTAGAGATGGCATCGTCCTTGCCCGAACCGTTGCCGTCGGAACTCTTGGCGAGATTGATGACCATCGCCAGCTTCTGCCCCACGATGAGCTTCTGAATCTTGGCATCTATCGGATGATTGCTTGGCTTCACGGCATACTGGGCAGTGAGTTCATCGCTTCCGCTGAAGAACTGCTTGTCATCGGTTACGCCGAAATAGAAAGAAGTCTTGCCGTCGGTATAGAAGTAAGCATTCTTAGCCCAGTTGGCAATTTTGGCACCCGGAGGACATGATTTCTTCCAGTAATCCACATCGCCCAACCACTTGCTATGAGCCAGTTTAGCCGCCATCATGATCTTGAGGTCGGCATCTCCCAAGGTTGGCATCACGATGGCCATATCTCCATCCACACTACGGATGATATTGTCCATATCCACCGCCTGATTAATACCCATGAGGAGGGTCTGCAGACTGCTGTTGCTCTGCATCATAGGCAGGAACTGCTCGCCCTTTACGTTCATGAAGATGCCAGCCAGAGCATCTCCCGGCATCGACTTGACGTAGGCTCCCTTGATAGGACGATAGGTTTGAGCCGCCTTCTTCAAGGCAGCGTCAATGGTTTTATTGAAAGAGAAAGTTTCTCCGTGAATCTGCAAGATACCGTCATTGACATTCATCTCGGCAGCAATCACCACCTGGGAAGGGTCGGTATCCTTAGGTGCACCGAGGGTGAACGGAGCGATGAACTTTTCCGGCAAAGCCTGAGCCTGAGCCACCATCGCCATTGGAGACGTGATGGTCTGCAAGCGCTCGAACAAAGGAGAAACGGTGATGCCCTCCTCCTCTTCAGCCTTGAGATATCTTACCATCTGCTGCTGGAGCTGAGCCTGTGCATCAGCCACTACCGGTCCCATGACGAGAAGCGCCTGGTCAGAAAAGCCCACGAGCCATGAGTCCTTCAAGACGGCGAAATGGAAGCCCTTGCGTTCCTTTACTTCGGATGCGATATGCTGCTTGGCAAGCGAAGCGAGCCAGTCTTCCACATCGCTCTCGCTGCTGACCTTGGCACAGAGACCGAGGTTTCCGTCAGCACTCTCGAAGAGATACATTTTTTCTGTAATGTCGATACCGCACTTGTCTACATCCTCTACATGAAGGAGTGATTTGAGCATGCCCGCCTTGTCTTCCGCATGAATATCGGAAGCCATCTGCTGCATATCCACCGAAATAAGTGCAGTACTTTTCTTAGGAATGGCATTGAGATAGTCGCTGCCAGA
The DNA here is from genome assembly GCF_052118345.1 of Prevotella sp. LCP21S3_D2. NCBI lineage: Bacteria > Pseudomonadati > Bacteroidota > Bacteroidia > Bacteroidales > Prevotellaceae > Prevotella > Prevotella sp. LCP21S3_D2. Next base: position 32,720 of record NZ_JBQKHJ010000003.1, on the reverse strand, counting down.
ACATGATGCGAGCATCCCGACAAGGCATGCCAAGCACATCATAACCAAATTCTTATACAATCTTTTCATCTCATTTAGATAAATATTTTAAAGCTTTTGCCCTTACAGGGCGCATTGCTGTTGCCTAATTAAACCCAGGGCGTTGCCCTGGGCTAGGAGCTTCTGCCCTTTACCTTTCCCTTCGGCCGGTGACCGTTGGTTCAGGGCGTATTGGATCAAACTGGCTTCTGTCCTTTACCTTGGATTGATGACCATTGGTTCAAGGGCGTATTGGATCAAACTGGCTATAATCTCCTTGCGATATGCGCCATGTGAACCGCTACAAGGCCGGCGGTTTCGGTACGGAGGCGGCTGGTGCCCAGGGATACGCTCTCGTAGCCGTTCTCCAGGGCAAGGCGAACCTCATCGATGGAGAAATCGCCCTCCGGACCTACCAATACTGTAATATCAGCTGCATCTGCAGTTGGAGATTCAGAAGCAGCAGTGGCTACATCTGCATTTGAAGATTCAGTAGCAGCAGGAGCATGAGCTTCATTCAGAATACCAGAAATCTCGGTAAAGAAGTCTTTCTTCTCTACCTCTTCGTAGCAATGACAGATAAACTTTCTGCCGGGACGAGGGGTCTGGATAAACTCCTTGAAGCTGACCAGCTCGTTCACCGCCGGTTTCCACGCCTTATGACTCTGCTTGACGGCAGAAATCACAATCTTGTCAATTCTTGGCGTCTTCACCACCTTGCGTTCAGAAAACTGGCAGTTGAGGAACGAGAGTTCATCAAAACCGATTTCCGTGGCTTTCTCAGCCATCCATTCGATACGCTCCATCATCTTGGTTGGCGCAATCGCCAGATGGATATGTCCCTTCCAGGCACGCTGCTGCGGCATCTCTTCCTTGATTTCATAGAGACATCGCTTGCTGGATGCAGCAGTAACCTCAGCACGGAAAAAGGAGCCTTCTCCATCCATGAGGAATATCTCGTCCCCACCCTTCAGTCGCAGAACGCGCAGGGCATGGGTAGCTTCCTCAGCAGGCAGTTCCACCTGATTAGCCGCATCCGGCACATAGAAATATCTAACTTCCTTCATTATTTGTTCGCATTTTTCGCCTTTTCCTCACGGCGCTTGATTTCATCACGGATATAAGAAGCATCTTCATACTTCTCATCTTCTACAGCTCTCTGCAAAGCCAGTTCCAGCAGCCGGTCTGGCAGGGTAAGGATAGGAATAGCCACACGCTGCATTCCTCCCTCGTAAGGAGTAGAGAAGTTCTTGATTACCTCTTCAGATGTCAGAATTTCATACCCATTCATCAAGGAAAGCAGGATGGCATCTTCTATCTGGAGCAGGTAAGAACGGTCGGTGTCAACATTCACCAGCTTCGTCTTCAGTCCCACTCCCTTAATGCCCAAGATCTCAATCTCATAACGAGCAGCGTCGTCTTCCTTGAGAATCTTCGCCAGCACGTCAACGGCACCTATTCTCTCTTCATCCTTGTGCTGCTCATAATCCTTGATTTTCATCGCCACCTCCGGAATGGTGAGAATGGTAAGCACGCGGGTTTCTTCCTCATTGGTGAGGGCAATGACCCCGGCATCAACCGACTCAGCTATTGCAAAAGATCCTTTATATACTAACTTTACCATTTATTTTGTCTCCTTCTTAGGTCTGAACAAGATGGCGAAGGCAACTCCGACCAAAAGAGCATAACCTGCGAAGATAAACCAGCAGGTCTGCCAATCGCCCATTAAATACCCATTTTCCCAATGACAGTAATGATTGATTACCTGTCCGGCAAGAATGGTACCGATAGAGGCACCCAAACCATTCGTCATCAGCATAAACAATCCCTGTGCCGAAGCTCTCACCTTAGGTTCGCACTTCTGGTCTACGAACAGACCACCCGACACATTGAAGAAATCGAAAGCCACACCGTATACGAGGCATGAGAGAATGAAGAGGATAACGCCAGGGAACGCCGGATTGCCCATTCCGAAGAAGCCGAAACGGAACACCCATGCAAACATGGCGATGAGCATCACGATCTTGATGCCATAACGCTTGAGGAAGTATGGAATCAGGAGGATGCAGAGCGCCTCAGCAATCTGAGAGATGGATACCAGAAGCGTAGCATTATTGGCAGCAAAGGTATCCAGCATGGCAGGATCGCCCTTGAAACTGGTGATGAAAGGTGTAGCATAACCGTTGGTCACCTGCAGGCTCATACCGAGCAGACATGAGAAGATAAAGAACAGCGCCATCTCGCGGCTCTTGAAGAGCTTGAAGGCATCGAAGCCCCATGTCTCCACCCAGCTGCGCGCCTGCTTCTTCACCAGCTGGCACTGTGGCAAGCCGAAGCAATAGAGGAAGAGTACGATACTCAGGATTCCCGATACGAGGAACTGGAGATGGGTATACTGAAACTTGTTGGCATTCTCTGAGAAGAGGAACAGGAAGGTTCCGTTATCCCAGGTGGCACAGTTGACAATCCACATGGTGACGATGAAACCTACGGTTCCAAAAACACGGATAGGCGGGAAGTCCTTGATGGTATCCCGTCCATGGTTCTTCAGAATGGTGAAAGCTGCGGTATTGGAAAGCGCCAGCGTAGGCATATAGAACGCCACGCTGAAGGTATAGAAAGCCATGAAGAGCGCCTCATCAGGAGTGGCACTCGCCTGTCCCATCAGGAAAAGTCCTATCATCGACAGACCTGCCAGCAGATGACAGTATCCCAGAAGGCGTTGTGGCTGGATATACTTATCCGCTACAATACCCATCAATGTAGGCATGAAGATGGAGACTATACCCTGAATGGTATAGAACCAGGAGATTTCTGCACCCATTCCGGCCTTTCCGAGATAGTTGCCCATAGATGTGAGATAGGCTCCCCAAACAGCGAACTCCAAGAAGTTCATTATTGATAATCGTACTTTCAGATTCATATTCTTTTTTCTAATTTCTATTGGTATTAAGATTCTACTTGAACTGCTCAGAATACAACCGTTTTTGGAATTGTTTCCCGCAGTTTATAGTTTGCAAAGATACATATTTTATCGAAAAGAGCGTAATTTTTTGCAGATTATCCGCCGGAAAGCTAGTTTATTTAACAAATAATGTGTAATTTTGCAGTCAAAATCATAGAATCAATAGAAAATGTTATTAAAGTTTTTCCTTACGTGTAACAAGATTGGTGCCTTCACGCTGGGTGGAGGCTACGCCATGATTCCTATCATGGAGAGAGAATTCGTGGATAAGAACCGGTGGATGAACAAGGAGGAATTCATGGACATTATGGTGGTGGCTCAGGCTACTCCGGGTATCTTCGCCATTGATATGGCGAGTCATATCGGCTATAAGCTGAAGGGGGTATGGGGCGGCATCGTGGGTGCCATCGGTATTGCGCTGCCTTCCATCATCGCCATTCTCATCATCGCCATGTTCTTCCAGCAGTTCAAGGACAATTACTGGGTGGCGAAGTTCTTTGCGGGTGTTCGTCCGGCTGTGGTAGCGCTGATTGCAGCTCCCTGCTTCAAGATGGCTAAGACTGCCAGCATCAACCGCTACAACATCTGGATTCCCTTCGTCTGCTGTGCGCTGATTGCTGTTTTCGGCATCTCGCCTATCTATATCATCATTGCTGCCGGCGTGCTTGGCTGGCTTTATGGAAAGGTAAAAAGGTAAAAAATATAGAGATTATGTTGTTTCTGAAATTATTTCTTATATTTACCAAGATTGGTACATTTAATTTTGGTGGTGGATATGCGATGCTTTCGCTCATCCACAACGAGACGGTGGTGAAGAACCACTGGCTCTCTAATGCTGAGTTTACGGATATTGTGGCTATCAGCCAGTCTACTCCGGGCCCTATCGGCATCAACTGCGCCACCTACGTGGGTTACACCGCCTGCCTTCACGATGGTTACCCGGTCTGGGCAGCGTGGTTGGGTTCCGTACTGGCTTCGCTTTCCATCATGTGGCTTCCCTTCATCATCATGATTCTCATCAGCCGTTATCTGATAACGCATAAGGATTCCAAGATTGTGAAGGATGTCTTTGCGGGGCTTCGTCCTGCCATCATCGGTCTGATAGCAGCTGCAGCGGTTCTGTTGATGAACAAGGAGAACTTCGGTTCACCTCATGACAATCCATTTGCTTTCGGAGTAAGTGTAGCGCTGTTTATCGGTGCTTTCTACTTTACAAAGGTAAAGAAGACCAACCCGATATTGCTGCTTTTCATCTGTGGCATCATCGGATTATTCATCTTCTAAAGCCTTGCGGTCCTTAAGGGCAAAAAGCCTTTCCCATAGGCACAAAAAAAATTGATTGTCTCACGACAACCAATCTTTTATTAACCTTAATAATCTAATACCATGAAAAACACGTTGCAAAATTACTAATTTTATTGCAACAACTGGTATAAGATATGGAAAAACTTTCTATTTTTAACTCTCCTTAAAAGATTTTCCGCTCCAATTAAATTTTCTTTGCAATTTAATTGCGTTTACGAGTTTCTTGTCTTCTGTAGAGAGAAGGGGTAAAGAAAGGCGGACCACCACTGCATTTTCATGCTGCAGCAGCAAGGCGCTCACCATTCTCGGTTCAATCATCGCCTTCAACTCCTCAAAGCGTGATTCGCTCATCGTATCCGGTTTCTGAACCAGACTACCTGCCAGTTCCCCGATGCTCTTGCCATCGAAAAGACGACTTGCATCCAGGGCTTTCCAATCCTGGGTGAAAAGATGCAGTGCGCTCTCCTTCTCCGGTCCGGCGAAGGTCTTGACAACGCAGAGCACAGAGTCGCCCTGCTCCATCGGCAATTTCTTCATCTGAAGAGTAGAAGCCGAACTCAAACGTATCTGCACGAAATCCTGGGCAAGCGTATCCATCACGCTCGCCTCCCCCAGCAGGTTCTTCACCTCTGCCTTCACGCCCATCTCCTGCAGCTCTGCAAATTCCAGTCGCAGGTTGCTGTTGAGAGCAGGCGTCATCGAATCCGGCATCGAAACCAGCAAGTCCTTCATTGACTTGGCTTCCATGCCCAGGCTTGCCATCATCAGGCAAGCGCATAATATATATTTTATCTTCTTCATCACTACAATTCCTTAGACCACTTCTTTCCCCAAGGGGTAAAGAGCCATGCAAGAAAGGCCAATGCTACTATTGAGCACACGGCGAAAGTTAAAGCCAATGTATTCATATATTTATCTTTTAGAAATTAACAAACCAATCACAAATAAAATGACAGTCAAAAACACACCCCAAAAAATCGCCCAATAAGAATCTACCTGATTGGTCTCAACGATACCAAACAGAGCAGCCATCCCACCTAATACCATAACGGTAAAAGTGGACTTACACATATCAAAGAAATACTTCACAACGCTTTCTCTGACGAACTTAGCTTTTTCATTTTCTTCTTTTGCTGCCATATTTCTCAAACTATAAAATTAGAGATTCTCTAAGAATTTCTTACCCCATTTTGTATGAAGCCAAAGTGCCATAGCACCAGCAACGACCGTAATAGTCGCATAAATCATTACCAATCCTTCCATATTTCTCTATTTTCCGACAAAATTACGGAAAATAAATGTAATCTGCAAATGATTTAATACTTTTCTTCTGATTTTTAACCTAAAAGAAACGAAAAAGGAGGAAAAAGTTCTATCAAAAGAAACGAAAAGGAGGAAAGTGCTTCCTTTTGAAACACTTCCCTCCAAATTATCTAATCTACTGAACTTTCGCATATCAGGAAGTTAAAGGAGTTAAGGAAGTTAAGGAGTTAAGACGTATGTCTTGCTGCTTAAAAACTACGACAAAAAGACTATTGTCTTAACTCCTCAGCGACCGTAGGGAGCGATAACTCCTTTAACTTCATTAACTTCTGAACTTGCGAAACTTGAATTAACAACTTATGCTTTTTTGTCAACAATTTCTTTTCCATATACCTTATTATATACACGTACCTTATTATATATGATGCCTTTCTTGACCTGCTCTCAATCGTAGAGACCACTAAGAAACACAACAACTCACCATACGCAGCTATCCGGGCTTTGTTCTAAGCACGGACAACTGCTATATGGTTATCGCTGAATAGTTACAGGGCAGCAAACTTGGGTTAATTCTTGTTAATTTTAAGATTTATGCAAAAATTTCTTTTCAATTGTTATCATCTAATTAAAAAATTATGCGTACCTTTGCACTAGGACTATTAGCCTTTAGTTCCATCTGTCACAGTTAGACGTGTTCTTTCATGGCATTGGGCGAGGCAGCCTACGCCGTGCTGAGTATGGCGGAGTCACATAATGACAAAGCAGTACAAAGCGGGCATTGGGTGGGAAAAGTAGTGCAAACCGAATGCAAAATCGCCAAGCTGGCTTGAGCGTGTTGCTGAGGTGCCGCCTACTTTATGTAAAATAGTCCAGACATAATGAAAGCGTTTACTTGACGCTGTGTTTGAGACGGTCTGTAATCTAGCAAGTCACAGAAATGTTTGGTCTTGAACGTAGCAACGGTAGATGTCCCGGGTGTGATTATATCACTCCTGCGGAGACCTTGTAAGCACGAATTGTACCTTTTCGGGCGCAATAAGATTGTTTATATAGGTCTCCCAAAAGTAGCGCAAACCGAAAGCGGAACCGCCAAATTGGCTTGAGCGTTTTGCTGAGGTGTCGTCTACTTTATGCAATGGAGCGATTACTCATATCGGCGTGGGCTCTGACGTTGTCTGTTCAACCAAAATAGGCAATTGCTAGAGCCTCAGACCGTGGGATAGACAACAGGACGACTCACGCTTTTTTTATGTCTTTAACGGAGTTCTGTCTAGAGCAAAGTAAGGTCACCGATATGAAAATCGCTGATAACGCATCAATAGATGATAACACCCATGGAGGCGGTGAAATTCCTCCCTGCACCGGGCTTACCCCCGATGTCCTCCCCGAAGTTCAAGAGCCAGTTTTGGCGGAGAACTCACATACAGGGGTGTCCACCAGAAATGCCCTGTCGGGAACCGATGACAAACCGAGTGGAGGATACAAAGCCTGCTTTGACTATCCTGAGGTCGAAGGAGGAAGAGCCAACAGCTCAACTCCCCTTAAAACCCTTAGGAGGAAACCGAAAGAAGTTCCCCATTGGTATGCCCTCCGTGTCACCTACGGACGCGAAAAGAAGGCATACGATTATTTGGTCGGAAAGCATGTAGAGGCATACTATCCGACAATCAAGACCGTCAAGGAAGTTAACGGCAAGCGAAAGACCGTTGAAGAATCTCGTCTTCCAAATATATTCTTTGCACGTGGAACGGAAGAAGAGATAAAGTCATTTGTTTACGACAATATAAACCTCCCTTACTTACGTTTTTACTATAAGCACACTCACATAGGTGCGCGCATTATGAAAACTCCTCTGATTGTTCCAGACAATCAGATAAAGAGTCTTCAAATTATTTGTGAGAAAGAGGGATCTGACACCTTAGTTTTGCAAGAAGAAGTAACGAAGTTCAAACAAGGCGAGAAGGTAAAAATCATCGAGGGTAATTTTGCCGGAGTAACTGGTATAGTAGCACGTTATCGTGGACAACAAAGAGTGGGTTTGGTTATAGATGGTTTATTGACAGCTGTAACAGCATACATTCCGTCAGCTTTTCTGCAAGCCATCGACTGACCATCTTTACCAGGAGATCTCGCTTTGACCATGATACTATTAAGTTTAAGTGAAATAAATCCAAATATCACCTGTTGAGGTTGTTTGGGAAGAAAATAGTGTATGAGCGTTTCATGGATTGTTGATTGTCTGTCAACCTTCGCGTTATGTATTTTGATTATCGGAGTGGCCATACCACGTGTCCAGTTGTTGGCCTACCGCAAGAATCTGTTAGACAAACCCGCCAAAAGAAAGGTGCACAAAGCCCCCACTCCTCGTCTGGGCGGCACCACCTTCCTGCCGGCACTGATGTTGTCGTTCACCATTGTGGTGGCGGTGAATATAGTGACAAGACAAGGCGAGCTGCTTGCCGAAGTCGCATCAGAGTCCCTGCCATTGGCCAGTGTCTTCTGCGCCCTGATACTATCGTATATCCTTGGTGTCGTTGACGATATCAGAGGAGTGGGCTACCATCTCAAGTTCATCGCCCAGTCCATAAGTGTACTGATTATCATTTTCAGTGGTGTGGAACTGTCAGGCCTCCGCACCCAGTTGCTGCTTGCATCATGGCCTCAGTGGACGGTTGTCCCCCTCACCGCGCTTGCCATGGTATTCATCATCAATGCCATCAACCTCATCGACGGCATCGATGGTCTGGCCTCCGGTCTGTGCATCCTTTCCTTTGTCTGCTACGGAATCGCCTTTGTATTTTGCAGTCAAAACATCTACGCCCTGTTGTCGTTTGCCTTTGTCGGAGTGCTCATCCCGTTCTTCTATTACAATGTGTTCGGCACACAAAGGAAAAGGAAGATTTTCATGGGAGACACGGGCAGCCTCACCTTAGGAATGATGCTCTGCTTCCTCAACATCAAACTCACCCAGATGCCGCAAGACTCCCTGCCCCACATCAACAAGTACCTTCTGGCCGCCTTGCCGCTGATGATACCGTGTTTCGATGTGATGAGGGTGTTTGCTTACCGCCTGCTCCATGGCAACAACCCATTCCTGCCCGACAACAACCATATCCACCACCTCCTGATAAGGACAGGACTCAGTGAACGCACAACCATGATCACCCTCATCCTGTCATCGGCCCTGCTCACCTTGACCAATGTGATGCTGTGCAACGATTTGGGGGTCATGTTGCTGCTGGCAGCCGACATCACCCTCTGGATAGTGGTCAATATCATCATCTACCTGTTGGTGAAACGCAAAGAAAAAAGAACGAACAATTCATTGATTGAACAACAATAGATGAAAAAAAGAGAAATTATATTGAATTGGCGTCACGCCATGCTATGGATAGCGGCAGCATTGCTGTATTCATGCTCCACTCCTAAAGACATTGCCTACTTCCAAAATGCCATGCAGCTTAAGGGCATGGCACTCCAGGCAGAACATAAGTTCCGTCTGCGCCCCGAAGACAAAATCAGCATTGTGGTGAACAGCAGCAACCCCATGCTCGAACAGCAGTTCACCCTCACTTCGCGGGGCAACAGCAACAACATCCTCGGTGCCGAAACGTCGCCCGCCACAGTCAGCAGCGGGTCGGGAAGTTCAATCATCGCCTACACCGTGGACGAACAGGGCACCATCGACTTTCCCGTGTTGGGCAAGATACGCGTAGAGGGCATGACACGCGAGGAGGTGGCAGCCTATATCAAGGAACGCCTCATCGCCCGCGAATTGGTGAGTGAACCCATCGTCACCGTAGAGTATGTCAATATGAGCGTCAATGTGCTTGGCGAAGTGTCCAGTCCCGGCAATGTGCCCATCACCAAAGACCACTTCACCGTCATCGACGCCCTGGCCAAGTCGGGCGACCTGACCATCAACGGCAACCGCCGTGCCGTCATGGTGAGCCGCAACAACAATGGGGTGAACGAGGTCCATCAGATAGATCTTACCGACATGCAGCAGACAATGCTTTCAGACGGCTACTATCTGCAGCAGAACGACCTGGTGTATGTCACCCCCAACGACAAGCGCAAGCGCGACTCCACCAATACAGGCAACATATTCCACACGCCCTATATCTGGATGTCAATCATCTCTATGCTAGCCTCATTAATAGCAATATTCAAATAACAAGATAACAATGAACAGCAATACATCTTTTAACAAACAGATAGAAGAGTTTCTGTCGTTGCAGGATTTTTGGATATTATGCCGCAGCCACTCCAGCTGGTTTGGCCTCTCCCTCGCCATGTTTCTGCTGGTGGCCATCTATTACCTGTCCATCACGCCCGATGTTTACACCTGTGAGGCTTCAGTGCTGGTAAAAGAGGAGACCACCCAAGGCACCGTGGCCCAGAGCTCAAACGGCAACAACTTCAACAACATGGCGCTGATACAGCAGCCGACCAATGTGCCCAACGTGCTCCGCAAATACACATCGCTTGCCCTGCTCACCGATGTGGCCTACCGCCTAGATACCATCAGGACAAAGAGCGAGGCCAAAAGGGTGGCAAAGACCCTACAAGGTGGACTAACCACGACACTCGACGATGAGAAGTCAACCATCATCAACCTGAAATACACCGACACTTCACCCGAGCGTGCAGAGCGGGTGCTCAACACCATCATAGAGGTCTATAACGAACGGTGGATCAACGAGAAAAAACAGATGGCAAGAAACACGGCAAGTTTCATCGATGAGCGTCTCTTGGTGATAGAGAAATCGCTCAACCAGGTGGATGACAGCATCTCCACCTTCAAGACACGCCACCATATCACCAACCTCGAACAGGCCAGCGGCCTCTACCTGCAGCAGCAGAACGAGTCGGAGTCGGAGATACTTCAGCTCACCAACCAGCTGTACATGGCGCAATACATCCTTGATGTGCTGAAAGACAACAAGTCGCGCTACAAGCTGCTGCCGGCACACACAGGTTTGACCAGCAGCGAGGCAGGCCAGCAGATAGCCCAATACAACACCTTGCTGCTGAAACTGAAGAACAATCTTGAAGGCACATCCACCCAGAACCCCATCATCATGCGCCAGGAGGAAGAATTGGGAGAGATACGCCAGAACATCATCGCCACCATCTCCAACTACATCAAGACCATTCAGATACAGATAGGCTCGATGCAGGGCTACAATGCCGATGTAAAGGAGAAGGTGACATCCAACCCCGACCAGGCCAAGAAACTGCTGTCGGTCGAGCGCGACCAGAAGGTGATGGAGAGCCTCTACCTCTACCTGCTACAGAAGAAAGAGGAGAACGAAATCAGCATGACCTATACCCCGGCACCCACGCAGGTGGTTGACATGCCCCACGGCAGCCCGTTTCCCACCTACCCCAACAAGAAGAACGTACTACTTGCTGCCATACTCATAGGCTTGCTCTTGCCTGCAGTCATCATCTTTGTCAGGGAAAGCCTCAACACCACGGTGCGCGGCAAACTCGACATCGAGAGCCGCACCCAGATACCTGTTGTCGGCGAGGTGCCCTTGTTTGACAACGTCAAGAAGCGTGTGGAGTTGAACGGCATCCATTTCAAGAAAAATAAAAGGAGCAGGCGTATGCCTCCACCCCTGTTGGTGCAGCAAGACAGCCAGAACGCCATCAACGAAGCATTCCGCATATTGCGCTCCAACATAGAGTTCATGTCCGACACGCCCAAGCACAAGAATGTGTATCTTGTCACCTCAATGTTTGCCGGTTCGGGCAAGTCGTTCATCACCATGAACCTGGCTTTGGCATTGGCCATCAAAGGGCGCAGGGTATTAATCATCGACGGCGACATGCGCCGTGCAACCGCCACACACACCTTCGGCAACAGAGAGGTTGGTCTGGCAAACTATCTCGGAGAGAAGGTAGAGCATGTAGAGGAGGTCATCTACCAGCACGACGAACTCCCCTCGCTGTATATCCTTCCTGTGGGAACTACCCCTCCCAACCCCACCGAACTGCTGTCAAGCCCGCGTATGCCCCTGCTGCTTGAACAGGTGCGCCCACAGTTCGATTTCATCCTCATCGACTGTCCGATGACAGAATCATTGGCCGATGCCAGCATCATCGAGCACCATGTCGACCGCACACTGTATGTGATTAGGGCAGGCCTGTTCCAGTGTCGATCGGTATATCAGCTCGATGCCCAAGTGCAGAACGGTAAATACAAGAATCTCTCCATTGTGCTCAACGCCATCAAGCCGGTGAGCCAATACGGTTACAAATACGGCTATTATTACAACTACAAATATTGACAAGGCGTGTAATCAACAACTAAAGTTTTTATGAGATGAAACAACATTATTTCTTCATATTCAGTTGCATCTGCATGATGCTGGCCACATCCAGTCTCAACACGCATGCCGATGATGTCCTGTCGGGAACCTCCCATACAGGCATTGACAATCTCAACTTCCAGTTGTATGGAGGAATCAACAAGTCGGCCAACGAAAATCTGCCCATGTCTGAATTTTCATCCTATCCATGGTCCGGCGGCGTGTTCCTCGGCATAGGCCAAGAGTTCAATGCCCTTTGGGGATGGCGCACCACCTTGAGATACAACTATAACAAGAGCCGCAACGTGCAGCAATGTGAAACCCCCGACACCTGGGGCTGGCAGAGCCTTGGCCTGTTTGCCGATGCCACCTTCGACATTACCGATGCGCTAGTAAGCCCCAAACGCCGTGGAGCCAGACTGAATGTCAAGGCATTTGCCGGTGTGGGAGCATCCTACGCCTTCGGCTATCCCAAAGACATTCCCCTCTCCTACTCGGCTTCCTATTCAACAGAGAGCAAGGTGGTGCCTGCAGCAAGGGCAGGCTTCGACATCACCTATCGGCTTAACGACAAATGGAAATTGGGCATGGAACTGAGCCACACCATTTTTGCCGACCGCTTTAATGGTGTGAAGACAGGCTCGCCTTTGGACATGCGTTCCAACATGAAGATAGGTGTCACCTATGTCCTGGGCAAAAAGACCCCAAAGCCAGGGGGAACAGACACCACCATCATTTACGACACTCGTCTGCACACGGTACCCACCCTGCCATTCAGAATTCCAAACAGCGAAGGACTCAAGCAGCGCATTGTAGAGGGAAGGGCATTCCTTGATTACCCCATCAACGAAACCTTCATCGATTCCAAATACCGCCGCAACCCCGAGGAGCTGAAACGGCTGCGCAAGACAATAGAGCATGCGCTCTTCGACAAGTCTATCCGCGTGCAACGTGTCACTTTCCACGGCTATGCCTCTCCAGAGAGTCCTTACAGCAACAACACCCGCTTAGCCAAGGGGCGCACCCAGTCGCTCAAACAGTATGTCTGCAAGCGCTACGGCATCCGAGAGTCGGTGGTAAAGACTGCCTATACGCCTGAAGACTGGGCCAACCTACGCACCTTTATCGACACCCGTGGCGTGAGCCGCCGCACCAAGGACAACATTTGGTATGAACATCAGTCAATTGTGGAGACACCCGAAATGCCACAATATGTGATCGATCACCGTGACGAACTGCTGCGGGTAATTAACCTCAACATGGACCTCGACGAGAAGGAGCAGTTGCTCAAGCAGGTGGGCGGTGGCGAACCTTACCGCTGGTTGCTGCAATATGTCTATCCAGGTCTGCGCCACACCGACTATACCATAGAATATGAGGTCAAGCACTATCCCGTAAAGGAAGCGCGCCGCCTGATATACACCCATCCTGAGGCTTTGAGTATAGAGGAAATGTATCGAGTGGCACAGAACTACGGCGAGGGCACCGACGGATGGATGGATGCGCTGCTGATAGCTGCCCGCCAGTATCCCGACGATGCCACAGCCAATCTCAATGCGGCATGTGGCTGTGTGAAGATGCGCCGCCTCACCGATGCCAAGAATTATCTCAAGAAGGCAGGCAACCTGCCCGAGGCTGCCTATTTGGCAGATATCATCCGTGCCATGGAGGGCAAGGTGAAATGGAAAATGGAAAATGACAAAGTAATCATAACCGAAAACAGATGAAGACGATGGACATAATCAAAGGATGTATTGCCCTGGCTGTCACTGCTCTGACCCTCATGGGCTGTAGCGACGGCAAGGACATTTCGGCAGTAGAACACACCCAAAACGCCTTTAAAGAACTGCTGGGTGGAGACTACAATACGATGCAATGGTGGCAAACCGCCGTGAAACTGAAGGTGGTGGCCAAGGCCGATGAGCCTACAGACATATACGCCTATTTTGTGGAAGGAGAAAGGGGAACCATGCTTGATTACCAGTTTGTAAACAAAGACACCACCTTTTATATGACTGTGCCTCAGTCGGGCAACACGAGAGTGGTGCTGATGGCCAAAGAAGAGAAGCAGATGGTTAGACAAGACGTGATTCTTACTGGTGCTCCCGTCCAAACGGTGGCATTTGACGTTAATCAGTTGAAAGACAACACCCGCAGCACATCTCGCGCCACACGTGCCGGACAGTCGCTCTATGGCACAGACATCCTGAGGAACATCGGCTATACGGAGGTGAACCGCGAAGGCATCGACATTGTCACCCAGTACACCAGAGAAGGAATGGACATCGAGAAGCGTGGACTCAACGGCAACTATGAGCTGATATCCCAAGGGCCTTTCAAGATCACGGTGTTCTATGGATTCACCGGATGTAATTCTTCTCGAATTCTTGGCTATTACCGCCATTCTCCCGGCACCTACCAGGATCTGGAATTAGTGGACATGGTAGACACACATGCCTACGACTATATCAATGGCGAAGCCAAACTGCAATATCAGTTAGACGGAATAGACACATGGTATGACAGTAATTTCGACTACCGCGACGGCTATACGGCCCCCTTCACCACGAAGGCCGACCGTTTGGGCGACGATACCTATAACATACAGCATGTAATGAACAAATACGGCAACCGGATGACCAAGGCTCGCGGACTGACATGGGAGATTAATGTAAAACCAGGCGACCGCATCGGCTTCTATCTGAAGATGGAGGGACGGCAGAACAGTGCACAGCGCGAGCTTGACGTGAAGAGGGGCCTGCCCTCCGGCAGACTGCCCAACCCCATGTACGAGACCAACTGGTCGGCCAAGGTGCTCAACACCGACGGAAAGCACAGGAGTGTGCTGATACAGGACCATGGCTATACCATCATGGGCATGGAGGATGAAGGAGCTAACAGCGACTTCGACTGCAACGACGTGCTCTTTGGCCTTCATGCCGATATGGAGAGCGAGATGCCCCTCATCACCGTCCCCGACATTGATGTGCTGCTGCCATCGGTGGAAAAACAGGTATGGACCATTGCCTACGAGGATGTGTGGCGCGACAACGACTTCGACTTCAACGATGCCGTGATTAGGATTCAGCCAGATGATGAGAACGAGACATGCGGCATCACCCTTATGGCCGTTGGCTCTTCAGAGAAAATGTACCTGCATTACGATGGACCTGACGGCGACCAGAACCTGGGAGAAATTCATGAACTGTTTAGACAAAAGAGTACGACCAAGGTGAATACCACTTCGGCTTACGCCACAGTGACTTTCGTAGAGCTGGACAAGGTAAAATGGTTGCGCAACTATACCGTTTCAGACGATGCCAAGAGATTCTACATCGAGGTGCAGCGCGGCACTTGCGAGGACTGCGGCGACCTGCTCACCCTACCCTACGAACCGGGCGTGATGCCACAAGCCATCCTTGTGGCAGGCAACTGGCACTGGCCCATGGAAGGCGTGCATATCACCACCGCCTACAACAAATTCTCGCCTTGGGCAATAGACATGAGCAACCTGAGATATTGGAACTGGTACACCGCTCCCCAACCCAACACCACCGTTGCCTACGAATAGGAGGTGACGTGACCCACGTCACAATATAGGAGATGAAGTGTCTTGCATCACCACAAAAAAAGCAATGAACAAAGAATCGAGAACCAACAAATCGCTGCTTAATGCCAGGGTAAACCTGCTGTTCTATTTCCTGGCGCTCCTCGTTTCCTTCTTCTCCCGGAAAGTCTTTCTCGACCATTTGGGGGCAGACTTTATCGGATTGACAGGCACATTAGGTAATATCTTAGGGTTTCTCAACTTAGCCGAATTGGGCGTGGGAGCCTCGGTGAGCTATGCACTCTATCAGCCCATTGCCAAGGGGAACAGAGACGAGATATGCAGAATCGTATCGGTCTTTGGCAGCCTTTACCGCTACATCGGCTGTTTTGTACAGGCGGCAGGCATCATCGTCAGTGCTTTCTTCCCCCTCATGTTCCAACACACCATCTTCGAGTTGGGCATCATCTATTTCGCCTTCTTCTCGCTGCTCACCTCCTCGCTCATCGGCTATTTCATCAACTACCGCTCCATACTGCTCTATGCCGACCAGAAGAACTATGTGGTGACGGCTTATTTCCAGACAGCCATACTCATCAAAACATTGGTGCAGATGGGCTTGGTCTGTTACACCGCCAACCTCTACCTGTGGGTGTCTATCGAACTGGTCTATAGCTTCATCCATGCCTCCATCCTGAACTGGAAAATTCGACAGACCTATCCTTGGCTCACAGCATCCGCCGCAGTGGGAAACAGGATGCGCAGCCAGTATCCCGAGATTGTGCAGAAGACCAAGCAGGTCTTCGTCCACAAGATGAAGGATTTCCTTATCCAGTAGAGCGACCAGATACTCATCTTTGCTTTCGTGTCGCTTAAGATGGTGGCCTATTACGGCAACTACACGCTGGTCGTCGGGCGCATCACCATGCTCTTCACCACCATGATGGGCGGTATTGTGGCAGGCGTGGGCAATCTCATTGCCGAGGGTGACAAGGAAAAAATACAGCGTGTGTTTGGCGAGATGCTGTTCACGCATTATGTCATTGCGGGCATCGTAGTATTTGCCATATATCAGGGCATTCAGCCATTCATTTATCTATGGTTAGGACAAGAATACCTGCTCAGCCATCCTATCCTCATCCTGCTGCTGGTCAATGCGTTCATCATGCTTTCCCGCGGTGCCGTGGATACCTTCAACGCAGCCTGTGGCAACTATCACGACACCTGGTCGGCATGGGTTGAGGCAGGCATCAACATCAGCGTCACCATCTTTTCGTGCATCCAGTGGGGGTTGGCAGGTGTATTGATTGGAAAGATAGCCAGTTTAGTGCCCATCATCGTGGTATGGAAGCCCCTGTTTCTTTATCGCACCAGTTTCAAACGTTCTATATGGCACTATTGGAAGACCGTTGCTCTTACATGGCTCGGCTTTGCCATTGCCTTTGGCATAGCCTCTTACAGCTCACGCCTCCTTCCATTCGACCCTTATCACGACTTTATGCAATGGACAAGCTATTGCGTGTCACTCACTGCCATCTTTGTCCTGCTATATGTCATCACCCTGTTTCTGTTCACGCAAGGAGCAAAAGACATGACACATCGGGTAATCAACACCATGCTGAAGAACAACCGAATATCCTAAATGGTGAGATTTCTGACAAAACATGTTTTGCTTCCCCCAAATAGTGACTACTTCGATGAACAAGTAAATACTACTTCGATGAACAAGTAAATACTACTTCGATGAACAAGTAAGTACTACTTCGATGAGAAACATCACCCCATCATATCAAGAAATCAATATCCCATCATGAAACTATCCATCATCACCGTCAACCTCAACAATCTGGAGGGGTTGAAGAAAACATACGACAGCATAGTCTGCCAGACCTTCACCGACTACGAATGGCTCGTCATTGACGGCGGCTCCACGGATGGAAGCCGTGAATTCATTGAGCAGCATCAAGATAAGTTTGCCTATTGGTGCTCAGAGCCTGACAAAGGTATTTACAATGCGATGAACAAGGGTATCGTGCGAGCCAAGGGGGAATATCTGAACTTCATGAATTCTGGGGATTGCTTTGCCAGTGAAGAAACGTTGACAGGTGTGTTTGATAAGGAAAGGAAGGCAGACATTCTTTATGGATATGTTACAAATAGAGTTATAAATGGGGAGTTTCATCATTCAAGTCTAATGAAACAAGTAGTCTGTTGGTATGATTTGTTTCTCTATACAATACCCCACCAAGGAGCATTTATCAGAAAGACCATGTTTACAATTGTTGGTTTGTATGAGGAAAAATGTAAAATTGTTGCGGATTGGAAATGGTTTGTTGTAGCAATACTCATTCACAAAGCATCATACGAATTTATACCATATAAGATTGCTGTAATGCAAGAGGTTGGCATTAGCAGTACTACTGCTAGTCAATTGGAGAGACAACAGCAGATGAAAGGTATTTTCCCCAGTTATATATCTGAAGATGATGCGCATAATCTGACAATTTTATCTATCATTCAATCAACAAAGTTTACTCGTTTCCTGTTTAAAATTGTAAAAATAACAGCGTTTCAGATTCACTTTATTCGCAAGAAGCGTGAGATTAGACATCAAACACCTCAATAACACCAATATGTTCATGGAAAACTATATGTACTAAAAGAATATGCTTGTTTCAAGATTACAAGCAAAATCGTATTTTTGTAGCGTTGACAGCAAACGGACAGTTATGAGCGAAGTAAAACAATTACCCTACGGAGTGGCAGATTTCGAGACCGTAATGAAGGACAACCTTTATTACGTCGATAAGACCATGTATATACCCCTGCTTGAGGAGCAGCCGCATAATCTCATGTTCATCCGGCCCCGCCGTTTCGGAAAAAGCCTTTTGCTGAGTATGCTCAGGACCTATTACGACAAGGCGAAGAAAGATCAGTTTGAGGAAATCTTTGGCTCGCTCTGGATAGGCAAACATCCCACGCCACTTATGGGAAGATACCAAGTGATGCATCTTGACTTCTCGCAGATTGGAGGCACGATAGACGAATTGGAGAAGAAGTTCGATGAATACTTGTGTTACAGACTTGATGCCTTTGTCAGGAAATATGCTGATGACTATCCAGCATATTTCCTAAAGTCATTCTTTGCGTGCAATACTTACACAGGCAAATTGATTCAGATTACCACAACAGCCAATGAACTCCGCATCCCGATGTACCTCATCATCGACGAGTATGACAACTTCACGAATGTCGTTCTCGGTGAAAATGGTGAGGAGATATATCATCAAATGACCCATGCCGAAGGCTTCTATCGGGATGTGTTCAAGAAGTTCAAGGGTACATTTGAGCGGATATTCGTCACGGGAGTAAGTCCTGTGACGCTGGATGACCTCACCAGTGGTTTCATTATCGGCTGGAACATATCCACATTGTTCTATTTCGATAAGATGCTCGGCTTCTCTACGGAGGACGTGCGGGAGATGTTTACCTATTACAAAGAAGTCGGTTCTTTGCCCACAAACTGCGATATTGAGGCCATGATAGAGGAGATAAGGCCATGGTATGACAACTACTGCTTCGCAGAAGAATGTCTTGAAGATGGCAATCGTGTGTTCAACAGCGACATGGTATTGTTCTACCTGCGCAACTACATACTATACAAGTCTGCGCCGAAAAACATGCTCGATCCGAACACTAAGACCGACTACAACAAACTGAAGCGACTCATACGTCTTGACCAACCGGACGGTGACCGCAAGGGAGTACTCAAGGAGATAGCGGAAAAAGGTGAGATTACATCCAACATCGTACTTTCCTTCCCCGCTTCAGACCTAATCAAGCCAAACAAGTTCGTCAGCCTTCTGTTTTATTACGGAATGTTGACTATCAAGGGGGTGTCTGGTCTTCAGCTCGTCCTTGCGATACCTAATAACAACGTCCGCATGCAATACTATAACTTCCTTATGGAAAACTACGATGAGGTATGCGGCGTAGATACTATGGAATTAGTCAGCAAGTATTCGGCAATGGGTGCGCAAGGCAATTGGCGCGATGCACTCCAGTATCTGTGCGACCGCTACAAACTCCTCTCCTCCGTGCGTGACTCTATTGAGGGCGAGAAAAACATTCAGGGGTTCTTTATGGCTTACCTAAGCCTATGTAGTTACTATATCATAGCCCCAGAAATGGAATTCAACCATGGCTATTGTGACTTGTTCCTCATGCCTAACATGGCACACTACAAGGCGAAGCACAGCTATATCATTGAACTCAAATACCTGTCGAAAGCAAATTTTACAGATGAGACGGCCACGAAACAATGGAATGATGCAGTGGAACAGATTAACCGCTATGCTGTGGCTCCAAGAGTGGAAGCCCTTCGCCAAGGTACACAACTCCATAAAATCATCATCCAGTTCTGCGGATGGGAGATGATGAGGATGGATGAGGTTTAGTCCCTATAAGTTCACTTTTGATGTAGATATAATAAATCAGGGTCTGTTTCGATCAAAAATACTCAATTTAGGGCATATTTCCTATTTGAAACTGCTGAAATATCCTACATGACAGCTTAAAATGATGAACATCTGCATTGTTAATTTACGCGAGAATAATCCAAATATCGGTGGGGTTGAAAGAGTGTCTTATGAATTAGGTCACGATTGGATGAAGAAAGGACATAATGTTTTTTTCTTGTCACAATATAAGAGTACGATAAAAAAGTCGTACCAATCGCTATGCAAGGAATTTTTCTTACCTAATAGAGATAAAGCTGATTCTACAGAGAATGTGGAATTTTTTATCAAATTATTAAAGGAGAACAATGTAGATATTATCTTGAATCAAGGAAGTGTATTTATTCAACTATGTGAATTGTGTAGATTGGCTAAAGAAAGTACAGGAATCAGGGTGATAACAACAATTCATTATGCTCCCTTGTGTAAGGTTACTGATGTTGAAAATAGCTTTTTCATAGAGGCAAAGTTAGGGACCAATATCCGAAAGTGGATGATTGATATAGGACTATACCTAAGATATGTTTTATATAAAAAACAAGCATTGATAAAAACAGAAAAGGAAGAGTTAAAGCGCGTATCAACTTTTAGCGATGCCATGGTTTGTTTGTCGTCTTCATTCTTATCGACGTTTCAGAACTTATTAGGAGATTCTGGTACTGCACAATTAATAGCCATACCAAATCCTATCAAACAGATTGAGAAATCGATGGTGCTGAAAAAGCAAAAATCAATTATTTATGTTGGTAGATTAGAGTTTGGACTAAAAAGAATAGATCGATTGATAAAGATATGGGCTAAAACTGAGCATCAGTTCCCCGATTGGGAATTTCGTATTGTTGGTGATGGAGGACTGCGTCCATTTTTTGAAAAGATGGCCTATCAGATGGGACTCGAAAGAATTTATTTCGAGGGGTTTAAAGACCCCGATAGGTATTATGCAGAAAGTCCTATTATTTGCCTTTCTTCTTCTTCAGAAGGTTTTGGAATGGTTCTAGTTGAAGCACTAAGATATCAATGTATACCCATTGCATACAATTCTTTCTCGGCTCTTTCAGATATAGTGATAAATAATGTGAATGGGTATTGCATTCCAGCATTTAAGGAAAAAAAATTTGTAAAGAAATTGCATCATCTAATGAACAATGAGGATGAAAGGAACCGACTTGCATCGAATCATGCCATTACGCTTGACAAATTTGCATTTGACAAGATTTCTCAAAGGTGGTTGGATTTGTTTGAAGAACTTATAAATCGCCGATAATAGCTATAAATTCCGTACAGATATGCGCATACTTTGGTTTTCAGTAACACCCTCATTGTTCCATTCCTATAGCAATGGTCATAACGGTGGTGGATGGATTGCGTCATTGGAAAGAATCGTGAGACAGATTCCTGAAATTAGGTTGGGCGTTGCCTTCAATTTCACTGATAAAGGGTTTGTTTATGAGCAGAATGGTGTAAAATATTATCCTATCTCTCATGGAAGCTTGGAAACATACAAAAAAATCATTGATGATTTTAAGCCAGATGTGATACAAATATTCGGAAGTGAAAATGAGTTTGGTGTGATTTGCGGCAACACAAAGATTCCAGTTGTCATTCACATGCAGGGCTGTTTGCCTCCATACCATAATGCATTGTTCCCCATTGGAATGAGTCCGATAGATTTCATCCTTCAAAAAGGATTGAGTTTACGATACCGTTATATTGGCTTAAGATCAGAATCGGCATTCCGTAAGCATGCAAAACGGGAATTGCAGACTATTGGCAATTGTCGGTATTTTATGGGACGTACCGACTGGGATTGTCGTTTGATTGATTTGTTCAATCCATCTGCGACCTATTTCCACTGTGAGGAGGCATTACGTCAGTCTTTTCTTGATGGAGAGGAGGTATGGACAGGGAATGAAAATGGAACTAAAAGGGTAGTCAGCGTTATCTCACGACCTTGGTATAAAGGATGCGATTTGATTCTGAAAACTGCGAATCTCTTGACGAAATACACGGATATTGATTTTGAATGGCAAGTATATGGCATCCCTGAGATGCATTTTTATGAACACAAATATGGAATAAATGCTTCAAACGTCCATATTAAGGTAATGGGGACTGCAACAGAAGAGGAACTGTTGAAAGCACTCTGCGGTTCTTCCTGCTATGTGCATTCAAGTTATATCGACAACTCCCCGAACAGCCTCTGTGAGGCACAAATTCTGGGCGTTCCTGTATTGGCGACACACGTTGGAGGAATCTCCTCCTTAGTCAAGGATGGAGAGAGCGGGATATTATTCCCTGCCAATGATCCATATACCCTAGCCTCACTAATCAAACAGATTTTCCATGACAGAGAGTTGGCAGACACTCTGAGCAAAGGAGCAAGGAAACAAGCTCTTCTTCGCCATGATCCTGAACGTATAAAGCAAAGATTGATACAGATTTATAGGCATATCATTCATGAAAATAATACTTGATATCTTTTTTGTTGTCGGTTTATACTTGGGGAGGCTTTTTTCCTTGCTGAGTGGAAAAGGAGATTTCCTTCTCTATCAGTTTCGACGTGCGCTTATTACCGGTTACCATAAAGGTAGGTTCAAGTCTTTTGGCCAAGGAAGCAAATTGGCATCAGGGCTGTTGTTATTGAACCCTCAATATATGGTTGTCGGAAAGAATGTTTCTATATTAGGGAAGTGTGTGTTGGAATGTAGCCCATCTGAAGACAATAAGCCTGAAATGGTACTTGGAAATGATATTTCCATAGGGGAATACTCGCATATCAGCTGTGCTCAACAAATTATAATTGGGGATGGTCTATTGACTGGACGATTTGTATTGATTACAGACAATGCTCATGGGCAGAATTCTGCATCAGAACTGACGATAAATCCGTTGGCGAGGAAAATCTACTCTCCAGGCCCAATTACAATAGGAAGAAATGTGTGGATTGGGGACAAGGCAACCGTTTTACCGAATGTTACTATAGGAGATGGAGCGATTATTGCTGCCAATGCCGTAGTAGTCAAAGATGTTCCGCCCTATTCTGTTGTTGCAGGATGTCCTGCTAAGATTGTAAAAATAATTAAATAATAATAGCTATGAAGGTAATTCCAGTATATCTTCCTCAATTTCACTGCATTCCCGAAAATGACAGATGGTGGGGAAAGGGTTTTACGGAGTGGACGAATATGAAAAGTGCTCAGCCGCTTTTTGAGGGACACAACCAACCAAGAGTGCCATTAGACAATAATTATTATGACCTGAGTGATATTGCCACTCTTAAATGGCAATGTGAACTTGCCCGTAAATATGGTATCTATGGCTTTTGCATGTATCACTATTGGTTTAGTGGAAAAACGTTATTGGAAAAGCCAATGGAGATGCTGCTGGCTCATCCCGAAATAGATATTCATTACTGTATTTCGTGGGCAAATGGAGAATGGCGTGACGCATGGAAACGCAAAGACACCAAGCAGTCGAAAATTCTGATTTTCGATGATTACGATGATGAGCAGCTATGGGTGGATCATTTCAACTACATGCTTCCGTTTTTCAAGGATAAGCGCTATATGAGAGAAGATGGCAAGCCCATTCTGGTCATCTATGCTCCCCACCTGATTCCAAAGTTGAACAAGATGCTCGACCTATGGGACACAATGGCAAAAGAGAATGGATTGTCTGGATTGATTTATATCTATCAAAGTGCAGCCTCAAGTTTAGATCGTTCATGGGACAGATCACGCTTTACATATGGAGTGGAAATGAATCCGGGATATGCTCATGTGGTTGGGACATCGAATCATAATCAATACAAGTTAAGATTGATAAAAATCGTCAATCACCTTAAGCGGAAATTAAATATTAAAAGAAGTTTGTATATTAGTCGATCGGTGTCTCAGATTAAACATGTTGATTATGATCAGGTATGGCAGAAGATATTATCATTACGCCCAGAGGAGGGCCAGAATACAATCCCTTGTGCGTTTACGGACTGGGACAACTCTCCCAGATTTGGCAAGAATGGTATCGTATATGATGGGGTAACTACACAAAAATTCTATCATTACTTTGCCTTGCTCTGCCAAAACGCAAAAAAATATTATAAAAGCGACAAGGTGTTTGTCTTTGCATGGAACGAATGGGCAGAAGGCGGATATTTGGAGCCTGACCAATTGTACGGTTTAGGATTCTTGGAGGCAATCAAAAAAGTACTGGACGAAGAACAATACGGAACAGAATAAATGCAACTTCTTTCCTCTCCGACAAGCCCATCACAATTATCCAATTATAACTACCAGAGTTTTTGGAATCATTGCATGAAGACTATAGGTTGGAAAAGCTATCTGGCATTGTTCTGCACGGGAGATTATGTAAGAAGCATCATGCAAAGAAATAAGCAATAAAAATGTGGATTCTACAAAAAATCAAATTTATCTATGAGGACAAGGTGCTGGCCACAATCATGCTGGTACTTTTTAATATCATGTTTGTTCCCCTAGAGCAAGGTCCATTTAGTCCAGTGAAGATTGGCTTTATGGGTATCTGTCCCTTGATATTCATTGCCAAGAAGCCAATCGTCACCAAGGCACTCGTTCTGGCTGCAATTTATTGGCTCGTTTGTTATACCTTGTCCTTGCTGAAAGGTGAAATGCGATTCTCCACCTTGGGCTTCTTGGGCATGTATTTGATTTTGTATGTAAACTTTTACAGCTTTGTTGTGAAAGGAACGTTTACGTTAGACTTTTTTACCAAAATCCTGCAATATCTGATTATGGCATACGGCATTACTTTGATTGGACAACAATTATGTGTGTTAGTAGGCCTTCGGAATATGCCTTTATTTAATTTGCAGAATCAGTTCTTTTTATCCATTACGAAATTGCCTGCTTTAACCTTAGAGCCCAGTCATTCGGCACGCATTTTGACCTTTGCCATGTTGGGTTATTTACGGTGCTTAGAAATAAAGAAGGGTAAAAAGCCGACTATTCAAGAATGGTTTGATAAGGATCATCGCACCGTGACTTTCTTATTCTTATGGAGCATGCTGACGATGGGAAGCGGAACCGCCTTTGTGGGCATGGGAGTTCTGAGCTTCTACTTCATAACACGCAAAACCGTTATCTATATTATCCCGTTGATAATCGGAATGTTCATGTTGGGGCAGTCAATGGAATTGAAACAAATGGACCGTGCTGTAGCACTGGCAGAAGCTGCATCAACAGGAAGCGCAGAAGAGGCCATGGCTGCCGATGGCAGCGGAGCAACGAGAATAATTCCCGTGATGAACGTCTTCACAAAGACCGATGTCACCCAACTTGAAACTTGGATAGGGAAAAAAAGCATGGAAAAGGACAAATACTGGTGGAAGCGTACAGACACAAAGATATATGACCAATATGGTCTTATTGCATTTATTATATCTTTAGTGTTTATTTATTCATGTGTCATACGTCATTTTTTCAGCATTGAAACATTGCTGTATTTGATCCTTCTTGGTTTCACACTTGGTAATATTTATTATGCATGGGGGTGCTTGATGATTATGACAGGTGTGAGGTATTTTCAAAATAACTATGGTGAACAATTAGTGTTGACAACGGTTCAGAAAAAGAAATATGAGGACTGAAATAACCCTTGCCATCTGCATGTACAATGCGGAGAAATACATTGAAGAGACATTGGCTTGCATCATGACACAAACGATGCAAGATTTTCACCTTTTGTTGGTGGATGATTGCAGCACGGATAGAACGGTAGAATATGTGGAGCGGTTCTTTCAGCAGAATCAGCGCCAATATGAGTTGGTGAAGCTTGCTCAAAACCAAGGTATTGCATATGGACGGAATTTTGCATTACATCATGCACAAACCAAATACTTGATATTTGTTGATTCGGATGACCTGCCTCTTCCTCAGCTTCTTGAAAAGGAATATCAGGTTTTATCGAATGATGAGAATTTGATCGCTGTGAGCTCATGGTCTCAATTTATAGATGCAAAAAGTAAGAAAATGAGAGGTGGCCTGTTCATTGGTGACACTACAAAGGCACAATTCTTGAAAAGAGCACAGGCGGCAAAACGAGTCTATCTTCCCATACAAACTATGTTTGATCGTGAGGCTGCTATTCGAGTAGGTGGTTTTTCCTTAGATGGTTATCCAGTTGGAAAACCACGTTATAGGGATTTTTGTGAAGATTTAGAACTTTGGACACGCCTTAGTGATTTGTATGCGGAAGGAAAGTATATTATAGTGTTGCCCGAGGTGCTATATCTTTATCGAAAATCCGAAGGATTATCTTCAAGCCATTTTAATATGATTATCAAGATGGAATATGTGAAGGTAAATTTGCGACGTCGCCGTAAGGGAATGAAAGAGTTGACTTTTATTGACTATTATAATTCGCTTTCGGAGATAGAACGGGCACGACTGCAAAAAGACTCCCATGCGGCAGACTGTTTGCGAAATGGCGTTTTCTACATCAGAGAGAAAAAAATAATCAGGGGGTTAGCTCTTCTATTTGAATGTGTGTGGAACCACCCTTCTTATATTATAGACAAAGTGATTGCCAACTCTGGTTTGTTCAAAAAATAATGGTATGAGTGAGATTTCGGCTAAACATATTTCGGATGTCGTTGGCTTACTCAATGATAATGCGGACTATGCTGTTCTGAGGAATTTTGAGGGTCTTCCCGATAATAACAAGAGTCGCGACATTGATATCATCATCACACGGAAGAGTTATGTCGCACTGAAAAGTGAACTGCTAAAACTGATTGATTCCTCAGGGTGGAAAATCATCACTTATCTGCATAGTGACCGGCTTATTACATACGTGTGCGGTTTCTCATGTGGTGAACACATCGAACTGGTGCAATGGGATTTTTTCTTTAATACATCTGTATGGGGAATATTATTGATGGATGCCAGTGAGTTCGTTCAGCATCGACAGTTCAACGGTTTCCTCTATTATATGGAGGTTGAGTATCAGTTTCTCGACAAGTATCTTTATAATCGTGCAGTGGGAAGTCAGTTCCCCGATAAATACGCATGGATGAGAGAGAAAGCAAGCCAAAACTTGGTCGTGAAGGAAAAGATCAAGGCGGTTTTTCGTGTCAATTCGATTGAAGAATGTGACAATATAGATAGCCATATATTAGTGATGCGAGCCGTTGCTGCTAATTTTTTACAGCGCCCCCTTGATTCCATCGGAAACGTTCTCCTTTTTCTGTGGACTTTTATAAGGAATTACATCTGCTCCAATACAGGCTTTTCCATTGGCTTTACCGGTCCTGACGGTTCAGGTAAAACCACGGTTATTGATTTGATGATAGAGAACCTTGGGGAGGTGTTCCGCAAGGCACATGTCTATTTTCACTTCCGTCCCATGCTGTTTGGCAATCTGGGTGAAGTGGCACATAGTGCAGGCATAAAGAAAGAGGTGGACAGGAGCTACGAAAAGCCTCATCGTGGAGCGAAAACAGGTATGCTGAGTTCCTTGCTTCGGTTGGCTTATTATTCTGTGGATTACCTTTTGGGTTATTTTCTGCGGGTGAAGCCTGTAACCCGTATCACCCGACTTGCCATCTTCGACCGTTATTATACGGATATTATTTGTGACAGCCGTCGCAGCCGCATCTATCTGCCTGTCAAGTTTCTTTACGGGTGGGGGAAGTGTTTCATTCCCTCGTTGGATTACAACATCCTGCTCACGGCTCGTACGGAGACGATATTAACCAGAAAGAGAGAACTGGATGCAGCAGGTGTTGAGGCAATCAACCAGAAAATAGACTATTTGGCGGATAAGCCAGGTTTCTATAAGGTGATGAATGAAGGCACGCCTCAGGAGGCTGTAGCAAGAATTCTGCGAATAGTCTTTGAGAGGCAACATAAGAAGAATATGAAAAGATTATCGTAAGTTTATGAATAGTCCATTTTTCTCAATCATTATTCCTGTGTATAATAGGTTGTCACATGAAATGATGCTCTCTACCAAGAGAACCGAACAAGAAAAACTTAAGATATTCGTTTCAGCCTACGCTTGTGAGCCTCATCTGGGAAGTGAGATTGGCGTGGGCTGGCACTGGGTGCTGGAGATGTCGAAGTACTTCGAGCTGTGGGTGCTGACACGCGAAAGCAATCGGCACACCATCGAGCCTTGGATTGACAAGCATCCCGTATATAAAAATATCCACTGGCTGTATTACGACTGGCCCAAATGGGCACGTTTCTGGAAAAAGGGTTTGCGCGGCGTGCGTACCTATTATAATATATGGCAGGTGTGTACCAACCATATCGTGAAAAAGACCATGCAGGAGAATGACATCAGGATTTTCCACCATCTCACCTACGGAAACGCATTGTGGAAGGTGAGCAGCTATGGACAAAAGCAATTCTTTATATGGGGACCCATAGGAGGTTTGGAAACCATACCTGAAGAATTTTGCAAACACTACGGAAAAAAAAGCTATATCATTGAAAGGATTCGTAGGCAAATAGCTTCGTTGAGCAAATGGAACATGGGATTCAAAAAACGATGCAAAAATGCCAATCTGATATTATGTAAAACGGACTTTACCCGTCAATACATTCCTTCGGCTTATGCCAACAAGACCATCATTTTTACTGATGTTGCTGCTGAAGCAACGCTTTACCCTTGCCACAAACAAACGGGAAAAAAGGATGTCACCGAATATGTCACTATAGGCCGCCTGGATGCTTGGCGTGGATTTGACCTGATCATTGAAGCTACCCATGCCGCCGTGAAGCAGAATGACCAAATTCATGTGACAATAGTAGGAGAAGGCTATGACAAGGAAAGACTTGAAAGGATGGTCAAAGACAGGGGGCTTGGCAAATATATATCGCTTACAGGCAAGATTTCCATGGAGAAATACAAAACATTGATGGCTGATGCTGATGTTGTGATCAATGCAGCATTGAAGGAGGGAGCCGTCACTGTTTCATTTGACGCTATGGCATTGGGGAAACCCTTGATATGCATAGACACAACTGGATATACACGATACTTCACGCATGACTATGCGATCATCATACCCAGAAAAGGAAGAGATTTTGTGATAGACCATATCACGAAGGGGATGTTGAGACTTACTGATGTAGAGACAAGAAAAATGATGGGCAAAAAAGCTCAAGATGCTTCCGCTACATGCTGCTGGGAACACCATGGAGCCGAAATAAAAGATGTGATTACCCGAGCATATCGTTCGTAGATAAACCTTTGCATTTGATGACTATCACTGCTGTTTTCAAAAAATTGTTTAACCTCGATGAAGGATGCCTGTTCTATCGGTTCAATAATGCCGATGGAAAGATCTGGATAATGCCTGCCAAAAACCTTCGCACAGCAATGGAACTATATCAGCCAAGCGGCTGGAAGGGGAAATGGATGAAAAGAGGCTTTCCTATGCTGCACAAGATACGGATGGTGAGGAGTCTGATTCATACGGAGAAAATCAGATGCAGATTTGATGGGAAATTGAAGAAGTTGTTAGAGAAGGTAACTGACACGGAAGAATTGGATTTTTCCATCTTCTGCGGAACACCCTGTGTACATCAGAAAATAACGATTCAACTCAGCAAAGGACACAGGATATTGGGGTATTGCAAGGCTACAGACAGCTGTGAAATAGCCGCATTGTTTGATAATGAAGCACAGTTGTTGAATGTTCTGCATAAAAAAGGTATAAGGAGTGTGCCCGAATGTCTGTTCTGTGGAGATTTGGGCAACGGGGTGAGCATATTCGTGCAAAGTACAACAAAAACAAGTCAGTCAAAGGTGGTACACGAATGGGGAATACTACACGACAAATTTCTGTTACGGCTGAAAGAAGCGACCATTCAAGAAATAGCATTTGAAAAGAGCGACTTTTGTCGGGTGCTCACGGCTTTGCAAAAACATACCGACTGGCTACCCGAAGAGGTGGACAAGGCTATGGTGATGAATGCCGTTGAAGATACGGTCAAGCAATGGGAGGGAAAACGTGTTGGATTTTGTGCTTATCATGCTGACTTCACTCCATGGAACATGTATGTGGAGCAGGACGAACTATTTGTCTTTGATTGGGAATATGCCCAGATGACCTACCCTCCCCTGTTGGATAAATATCATTTCTTCATCCAGACATTCATTTTCGAGCGTCACTGGACAGCCCAGGACATCATGGCTTATGTTGATTCGCCGGATGGGAAATGGATGGACAAGATACTGTTCAAATGCTATCTGCTGGACATGATAGCACGTTTTACCATAAGAGAAAAGGGAACAATAAACGGCGACATCAGAAGGCTGATGCAAATATGGAGTGGACTTTTGGCTTGATTAATCATGTAACCATGATTGTTACAAATATCATTGATGAAATCTAAATGAATGAAAACTATCGTCTGTTTCCATCTTTTCAACGATTATAGTGGAAGCCCCAAGGTGCTGAGGATGGTGCTGGAGGGGTTGCTGAACAAAGGCTACAACGTGGACTTGGTGTCTTCGTGTGGCGGTGTGCTGGATGAACTGGAGGGCATGAAGAATTTCAGAAAACATTCGTATTTCTATCGCTTTTCCAACAATCCGGCTATTACCATGGCAAGATATGCCGTGGTGCAGATCTATACATTCTTCCTTGCACTGAAATGGATGTTCCGCCGTGATGTGGTGTTTTATATCAACACGTTGCTCCCTATAGGCGGAGCTTTGGCAGGACGACTCACGGGCAAACGGGTGGTGTATCATTACCACGAGAATGCGTTTGTGAAAGGAGTTTTCTACAAGACGCTGGCATGGATGATGCAACGGCTGGCTCACGAAATCGTCTGCGTATCGGGTTATCAGGCTTCTTCATTGGCCGACCCAAGCAAGGTGACGGTAATCCCCAATGCGCTGCCCAAGGATTTTGTGGAACGAATGACACCCGATGCCGAAAAGGCTTTCAACCTCAAAACCATACTCATGATTGCCTCGCTTAAAGCATATAAGGGTACAAGGGAGTTTGTTGAATTGGCTGTAAGAATGCCTGAATATCGCTTCATCCTGGTGCTCAACGAAACGCAGGAGAATATCAACAGTTTTCTGAATTCTATTCACTGGAAAGCAACCAAGGGTGCCAACCTCAAGATTTATCCTCGGCAAAGCGATACGACACCTTTTTACATGAAGGCTTCTATTGTGCTGAACCTGTCGGACAAGGAGAAATTCATCGAAACATTCGGCATGACAGTGCTTGAGGCCATGAGTGCCGGACTACCGGTAATCGTGCCCACTGTTGGTGGAGTGGCTGAGCTGGTGGAAAACGGCAAGAATGGATATAAGATTGATGCGAAAGACTTGGAACTGATAGAGAAGCGCATACATGAAATGCTGTCAGACAAACAAAACTATATCGGAATGGCCAACAATGCACTGAAAAAAGCAAGGCTTTTCTGTGCAAAGAACATGATTTCTGCCATAGAAACGCTTCTGCAGAATGGCATACGGTAAACCAATAGAATACAAAAAACAATAATTATTAAACAATGAAACGGATTGCAATAGTTGGCACACAGGGAGTGCCTGCTCAATACGGTGGATTTGAGACACTGGTGGAAAACCTGATTGGAGTGAACTGTAGTTATAACATCAAATACACCGTGTTCTGTTCGGCAAAGGATTATGATGACAGACGAAAGACATTCAAGGGGGCCAAACTGAAATATATCCCTCTATTCCACGCCAACGGTGCACAAAGCATTTTCTACGATATATTGTCGCTGATGTGCTGCATCATAGGTTTTGACACTGTGCTTGTTCTGGGTGTTTCAGGGGGTGTTTTCCTGCCCTTTTTCCGTTTGTTTTTCCATAAGAAACTGATTGTCAACATTGACGGTTTGGAACATACCCGTGCCAAATGGGGAGGATTTGCCAAATGGTATCTCAGACTGAGCGAAAAGCTGGCGGTGAGGTGCGCTGATATCGTTATTGCCGACAACAAAGTGATACAGCGATATGTTGAAGAAAAATATGGAAAAAGTCCAGAACTGATAGCCTACGGTGGAGACCATGTGCTGCGCAATGTGTCGGAGGAGAAACAAAGCAGCATATTGAACAAGTATATGCTCGACAAAAAAGGATATGCCTTGTCGATATGCCGCATAGAGCCTGAAAACAAATGCGACATCACATTGCAGGCCTTTGCCGAAAGCGGTATGCCGCTGGTGTTTATCGGCAACTGGAACCACAGCAGCTACAGCAAGAACTTGAGGTTCAAATATGGCATGATACACAATATCCGTATTTTAGACAGTATCTACGACCTTGACGTGCTCTATACTCTGCGCAAAAACTGCCGCTTGTATGTCCATGGGCATAGTGCGGGCGGCACCAATCCTTCATTGGTGGAGGCCATGTTCTTCGGATGCCCCATACTGGCCTACGGAGTGGAATACAACAGAGAAACCACCTTCAACATGGCTCACTACTACCTTGATGCCGAACAATTGAAAGAACTCTGCATGAACGTAAAGCAAAATGATGGTGACTTGACCAATCTGACTTACCATCACTACCCATGGAAAAACATCATCAAACAATATGAAGCCCTCTTTTAAAAGGTAGCAAAGCATTATACCTAAAATCCGCAACTATCATCCAATACACGATTAAGGGTAGATTTATGAGTCGTTAGTAGCAGCTTTCAGTAAAAAGCAACAGCACAACATCAATATGTAGCCACCATCCCCTTACCCCACGATGCGACTTGAGGTAATACGCAGATTCAAACCGGAAAGAAAGGATTCTTA